>JBAXYJ010000063.1:0-12644 GCA_041670885.1 Clostridiaceae bacterium
TAACCTTTTCTGATTATTATAACCATGTTAAGCCTGTAAACTAGTGAAACGCCGTATACCGAACGGTACGTACGGTGTTGTGAGAGGGGCGAAACATATTAATTGTTAGCCTCTACTCGATTAAATCAGGGTTGATTTACGATTAGTAAATTTCTTCAATTGACAAAAGTTCCTGCCTATTCTATTCTATATACGAGGAATACTGCACGTTAGTGCACTATAGGAGGAGAATTATGTCAGATATTCATAAGTTTCTGGTAGATGGTCAGGAATTTGTAATTGATGTTAATACCGGTGCTGTTCATCAAATAGATGAGTTAGTTTACGATCTTTTAGATGAAGAAGGATTAAAATCATTAGAAGAACTTAAGAAAAACTATCAGAGAAAATATAGCGAAAATGAAATAGAGGAAGCCTATCTTGAAATAAATGAGCTTATAGATGAAGGACTTTTATATACAAAAGATGTATATAAGGATATCGCCAAGACTTACGAAAAGGGTGAGGACTATATAAAAGCCTTATGCTTAAACGTTGCCCATGACTGCAACCTTAGGTGTAAATATTGTTTTGCAGATGAGGGAGAATATAGGGGAAAAAGAGAGCTTATGTCCTTTGAAGTAGGAAAGAGAGCAATAGACTTTGTTATAGAGCGCTCCGGTCCAAGAAAAAATATTGAAGTTGACCTGTTTGGCGGAGAGCCTCTCATGGTATTTGATACGGTAAAGAAGATAGTTGACTATGGCAAAAACGAAGGTGAGAAAAACGGGAAAAATATCAGATTTACAATGACAACTAACTGTACACTTTTAAATGATGAAATTATGGACTACCTAAATAAAAACATGGTAAATATAGTTTTAAGCTTAGACGGAAGAAAAGAGGTTAATGATAAGGTAAGAGTAAGAGCCGATGGAACAGGAAGCTTTGATGATATAGTGCCTAAGATAAAGAAGATGATTGAAAAAAGGGACAAGGATAAGGCTTATTATGTAAGAGGAACCTTTACAAGAGAAAACCTGGACTTTTCTGAAGACTTAAAATTCTTAGCAGAAGAAGGCTTTAAGGAAATATCAATTGAACCTGTTGTTCTTCCGGATGAACATCCTCTTTCAATAAGGGAGCAGGATCTTCCTCAAATTATGGGCGAATATGATAAAATTTATAAATTCCTTTTAGATAGAAAGAAAAATAATAAGAAAATCAATTTCTACCACTTTAATATAAATTTAAACGGAGGTCCCTGTGTGTATAAAAGAATATCAGGCTGTGGAGCAGGACACGAGTATGTAGCTGTTACTCCATCAGGAGATATATATCCCTGCCACCAGTTTGTAGGAAATCTTGATTTTAAAATTGGAAATATTTTTGAAAATGAAATGAGAACTGATATTGGACTTACATTAAAGAAGGCTCATATATACAATAAGCCAAAATGCCGGGAATGCTGGGCCAGATTTTACTGCAGCGGCGGATGCCAGGCAAACAATTATAATTTTAACAAAGACTTTAATACTCCATATGCAATAGGATGTGAAATGCAGAAAAAAAGAATCGAATGTGCCATTGCTTTAAATTCTATAGATGTTTAGCCTGCACATATAGTGCAGGTTTTTACTCTATAGGAAATTATAAAATTTAAACTCTGTGGATAACTAATACTAAAATTAAAAGTATTATTGAATTTTTTAGGGAGTAAAAAGGATGGGTGCAGGGAAGGAACTTCCCGCTGTTTTCAGGAAGGTGCTCAGGCACGATAGTGCCGCCTGCGGGAACCTAAGGTTCCCTTAGATCTCTGCGATAGCAGATTTTTTTACATAAAATAAATATTTTTTTGCTTTATGAAGGAATTTCAACTATATTATAGAATATTAACAGAGATTATTATTAATGTTGTTGTAATATAATGGGAGATAGTATATTATTTAATTATATTATATGATTTTAATGTAAATGGGGGTAGCGAAGGGTATGGAATACACAGATTTTGAAGGGATAATTTGTAAAATTCAGGGTGTTACCAAATGTAAATTAGTATCATCAGGAGATGAACTTACAGAAATACACGTATTAGCAGGCAGCAATAGATCACCAAAGCAGATTTCAAGGGATATAGAAACCGCCCTGCTTACATTAAAGGATTATAAAGTAGACAGAAAGATAATTAGTATTGCTCAGATAAATACTGATATGGAGCAAAAATTAGGCAGAATAAAACTGGAGGGAATATCACTGACCTCCTTTGAAAATACAATTAAATGTGAAGTCAGCTTAGACTTCGAAGAGGAGAGCTATCAGGTAGTTGAAACAGGCATAAAAAGTTCAGCCATAAAGAAAAATATAGTTGCCCGTTCTACCTTAAAAGCAGTTGAAAAGATATTAGGACAGGAAAATCTATTTGATGTTATGAATGTATTTATTACAAATTATGGGGATGTTTCCTTTGTAAGTGTCCTGGTTACTATGGTTCTTAACCATAGTGAGGAAACAATGATAGGATCATCGATTATTAAAGATGACGTAAATGAGTCTATTGCAAAAGCATCACTGGATGCAATAAATAGAATTGTACAAAAGACAACCAATTAGATATAAGGGCCGAAGATTTGGTTTTTAATTTCCCTTAGCGAAGCGATATAACGCACAGGATTATAGCGAATCTCTTGTGTAATCGCAAAGGGGGTAATTTAAATGAAAAGAAAGTTAGTTGCTGTTTTAATGACAGTTTTAGCACTGGCTGTTGCTGGTGGATCTTGTTTTACATGGGCTTAAATTTTTATTAGAATCTTCGGCCTTTATTATATAGGAGGGAAAATGGGTAAATTACCAATAAAATTTAAAACATTTTTAGTAATTATATATATATTATTTATTTTATCAATTTATCATTTAATTAGGTCTAATAATTTATCTTTAAATTATTTTTTTATAATTAAAATATTGTTTTTCAGTTTACTTGCTGCAATAACAGAATCTTTTACAGTGCTATACAAAGATATATCTGTTAGTACAGGTTTTGCTATACAACTAGCATGTTTTATGTTGTTTGGTCCTATAATAAATATTATAACATTTATTATAGGCTTTACCTTTAGAATTATAAAAGTGAATAATAAGCCTTCTCATGTTCTTAATACACCAATATATAAAACGTTATTTAATTACAGTATAGTAACTATTCCAATAACTGTTGGCAGTATTGTGTATTACAATGTGGGTGGTAAAACTCCTTTTGCTTTTAGTTCTGGCGAATGGATACCATTATTTATATTTGTTTTAGTTTATTTTCTTTTAGAGACTCTAATTATATCAATGCTTTTCTCTTTACTTTATAGTAAAAACTTAATAATAGCATATATAAATAATCTGAGGTTAGCAGGACTAAATATTCTCGCTATGGTACCATTTTCTTTAATTCTTGTTCTTTCTTATAAAGCAAACAACTATTTGGGAATAATATTGGTGATATTCCCAATTTTATTGGCAAGATATACATTCCAATTAAATATAAAAAATAAGTCTCAGTACTTTGAGACCATTACTGCCCTTATGCATGCCATGGAAGCAAGGGACAAGTATACAGAAGGTCATTCAGAAAGGGTTTCGGAGTTGGCTATAAATATTGCTAAGGAACTTAAGTTCTCAGAGCCTCGTATTGAAGAACTGAAAATAGCTGCTATGCTCCATGATGTAGGTAAAATAGGTATTGATGATTCCATACTAAATAAAAAAGGAAAATTAACCAACGAGGAATATGAGCTTATTAAGAAGCACCCTGATATTGGTTTTAATATACTTAAGGATATACTTGGAATAGACACCGTAAGATTTATAGTCCTTCATCATCATGAAAGATATGACGGTACCGGGTATCCCACAGGTCTTAAACCTGATCAGCTAAATTTAGATGTATTTATAATAGGACTTGCAGATTCAATAGACGCCATGCTTACAGACAGACCTTACAGAAAGGCAAGGAGCATGGATTATATAATAAGTGAACTGAAAGCTAATAGGGGAACACAATTTCACCCGGATGTGGTAGATGCGTATTTCAGATATTTAGAGAAAACCGGAGGAATATAGTTTAATGTTTATCGAAGTAATAATATTTGCTGTTATTATTGGATATTTATTAAAAGGAAGACTGAAAAATATAGATATAATGAGCATAAAAGTTCTGTATCTTGTTTTAACAGGATTCCTTATTAAATTTATCATTGTCATGTCCATTCAGCATGGACTTATAATCAGAGGAACATTAACATATATTTTATATTCAATTCAGTACTTATTGCTTCTTATATTTGTAATAATAAACAGGAAAAATAAATATATATTAATCATGGGCATTGGATTTTTAATAAATGCTTTGCCAATATTTATAAATGGAGGAGCAATGCCTGTAAGTGCTTCAGCAGCTTTAAGTGTTGGACTAACAAAACCTATATGGATGGAAGGATTATACAGGGCAATAGATGGTACAACCAAGCTTAATTTTCTTGGAGATATCATTCCATATAATATCGGAAGAGCATATGTTATTTCCATAGGAGATATTATTTTGGCAGTTGGTCTATTCTTATTTATAGTAACTGGGATGAAAAAAAAGGAAGCTTAGTTCTAAATTTTTGTACTTGTATTTATAGAAAATCCATAGTATAATACTCATTGTCGATAAAATTTTAAGCTTGAGAGCACATGGAGAGATGTCCGAGTGGTTGAAGGAGCACGCCTGGAAAGCGTGTGAAGGGGAAACTCTTCCAGGGGTTCGAATCCCCTTTTCTCCGCCAAGCAGACTTTGTCGTGCTAGATGGGGAGTCAGCGGTGCCCTGTAACCTGCAATCCGCTACAGCAGGATTGAATTCCTCGCCGAGACTTTAGAGTGTGAGGTCGGGCCTGTATAAGTGACGTTGATAACTGGGCCTTACGCAATGAAAATTCATGAACCCCGTCAGGTCCGGAAGGAAGCAGCGGTAAGTGAAACCTTTCGTGTGCCGTGAGTTTACCTGGTTTGAGTTAACTGTATAGGTAACGCTCATATTCTAACTTCAGAGCGAGGTGCACGGCTTTATATGTTGAGACGCAAGAGCGTCTTTTTATTTTACCCAAAATAGGATATAATGATTTATATATAGCTGAAAGAGGTGGTTTTTTTGTCTTATACAGCTCTTTATAGAGAGTGGAGACCCCAGAATTTTAACGACGTGGTTTCTCAAAAACATATTACTACTACTCTTAAAAATGAAGTTAAAGGAAATAAGATAACCCATGCTTATTTATTTTGCGGTACAAGAGGTACAGGTAAAACCTCTACAGCTAAAATATTTGCAAAAGCAGTAAACTGCCTTCATCCTATAGATGGTGAACCCTGCAACAAATGTGAAAACTGCACTAAGATAAATCAGGGTACATTTTTAGATGTTACTGAGCTGGATGCTGCTTCAAATAACGGAGTAGATAAAATAAGGGATATAATAGATGATGTTATTTATCCTCCAAGAGAGGGCAAATACAAGGTATACATAATGGATGAGGTTCATATGCTCTCCACAGGAGCAGTTAATGCCTTTCTTAAAACCTTAGAGGAGCCCCCCAGCTATGTAATATTTATTCTGGCAACCACAGATCCTCAAAAGCTGCCTGTTACAATTTTGTCCAGGTGCCAGAGATTTGACTTTAAGAGGATAAAAAGCAGCGAAATAGAAGCAAGGCTTAGAAGGATAGTAGATGAAAAGGGTGTTGAAGCTGATGACAGAAGCTTAATGTTAATATCAAGAATGGCAGATGGTGCCATGAGAGATGCTCTTTCCATACTTGATCAGGCAATTTCCATGGGAAATTCAAAGATAGATTATACTGATTTGCTTCAGATTCTGGGATTGGTTACAAATGAAAATATTAATAACCTTATGGACTTATTAATTGACAGAAATTTAGAGGGAGCACTAAAAGAAGTAGATAATATAATTTTCTCGGGAAAAGACGTAAATGTAGTTATTAAAGACCTTATTTCCCAGTTTAGAAACCTTTTAATGACAAAGATAACTCAAAATCCGGAGCAGGTAATAGATGCCTCCTTAGAGGATATTGAGGCTCTTAAAAAGCGGGGCGAAAGAATAAGAGTTGAAGAGATAATGAGAGACATACGCATTCTTGAAGACTCGCTGAGCCAGGCAAAGTGGAGTACCCAGAGCAGAATATATCTGGAACTTTCTATCATGAAGCTCTGCAAGATAGAATATGATACATCGAAGGAAACAATAATAAACAGGCTTAATCAGCTTCAGGAAATGATTAAATCAGGCTCCTTTAAAGTTACCCCGGGTAAAAATGAAGAACCTAAAAAAGAAAAGAAAGAATCAGTTAAAATTGTAGAAAAAAAGGAAGAGCCCAAGGAAATAATACAGGAAAATACCGAATCATCTGTTACCTTTGAAAAGGCTGAAAGTATTTTCCCGGATATATTAGAAACTCTTAAAATCAAAAAACTTATGATAATATATGCTTCATTAGTTACCGGTGAAGTTTCCGGTTGCAAAAATGGTGAAATTACAATAAAATATCCTAAGGAATATTCTTTTAATAAGGGAAGGCTTGAGAAGGAAGAATACAGAGTCAAGGTGGAGGAAATTTTCTCAGAAGCACTTAAAGAAAAAGTTAGAATAAAATATATTGTGGAAGAGGAAATCAAAAAAGACAACGAGGAAAAGCTTAAGGAATATTTCGGAGACACTTTAGAAGTTTTTGATGATTGATTAATATTTTAAGGAGGAAGAAAATATGGCAAAAGGCGGTTTCCCGGGTTTAGGCGGTGGGAATATGAATAATCTATTAAAGCAGGCGCAGTTGATGCAGAAGAAGATGCAGGATATGCAGGAGGAGCTGGAGAAAAAGCAATTTACAGCAACCAGCGGCGGCGGAGTAGTTGAAGCTGTTTCTAATGGAAAAAAGGAGCTTCTGAGCATAAAAATAAAGCCTGAAGCAGTAGATCCGGAGGATGTTGAAATGTTGGAGGATCTTATACTTTCTGCAGTAAACGAAGCATTTAAAAAGGCAGAGGCTGAAACAGCAGATGAAATGAAAAAGATAACTGGCGGTATGAGTATGCCAGGTATGTTTTAACTGAGGTGAAATAATTTGGAATTTTATCCTTTGGCTATAGAAAAATTAATAGAAGAATTTGCAAAGCTTCCGGGTATAGGCTACAAGACAGCTCAAAGACTTACACTATATACATTAAATCTGCCAAAGGAAGAGGTAGAGGGGTTTGCCGGGGCACTTATAAAGGCTAGGGGAACTATAAAATACTGCTCTGTATGCGGTAATTACACAGACACAGATCCCTGTGCCATATGCAGCAACCCAAATCGTGATAGGAGTATTGTCTGCGTTGTAGAGGAACCAAAGGATGTTTATGTAATGGAAAAGGTAAAGGAATATAATGGAACTTACCATGTTCTTCATGGAAACATTTCTCCAATGACTGGAAGAGGACCTGATGATATTAATCTTAAAGGTCTTGTAAAGAGGATGAACGGCGAAGTAAAAGAGGTAATAGTTGCTACAAATTCTACAGTTGAAGGGGAAGCAACCTCTATGTACATTTCAAAAATATTAAAACCCCTGGGAGTTAAAGTTACCAGAATAGCACACGGACTGCCTGTGGGTGGAGATTTAGAGTATGCAGATGAGGTAACAATCCTTAAAGCCCTTGAGGGAAGAAAAGAAATTTAAGATAAATGTATAAAAATCCCATTTTGTGTCAACAATTTAAATGATTCAAAATGGGAGGTTTTTTTATGAATCTAATGAATTTATTTAGTAAAAAAGTAAAGATGACTAAAGAAGAGATAATAGAAAGAGAAGAAATCCTGCTGGCCATAAAAAATGCAGCAGAAGAAATCAGGTATGCTTCTGAGTATATTAATTATGTTAAAGAACCAAAGCTTTTAGACTATGCTATTTATAATGAAAATGCTGTAAGGTGCAAGTATGAGTATCTTATTAAGCTGGCAAAGGAAAAAGGAATTGAAAATTGGGCGTGAAATTTCTTCATATACTGTTATAATTAGAATATAATTATTTCAGGAGGGGATTATTATGGGTCCAGAAGTTATATTAACCTTTATAATAGCAATAGCTGTTTTATTTTTAATAGGAAAGTTTTTAGCTTTTCCTCTTAAGATTTTAGGGAAGCTTGTACTTAACGGGATTCTTGGAGCAGTTTTACTTTTTATTGTTAATTTCATTGGGGGGTTTTTCAATTTTTCTATTGGAATTAACATATATACAGCTTTAATTGCCGGTTTTTTTGGGATTCCAGGTGTAATATTTTTGATATTCTTTAAATTTATTATTTAAAGAAATTGCATAATAACCTTATATGATACAGCTGCCTGTTTTGAAAAGATGGGCAGTTTTTTTTATCTTCTAAAAATTTTTTTATTTGCCTATTGACAAATAAAGCCAACAGTAATATATTATAAGTGTACTAAACAAACTAATACACTTAGTACAATGAATACACACAGTAGGAGGTGGAAGTTTGATTAATATCGATAGCAGAAGCTCTACGCCAATATATCAGCAAATAATCGATGGAATGAAAGAAAATATTCTAAAAGGAATATTGAAACCGGGCGATAAGCTTCCTTCTGTTAGAGAATTGTCTGCCCTTATCACTGCGAACCCAAATACGGTAAGCAGAGCCTATATGGAGCTGGAGAGGCAAAATGTTATAGAAACGCTGCGGGGAAGAGGGACCTATGTATCAGCCCTTTACCAGCCCAGAATGGAGGAAGAGAGGATGAACGCTCTTAAAGATAATCTGAAGAAGATAATAATTGAGGCCCATTATTTGGGATTATCAAAGGAAGATATAATAAATTTAATGGAAAGCAGCTATTACTTTGATGAAGGCAAAGAAAATGATGAAAAGAGGTGATAATTTGATTAGTGTGATAAATGCAAACAAAGCATATCAATATAAAAAGGCTTTAAACGGTGTAAATCTAGAAGTAGAAGAAGGAAGTATATTTGGTCTTATAGGCCCAAACGGTGCAGGAAAAACCACACTTATTAAATGTATTTTAGATATATATAAACTGGACTCAGGTGAGATAAAAATAGGCGGTAAAAATATCAAAAATAACCCGGAGGCAAAAGCTCTGATTGGGTATGTGGCAGATGAAAACAGGTATTTTAATACATTTAAGATTGATGAAATGATAAAGCTTTACAAAATGACATATAAAAACTTTGATATGGATAGATTTAATGAACTAAACAGAATATTTAAGCTGCCGGATGACAGATCTATCGGAAGGCTATCTAAAGGAATGAAAATGAGGCTTTCATTAATGCTTAATTTAAGCATAAGACCTAAAATTCTTGTTATGGATGAGCCTACCTCAGGACTAGACCCGATAGCCAGAAAAAACCTGATTCAGATACTTTTAGATGAGGTAGCAGAGAGAAAAACCACCATATTAATATCATCTCATAACTTAGGTGAGCTGGAGAGAATCTGTGATACTGTAGCCATAATGAATGAGGGTGAAATAAAGTACAGAGATTCCTTGGAGAATATGAAAACCTCCATGAAGAAAATTCAGATAGCATTTAATGAAGAGCCAAAGCTAAAAATTGAAGAAATGAAAGAGTTCAGGTCTGTAGAGAGGATAGGAAGAGTATACACAGTTTTGACTAAAGATTTCAATAATCAGCTTATAAGTAAATTAGAAAAAGAAGGAATGGTATTTTATCAGGAAATAAATCTCACATTAGAGGATATATTTATGTGCTGTATTGAAAAGGGAACGGGGGTGATGTGATGAAATATTTCAGCAAGGGAATATTCTATAAAGAATTTAAGATGGCAAAATGGTTTTTATTTATTCTTACAGGAGAGCTGTTGTACCTTTTTAATCTGTCGTTTATGAATGATATTCGTATTATAAAAGATGCGGTAAAGAAAGGGAATTTCAATTATGACAGCTATGAATATGCCTTTAATTTACTGTTTAGAAATACAGATACAAGTCAGCTTCTGTTTATAATATCAATTATATTATTCGCCAGTATCATGGTAGGAAATGATTTTGTTAACAAGAAGTATGAGCTGATAGCTGCACTTCCCTATAAGAGGGAAGAAGTAATAATTACTAAATATGTAGTAACAGTAATAATTACAGTTATTTCATTTACTATATCCTTTATTGCTGTATTAATTGCATTTAAAAACAATCAGACTCTGTTATCCTGCTATTTAAGTTATGGCTTTTTATATGAATTTTACTTTATAAATCTGCTTATTTATGTATTTATAGTAACTTTTACTATGTTAATTCAGACTCTATGCGGGAAAAACATTTTGGGAGGAATTTTTTCAGGAATATTTTTAATCCTGCCTCTTGGACTTTCAGCTTTATTAGAGGAAGTATTCAGGACAATATTCTTCATAAAAATGAGACTTGGAAATTATGATTTTCTTACAAGTATATACAATAAGATAACAAGTATTGCTTATTATATATCACCTATAGCATATGGAACAGATTATCAATATCAATTAAGTTATGGAATCAGGGTGATAATTCTTATTGCATGTATTTCACTTTTAATTTATCCGCTGATAATAAGCTTTAAAATACTTCCCTTTGAAAGATGCGGATATATTTCAATATACAGCCTGGGAGATATTATTTTAAAAATTGGAATCAGCTTTTGTACCGGGCTTCTGGCAGCAGCTGTATTAGAGGCAAATTTGACAGGTGTGTTTGGTTTATATGAAATTGATATAAGTCTGGTACAGCAATATGTAAACTACACCATATTTTATTCTGCTTTATGTTTCATAGGTGTAGGAATATTCACTTATTTTATTACCAATAAAATTATCAAACTTAGTAAGTCTTAAGAAAGGGGATATAAAATGAAGACGTTAGAAGTAAAAGATGTAAAGAAACGACTTGGAAAAAGAGAAATAATAAAGGGAATTACATTTTCAGTAGAGGAGGGCGAAGTATTTGGATTTATAGGTCCAAATGGAGCTGGTAAAACTACAACCATCAGAATGCTGGTTGGCTTAATTTCTCAAAATTCAGGGGAAATTAAAATAATGGGACATGACATTCATATGGAAAGAGAAAAGGCACTTTCTTATGTAGGAGCAGTTGTAGAAAATCCGGAGCTTTATAAATATTTAAGCGGATGGGAAAACCTGATGCAGATAGCAAGAATAAGAAATATTGATAAGGAATATGTTCAGCAGATAGTTGATCTAGTAGAACTTAAGGAAAGAATTAACGATAAGGTTAAAAAGTATTCTCTTGGAATGAAACAAAGGCTTGGCCTGGCAGCTTCCCTTATATCAAAGCCAAAGCTTTTGATATTAGATGAACCAACAAACGGACTTGACCCAACAGGAATAATGGACTTTAGAGAGATAGTAAGAAAGGCAGCAAAAGGAACAGGAACAGCGGTATTTATATCATCTCATATATTGAGTGAAATTGAACAGGTCTGCGACAAGGTTGCTTTTATAAACGGCGGTGTTATACAGTCTGAGGAATATTTAAATGGAGACAAGAAGGCAAATAAGGAAGTTTATATACTTTCAACCTTTGATGATGAAAAGGCAAGAAAGGTATTAAACAAGCTGGAGTATGTTCAAAATATAATTTATAGAGATGGGAAATTTATTCTTGATATAGACAGCGAAAATATTTCAGATATGATATTTAAGCTCTCTGAGGAGAAAATTCCTATAGAGGAAGCTTACAAAAAACAAAAGGATTTAGAGGATAGATATTTAGAACTTGTTGAAGGAGGCAAAAGATAGTGTTTAAATTAATTTATAATGAAATGAGAAAGCTGGTCAGAAGACCAAAAACCTTGGTAGTATTAGTATGCTTCATAGCATTAGTAGGACTGGTATGTTATGGATCATATAAAAACAATGAAAATAATCTAAAATATCAAAGCAGTGAATATCAGATTCAGAATATGGAAGAGTCTGTAAGCTATATGAAAAATGACTTAACTAGATCCGGCATTACTGAAGAAGAAAAGAAAAGCATAGAGGAGAATATAACACAGACTGAAGAGCAGATTACAAAATTAAAGGCAAACAAGGATAAGCCCTATGATTATAAAGAAGATTTAAACAGCCAGATAAAAAATATTGATGATTCAATATCAAAAGCCACAAATGAAGATGATAAGAAGAGCCTTCAGCTTGAAAAGGAAAGACTTCAAAAACAGCTGGAGCTGGGGATAAGCCCTAAGGATCAGGAAAAATTAAATGGATTTGATTATATTAAAGTCCTGGTAATGATACTTGGAGCCATATTCCTGGCAGCGGGAATTGCAGTATTTTCATCAGATATGGTATCAGGAGAATATACTCCGGCAACCATGAAATTTCTTCTTATTCAGCCGGTATCAAGAGGAAAAATTTTGTTTGCTAAGTATATAACAATATTGATATCAGTACTCACTGCAATATTCTCAGTAGAAGGCTTGTCATTTTTACTCATGGGACTTAAATATGGGTTTGGAAACAGTAATAACCCGGTAATAACCGGAGCAAAATATATGTTTGATCTGTCAAAAACAGAAAATGGCGTTCATCCTATGAA
>JBAXYJ010000064.1:0-12633 GCA_041670885.1 Clostridiaceae bacterium
CGGCGAAATTTCTAAAAGTTCTTTTTCTGTACGAAGCAAGTCTCTCCAAAGCGTTACTTGTTTTCCGTCTAACTCAGATGAATAAAATTTTTCTGTTTTTACAAAATTAACTTTATCTCCAAGGGCGCCTAAATCTTCCCACAACTTTCTGAGCCCTGTCCCTTCTTTAGTACCTGTAAGCCAGTGCATACAATTATCAATGTGATGTCCTCTTCTGTTCCAGCCCATACACTGACCGCCTGCCACTTTGTTTTTCTCATAAATTACACTTTCAAAGCCTGCTTTTTGTGCATAAATTCCTGCGGAAATTCCGGAAATTCCGCCGCCGATAATAAGAATTTTTTTCATCATAATTCTCCTTTGCTTTTTATTATATCAATAATCCATTCTGTTTCCGGGCAAGGTATTTCGGGGTGCAGCGCAAGCTGTTCTGCAATGCCCTGCACACTGCACCAAAATGCGTTTGACAGTGCATAAGGATCTCCATCTCGAATTGATCCTTGTCTTTGCCCATTTTCAATGACTTTTATTGATTTTTCTATATTATTAACCTGCATAGCTATTCTGTGAACAGTCTCAGGTGTACCTTCACTTCGAAGCGCCTGTGCCATGAGAATAAACATTTTAGCTGTCCAGGGCTGCTGCTTAATACTCTTAAATATACTGCTGACAGACTGCTGAAAAAATGCAATTGGATCATCAATATTTTGCTGCATAGACATTTGTGTCCCCTTTAAACCTATACTGACAAGCTCCTCATAAAGCTTTTCCTTCGATTCAAAATAATGAAACATAAGACCTGCGCTCATATTAACTTCTTTTGCAATATCGCTTGTTTTTGTAGCCGCATAACCTTTCCGTACAAACAAATCAAGTCCTGCCAGTAAAATTGACCTGCGACGATTTTCCTTCTGCTCTTCCCGCATTGACATAACTACCTCCAGCATGATTGAAATTTTTTTCATTGAATTTTTATTCAATATTATTGTACCATAATATGCCACCTGTTATCAAGCAGCAAACGTAACTTTTCAGAAATAATGTCAAAAGTTCTTGACATTATAGTTTGTAATGTTATACTGAAAATGTAAAAAGTATTTTACATTTTAAAAGGAGGCGCCTATGAAAAAGTTTTTGTTTATCAGTGTAATTTGTACTGCAGCATTATTAGTTATTGGTAAATTATTTTAAAATAAAGGAGGATTATCAATGAAAAAAATGGATGAAATGGAAATGGTCATTAGTCTAAAGTCCATTAAATGGGCTTGGTCTTACACCGTCATATTCTTATTTGTATGGATGGTATACGACTATCTTCAACAAGGTGTTTTTAACAACCCAGCATTTATTTTGCTTACTAGCCAAAACCTAATTTACATCGGAATAAGCCAATTTCTTAAGTGGAAATGGGGAAAAGATGAGAAATAAAATTAAAGAGCTGCGCAAGCAGCTTGGACTCCGCCAGGAAGATATGGCTAAAGAATTAGGGGTTACCCGCCAAACGATTAATGCAATCGAAAATAATAAATATAATCCAACACTGGAGCTGGCAATGAAACTTGCCATACTATTGAGAAGGCCTGTTGAGGAAATTTTTAAGCTTGATGACTGAGAAAATAAACGGCAAGATTTTTCCTGCCGCTATTTTTTTATATAAATTTTAGTATCGTTTTGCAGGATATAGAAAACCTTTGTGAAACTTTCTTACTTTTTAGTTAATTACTAAAAAGCCATCATTTAGATTTAATACCTAAATGATGGCTTTATTGCATTAGTATTAAAAAGATTATCTATTCCCCACTTTACCAAATGTTCTGGGACATACAATTCTGCATTAACTCCTATTTAAACTATTCCCCTAATATATATTTATTTATTGCATAAGCTACACCGGATTCATTATTGGACTTAGTTATATACTTAGCGCATGACTTAACATCCTCTACGGAATTTTCCATAGCTATAGGCGTTCCAACACATTTCAGCATCTCTATATCATTATAGTTATCTCCAAATGCAATTGCTTTGCTTAGATCTGCCCCTATTTTTTCTGATAATATTTTAAGAGCTTTACCTTTAGAAGTATCTGAGGCCATTACATCAAGAAGCCCTCTGGCTGAACTTACAGCTGTAAGAGTATCATATTTTGAAAAATACTTTTGAACTAATTCAGTTTCTTCATCATTATGACAAATCAATAAAACTTTTAAAACTTTAATATCATTAATATTTTCAATTACTGATTTATCTGCGCATTTTATAGGCAGCTGTAAATCAGCTGACAGGAGTTTATTAAGGTCTTCAAATTTTTGGATTCTTGGATTACCTTTATTAGAATATACCATATCGGAGGTATAAATCATGAAATCAATACTATAACCCATGCAATAGGTTATGATTTCTTTTACAGCAGCCTTTTCCATCACCTTTGAATAGAGTATTTCACCGGTTTCTATATTTCTGATAAGGCCTCCATTACAGGATATAACATGTCCTGTTAATTCCAGCTGCTTTATAAAAGACTTCACCATCAGGTCAACTCTGCCTGTTGCTATGACTACTTCAAGTCCCATCTGCTGCAGCTTTTTTAATGCAGTCTCATTATCCTTTGATATTTTACCTTCTGAATTTAAAAGTGTCCCGTCCATATCGCATACACATAATTTATAATTCATCATTAGTCTATTCCCTCATTTATCTTTTTTATTTTATATAAACTCCGATAGATTACCGAAGTGATTTATATACGGCAGCCAGGTAAATATAGATGCCAATGTTATGCTTAGTATTATGCTTATAAGCTTTCCGGCAGAGAATGCAGATACATATATAGTGCATCCGTACTTTTTTCTAATATTTCCATGGTGGCCGGTATTGGTTCAGCATAGATTTCCTGATAATCTATTTCATCGTACTCTGGTCTTATTATAAACGCTAATTGTTCTTTGTCCAAAAACATTTCTGCATTAATGCCTTCTTTGTTGCCCCTTGCATCAATTCGTATCCATTTATCTAAAGTCTGCATGTAAACAGCATTCAGTGCATGGATACAATAACCTGTATCGGGAGTATTGCCCAGTGTTAATCTTTGATAACAAATCCCTGCCGGAATTCCTTTTGCGCGCAATAAAGAAGCCAACAGATTTGATTTCGCCCAGCATATTCCTACTTTTTCACATAAAACATCTGATGCTTTTGCAGTTACTCTTTTGTCCTGTATATCCCATGAATGTTTAATTTCGTCGCGGACATAGTGATACATGGTCTTCACCGTTTCTATTTCATTATTATTTTCTTTAATGAGATAATTCGCCATGCTTAAAATATTGGGATTTATCCAATCTATATATTTACTGGATTTTAAGTAATCTGCTAATGAATTCGATACAAGTTTCATAAATTTCACCTGTTTTAGTATAAAAATAATCTAAAAATAGTATATCAAAAAAGATAAAAAAGCAAAAGTACTAAACCATTATGGTTCAGATCTTTTGCTTCATTTTTATCTGGCTTTATTACATTTCCTTTAATTCTGGATGCCCTGTATCCTGATTAATAAAATTTATATTCTACATTACTGCCGTCAAAATATATTAAATCATTATTATCAAGATGCCACTCAGCCTTTAATCTATCAGGCAACAGCAGCTCCCCTTTTTTCGTATACTCTTCATATAGTGCAGACCATTTTTTATATTCAATTCTTCCATCATTATAAATCATTGCCCTGTCATTGGTTGTAAATTCAGCAAGCTCTCCATTATCTTTAAATTTATAAATTCCTTCTGCAGTAAGGTTATCATATTCAATTGATACTGCTACTGAATTTTTGTCCAGTTCTTTGATTTCAATTTGCCCATTTAATAACTCCGATGGCATAAAAATAATTTCTGAAAGCCACGTTACCAGTGCTGCCTTATCCATGTGTTTTCCCCGCTGATTAAACAAAGTAATATTTTTAGCAACTACCCCCTTCATCCCGCCTCTGCCCTCAATAAATGAGTCCAGGCCTTGAAATGGTATCCCAAACAAGGATGAATCTATAAAAGCAAACCTGGCCGGAACATCTGCAAAAATATGCTCTTGATAATCTATTTTCAATGTTTTCTTCATCTCTGCATTAACAAAATCAGCATTCTTAAATTCAAAACTTACATGTTTACTTGAAGCCTTATCCATTAACCCTGTAAGCTTATAAAATTTCTGCATGCAGCCGGGTAAATCATTAAATGTATATTTACTTGTTTTTTTATTTGCATCAGTATACTTTTCACTTTGGGCTAAGTAATCTTTGAAGTTTCCTTTTAATCTTGAATAAGGCACATTAAAATAAATGATCATTATTGATATTATTAAACCTATTACACCTAAAACAACCCACATTCTTTTCTTACTCCTCCTCTTCATTTTGACTCTCCATTTCAATAATATTTTCCTCCAATTTCTTAATCCCTCTAAAAAGACCTGTCAGCAATGCTTCATCAAAATTGATAAATAAGCTCTCCATGTACCTTTCTTCTTTTTCGTGTCTTTGTTTAAAATAATCTATACAGTACTTTGTTAATTCCAATCTTTGTATTCTGCTGTCCTCTTTGTCTCTGATTATGGTTAATAACCCTTTTTTCTCCAGTATTAACGCCATCTTTTTAACATTCTGCCTTGAGCTTCCTACTCTTCCAGCTGTCATTGAAATGGTTGGTATTTCATTTTTAAAGCCAGCTATAACTGCTATTAAAAACCATTGTTTTGTAGAAATATTGGGATCAAACTTGTCTCCAAGTAGCTGCAGCTTATTGGATAAAGCAAATATTCCTCCATATATATAAGCCTGCATATTCAAACTCTCCCGGTAATTCATAACTAATCAATCTCCTTAAAAATTTACTTATATAATAAAGGTAACTGGTTACTTTTATATTATATGTAACCAGTTACCTTTTGTCAATATTTTTTCAGATTTTTTAGAATAAAAAGACTCCGGTAATTGCCGGAGCCATTGATTTGCAAAGAGAGGTATTTGAACCCTGATGTACGGTAAGTAAGCTGTCGCTTATTACTATACATATTACTTTACTAATCGCCCTGTCTTCTGCCATATACTCCCTTTAATTTTGCTTTGTGAATATACATAGCTTTATCTGCTTTGGCAAATGCAGAATATATACTTTCACTTTCATCTTTATTATAGAAAGCATACCCGTAAGCAAGTATAATTTTAATGTGTCTATTTTGATTTACTTCAATTAATAAGCTGTCTAATTTAGATAGAGCACTATCTACTGATTCCTTTGGCATCTCTGTGCAGATAACACAAAATTCATCACCGCCAATCCTATATGCAGTGCCTATTCCCATAAAGCTTTCCTCTATAGCTTTTGCGGCATTGAAAATCAAATCATCTCCGGCTTTATGTCCGTGCTTATCATTAGTTCTCTTTAA
Organism: Clostridiaceae bacterium; assembly: GCA_041670885.1. Lineage (GTDB taxonomy): Bacteria > Bacillota > Clostridia > Clostridiales > Clostridiaceae > JAJBWD01. The sequence continues at coordinate 5,440 of JBAXYJ010000064.1, forward strand.
GTTATTTAAATCAAGCATGACAATTGCTGCATTTTTATCACTTTTATCATATTGCTCCATTTTCTTTTCAAATGCTGCACGATTTTTAATTTTGGCAAGGACATCGTATTTAAATTGTACTTCAAGCAAAAATATATAATACAGCAGAAGTGATATGGAGCTACAGCTCCAAATTAGTATTAAATCTTCAAATAAAATTTGAAGAATGGTTCCCAGAACAGGTATAAAAAGAATAGGAATTAAAACTTTTTTATCTTCCAGTTCGTACTTTGCACCATTTTTAATTGCAGCTATTACAAACAGCACATAATAAAGCATACCAATTATAGTGGGCAGTAAAAATAATTCCCCTCGAGTATATTGATTTTGTGCATCAACGAAAAATATGAAGCCTGTTTTATAGCTTATAATGCAAATAAAAAAATTAATATATAAAGGTAATCTTAAAAGGTAATTACGCAAAATATATTTTCTTCCCCTATTGCTGTTAAAAAATAAAAGAATATAAGGGACTAAGGGGCTCAAAGAAAATCCTAATACGTTAGCTATGCGGTAAGGTATCAACAGCTTATTGTTACTTGAAAGTTCCATTAAAATAGTTGCTATCTCTAAAATCAATAAAATAATTGTAGCCACTGATGCTAATATGTAAATACTATTTTTTTTATTATTAACAGCAGCATTCCGCTTAGCCAAACCTATTGTAAAACAAAGTGCAATGATTGCAAGAACATCCGTACTTATTATTGATATCATGTAAGTCTATCACTCCTTGAATATATGATAATGTTAATTTTTAAAGTATTAATTCTATCATATAGAAAATAAATATCTTTGTAAATATCTTACCATATAATCTGCACTAAACCTCTTTTATAAAGATTAATATCAGGTAAATTTTGTCATTATATAAATTTTCACATTTTTAGGTAAAAATAAGTCCTTAACCTTCTTTAACGGTTAAGGGCTTTATATCTCATTAAAAATTATGGTCATGAAAATGTCTATGAGTCTTACCTTCATGACTGTGATAATATTTATCCACAAGATTGACTTTTTCCAGTAATTCAATATCCTCCAATAGCTTTTCAGTAGGCATATCCGCAGCTATGGTATGAGTTTCATCAAAAAGAATTGATCTGCTTGAAATCTCCTGTACAAGTTCAAGATTATGTGTCGATGTAATTAATGTTTTACCGGCCTTATTTAATTTGACCAAAAACTCTACAAGCCACCTCTGTGTTCTTGGATCAAGTCCATTCATAGGCTCATCTAATACAAAGACTTCCGGATTAAGAGACAATACGCAGGCAATGGCTACCTTACGTTTTTCACCTCCGCTTAAATGATAGGGAGTTCTGTTTCTAAAATCCTGTATATTTAATAAATCGAGACAATCATTCACCCTTTTATCTACGTCAATTTCATCTATTCCCATCTGTCTTGGTCCAAATGCAATCTCATCATAAACATCAGAACAGAATAGCTGAGTATCTGAATTTTGAAATACAAAACCAATCTTCTGGTGAAGAGACTTTGCAAATTTGTTATCTTGAAGTTTTTTATGAGTTATTACTTCATTATTGAACTTGTAAACTCCGCTGTCAGGCGAAATAATACCATTTATCAATTTCAGAAGTGTTGATTTGCCGCTGCCGTTAGGTCCCATCAATGCTACAGCTTCACCTTTTTCTATATGCAGATTAATATTATTTAAAGCGTTTACGCCGGAATATGAATAACAGACATTGTTTATTTCAATCATCTTAAATCCTTTCAAAATACCAAAATATAAATATTATTGCCACATTAATTATTATATATGCAAAGTCTGCAATAGTAAATTTTGACTTGCTGTAAACATGATATTCACCGGTGAATCCTCTGCATTCCATAGCATTATACATATCTTCAGCCATTTCCTTTGACTTAATAAACATGGTCCCTGCAATGCCTGAAAGTGATGCATATTTACTTCTATTTTTCCCAACTGACCTTAACTTTAGTGCATATAACATGTTTAATGTAAAATCACCAAGCATAACAATATATTTAATTGTTATATCAAGGACAAGTATAAAAATGTCCGGCACAAAAAACCTTCTAAATGCACTTGTAATATAGCTCCATCTTGTAGAATGAGAAAGAATGTTAACCGCTGTGATTGTTGTAAAAACTTTAGAAGTTATCATAACGCAGCTGAAGCTATTGCCCCAAAATACAGCTGGCAGCATAAATACAAATGTGAAGAAAGCCATAATAAAGCTTACTCTTAGTATTTTAACTATATTATCTGCTTCCATAGTACTTAAAACCACAAGTAAATATACATTTATAATAATTACAAACAGAAAGCTTCTGGAAATTGAAATCAATATCAAAAGTATAAAAGTAAATGCCACATTGAGAGTTGCATTTACCTTATATTTTGCGATTTTACCTGAGTCTTGTGTCCTTATTCTTGAAATAACCTTCAGTAAAGACAGGATACTTTTATTAATAAAAGTATCCTTGTCAGATTGAGGAATATATTTCTTGTCTTTTAATAACCATTCTGGCATATCTAACAGTTCATCTCTACAATTATCCAATATTACTTCCAACCTTATCTTTCTTCAAACTACTGATAATTTTAAATAAAATTACTAATATTGCTGCCCCTGCTACTGCAGACAGTATGTACCCTGCAATATCGGGTAATCCACTAACGGCATAATCAGGCATAACAGCCTGAAAGCTAAACCCGCTCAACATTCCTTTTGGTACAAATCCAAGTGCCTTACCACCGGATACGACCCCATTTATTTCATCTGCTCCCCATTCGCCCCAAGCTGTACCTGTTGCAAGAAGTCCCAGTGGAGTTAAGCAAATCAAGGCTGCAATCAAACCATATATGGCTTTGGTTTTTTGTTTTGCTCCTTCATAAATTGTACCCGGTGATACCTTTTTGATATAGGCAACAATAGCGACTGTAAATACCGCTTCAACAACACCAGCCACAAGAAGATGTGGTATTGTCATTGCCGGTATAGATACTGACAGAGAATATGGGCAGTATAATGGCTGTCCCATCGCATTCTTAAATAGTAATGGCTGTATACCAAATTCTATTCCTGCACATAAAGCTGCTACATTTATGCCTGCATAAGAACCCAATGCCATCCCAACATATTCACCTTTTTCTGTTTTTACCCTATCTTTAATAAACTTGTAAACAAAATATCCAATAAAAGGTAATATAAATGCCATATTAAAACAATTTGCACCAAATGCCAATATACCACCATCACCAAATAACAGTGCTTGAATCATAAGAGCTACAGTAACACTAATACAGGCTGCATAAGGTCCTAACAGAATTGCAAGCAGGGTTCCTCCCACTGCATGACCTGTTGTCCCTCCGGGAAGAGGTACGTTAAACATCATTAATAAGAATGAAAAAGCTGCACCAACACCAAGTAATGGTATTTTAGCTTTTGGTATTTCATTTTTCACCTTTTTTACTGCTTTCGCCCATACGGGAACCATTGCAGCCCCCATAACCGCACAGGTTGATGGACTCAAATAATTATCTGGAATATGCATTTTCAGACCAACCTTTCACAAATAAATTTTATATTGTACTTAATTATAAAGTGTTTTTTTTATGGCACAAGCCTATGCGGGGGATATAATATATACAATATATTCATAATATTAGAAAAGTACATTTTACAGTTGTTCCGGCAAATTACCACATTCAAATAATTATATGTTCTATCATATCATATGCCCCGGATGGGGATATACTGATGAATATTTATACTGCCCGTTATTATATCTAAATCATCTTCAAGACTATTTAATAAAGCTGTCAATTGCTTTATTCAGGTTTTCAATTGCTTTTTTATCACCTGATTCTACAGCGTCCACAATGCAATGCGCCATGTGATCCTTTAAGATTACCTTACCTGTATTATTAAGAGCAGATATGACCGCTGACAATTGAATCAATACCTCACTGCAATCCTTGCCATCTTCTACCATTCGTTTTACCGATTCCAGATGCCCGCTGGCACGGGATAAACGGTTTATTACAGCTTTTGTGTTTTGATGGATATGTTTATGTTCTTCATTGTGGCTATGTGTATATTCTTTTCCATCAGATGATAAATGAGTATGAACTTGCCCTGATTCCATATTGGACTTATCCATTATAGTCATATCCTCCTTACATACTTTTTATCTAACTTATAAGACATCCACTTCTATAAGTTAGCGCGCCTTTAATTCTGCTTCAGGAGGGGCAGAATCCCTATCTGAAGTTTCCATGTTTATCTTTAGCTAAACGAATTCACTTCTAGTATACATCATTCCTTCTTATTTTTCAGCAATAAAATGACTCCAGCAGTTTTTGCCGGAGCCATAGGTATTAATATATACCCTTTTGTATAAAATACGAGTTATAGTGAATCTGCAAATATCTGTCTTACATTTTCTCTAGTAGCTTCGATTGGAGCTACTGAAAGAAGTACTCCTAAGCTTGGAGTAGTGAATGCTAAGTCAACAAGTCTGTCTAAGTCTTTCTCGCTGAATCCCAGGTCTGTAAGTTTAACTGTAATTCCAACAGTCTTTAACCAGGCTTCAATACGATCTCCGGCAACTTCAGCTTCTTGAGGTTCTCCTTTAAGTCCGGGAACAACTGATGAGAATATATCTGCTACTACTTCAGGAACAGCCGGATAAATCTGTTTTATTACTGCCGGCAGCAAAATTCCAAGTCCTTGACCATGAACTACTTCCGGCTTAATAGCACTTAGTGGATGCTCAAGTGCATGAGTGAAATGAAGTAAACCATTATCAAAGCATATTCCAGCAATAAGTGCTGCATAAGCCAGATAATATCTTGCTGTTAAATCCTGAGGGTGAGCCATTGCCTGTGGAAGATATCTTCCAACAAGTCTGATTGTTTCTTTAGCTAACATAACAGTATAAGGGGATGCTATTTTGCTTGTAGCAGCCTCTAAAACATGGTTAACAGCATCTACTGATACAAAGCAGGTTTGATTAACAGGAAGCATAGCCATAAGAGCCGGGTCATCTATTGCATATTTAGGATAAATACAATCAGCAACTATACATGGTTTGTACTGTTTCTTTGTTATAGTTACAACAGCAAATCTATCTGATTCTGAACCAGTACCATGAGTTAAATTGATAGCTATGATTGGCACTGCATTTTCAGCAGGAAATTTGCCTTCCATAAGTTCTTCTGCAGGTTTTCCAGGATACTTTAATAATACTGCAACAGCCTTACCGGCATCTATTGAACTTCCGCCGCCTATTGGTATAACAGCCTGTGCACCAAAGTCTTTTGCTATCTTAACAGCTTCATCAACTTCAGCATCAGTTGGGTTTGGAGTTACTTTATTATAAAGTACATATTCTATACCATTTGCTTTTAAAGCAGCTTCAACATAATCCCAAGCACCAGTTCTCTTGTAAGCGCCTTTACCGGTCATTACAATTAACTTGTTAACCCCTGTTTTTTTGAGCTCAGCAGCTATATCGGATATTTTCTTTATAGCTCCTACTCCCAGATAAGTGATAGTTTTTGCTCTGATTTCCCTAACTTCATTGATGTCCATTTTGCTTTCCCACATACTTTTTACCTCCATTTATAATATATTATTGATAGATTACCTAACTTTTAATGTTAGGTTTTATATTTTCCTCCAATATGAAAAAATTAAAGCAAAAAATATTATCCATAGGGGAGGTTAATATCATTGGTTATATTTTATTTTGCTTTATACGTTGTATGAAGCAGATGACGTGAAGTGGTACTTAATGGTTCCTGCCATTTGGAACTCCACCACCTATGTCATATATAATTTCTCCGAATGTAATTTCAAAAGGAACCTCATATAAACCGGGGTTTGCTATATTACCTGACAAACAGATTAATTTTGTTCCGCTGCTGAATTCTGTACCATAGCTTGTATATTATATTTTGGGAAATTCTTTATCTCATAAGCTTGTTCAAGTTTTACTCCTGTCGAATATCCTGGCCCGCCTCTACCCATAAGCTTGGACTTTTTAACTTCATCAATAAGCTGGAGGCTGTCCATTGTTATTGCTTTTTTCAAGCCTTCAAATCCGCTAGCTTTTGTATAATCTTATACTAAATCCGGTACTATTTTACCAATATTACAGGAAATTAAATTTACTGTTTTTAACATAATTCTTTTCCCCTGTATTTTAATCAAATTCCCAATTTTTTCACGACTTAGATTTCCAAACACCTCTTCGTCTATTTTTGCTGAAGGACTGATATTACAAGCTTCTATACAGTTAGTAAGGATCAGTGTAAAAATTCCGTCTTTTGTAGTTTTACCGATTTTAATTCCCAGCCGCTGCTCAAAAATTTTAACTATTTCTTTTGACTTATTTACATGGTATGTTGTACTTTTGCATACCTGAATAATATGCTTCCCCATTGGCTTTGAATTTAACATTGCGTAGAAGGTCATAACATCATAAATTTTACTGATATGAAGACCAAACTGATTTGCAATTAATGTTGCACTTTCTTCACTGATATAGTGCTGTTTAGAGTTTTACTGCACTTCTAATAGAATAGTAATCAATTTCTCTTTTGATTTATTGTGTTTTTCAATTATTCTGGAAACGTCTTCAAGCTCATTTATATTCTGTATGATAAAGCTCCTTTCTTTCTTATAATATTAGAATAGGCATAATATTATGTATCAATTTTTATCTACTTAAGGTTGAACCTAAGAAAATAATTATCCATCTCTCACCTAAGAGGATGGGAGAATTATGCATTGATTGGTAAATTTTTTATTATTTCTGAATATTCAAATAGTCTTAATATTCTTTCTATTTATTATAGCAAATAAAACTAGTAAATTCAAGAATAAATTATAAATTTTGTGTTAAATAGTATATTTTGTAAATTGATTGGTTTCCGATATGCTGCTCAACCATTGTTTTTGGTAGTCTCTATCATTGATAAATACTTGCTTTTAATCATGTTCATTTTTGGTGTTGTTATCTCATAAAGCCATTTGATTTTAATCCATAATCTTGTTAAAAAATAAAGAGATAAGCAACACCTTCGGCACGTTGAGTATCTCTTTGTTTTATATATAAATCTATCACAGAAGAAATATTAATTACAATTTTTGTTCA
>JBAXYJ010000065.1:0-12601 GCA_041670885.1 Clostridiaceae bacterium
TCATTAAGCTTTATTTTAACAAACCAGCTTTCATAAGGCTCCTTATTTACAAGAGAAGGGTCATCTGCTATACCCTCATTAATTTCAACAACTGTTCCGCTTAGAGGAATATATATATCCTCAGCAGCCTTAACAGATTCTACTGCTCCAAAGGAATCTCCCTTTTCAAATTCTGAGTCAGTTTCAGGAAGATCTACGAAAACTATATCTCCCAGTGCATGTTGTGCAAAATCAGTAATACCTATGAAGGCAAAATCTCCCTGAACTCTTGCCCACTCATGATCCTCAGTATATAATAAACCGTTAACTATCTTCATTTTACATTCCTCCATTTATTTTTTATAATTCTTTACAAGAAATTTTCGGCTTACAACTTTAGCCTTAAGAAATTTGTTTCTTACCTGAATGCTTATTTCATCTCCCAGGTTTGAATGTTCTATATTCACCATTGCAAGTCCTATGCTCTCTTTCAGAGTTGGTGAATAATATCCGGTAGTTACAAAGCCAATTTCCTTATCCCCTGAAAATACAGAGTAGCCATGTCTTGGTATCCCTCTGTCTTCCATTTTAAAGCCTATAATTTTTCTCTTTAAACCTTCTTCTTTTTGTTTTTTCAAAGCATCTTTCCCGATAAAATCATCCTTAGTAAGCTTTACGAAATAACCATATCCGGCCTCTAAGGGTGTAATATCCTTAGAAAGCTCATTTCCATACAGCGGAAGATTTGCTTCAAATCTTAATGTATCCCTGCAGCCAAGACCGGTAGGTTTTATGCCTGAATCCTTTCCGCTGTTTAATATTTCATCCCATATTTTTTTTATTCCTTCATTGTCTGCATATATTTCAAAGCCATCTTCTCCTGTATATCCGGTCCTTGAAATCATTACCTTTACTCCGGCTAAATCTATGTCCTGCATAAAGCAGAAGAATTTAATTTGTGATAAGTCCTGATCTGTCAGTTTCTGGAGTATCTCCTCTGCCTTAGGTCCCTGAACAGCGACCTCGCTTATACTATCTGAGACGTTATTTAAACTAACATCATAACCCTTAGCATTATCCTGCAGCCACATATAATCCTTTTCTTTGTTGCCGGCATTAACTACAAGGAAGAAATAATCATCATCTGCCTTATATATAAGAAGATCATCCACTACTCCCCCATCCTCATAACACATCAGGCTGTAAATCACCTGATTTTTAGTAAGCCTTCCCAAATCGTTTGTCACCATATGCTGAAGATATTTTAAAGCATCTTTTCCCTTAACCTGAACCTCACCCATATGGGATACATCAAATATTCCCGCAGCATTTCTTACAGCATTATGCTCTTCAATTATCCCTTCGTATTGAATTGGAAGAGAATAGCCTGCAAAATCTACAATTTTTCCACCGGATTTCAGGTGGCTTTCATAAAGTGACGTCTTTTTTACATTCCCCATTTGAACACCTCCATTTATTCATATAAATTTAATTTTTTACATTATTTTAAAAAATAAAAAGAGGTATAGACGCATAGAAATAAAATGCGCTATACCTCTGTTTTTTTACCTGAGAGTTTTCTACTAAATAGTATTGCTCCGTCGGTGCCCTAAGGCTTTCCAGAGATTCATCAGATAACGGTCCCTTTGCCTGAAAGTTTTTATAGATATCAGCACTATCTATATTTCTTCTTCGGCTGCCATAAATGGCATCTCCCGTTATCATCCTATGACAATATATTATTTGATTTGATTTTATCATCCTAAGCCCACTAATTCAATAATAATCTAAAATTTAACTATGTCCTGTATTTTTCATGAAAAATATATGATATTCTAAATGATATGGAGGTAATGATCATGCTATGTATATATAATAAAAATACTAATCCTTATTTTAATCTGGCTTGCGAAGAGTACCTGCTTAAAAACTTTGATGATGAATTTTTTATGCTTTGGAGAAATTCTCCCTGCGTAGTAATTGGCAAAAATCAAAATACCCTGTCTGAAATTAACAGAGAGTATGTTAAAGAAAACAACATAACCATAGTAAGAAGATTATCTGGAGGAGGTGCAGTATTTCACGATTTAGGAAATATTAATTTTACCTTCATCAGCAATAAAAAAGAGAGCTTTAATGATTTTCAGCGTTTTACCCTTCCTATAATAGATGTTTTAAAAAGTTTATGCATAAATGCAAAATTCACCGGAAGAAACGATTTAACTATTGATGATAAAAAGTTTTCAGGAAATGCACAATACTGCTATAAAAATAGAGTTCTTCACCACGGTACCCTTCTTTTTTCTTCAAATGCATCAGATATTTCTAAATCGCTGATGGTAAATGAGAAAAAATTTGAAGGCAAAGCTGTTAAATCTGTAAAAAGCAGAATAACAAATATAAGCAGCCATTTAAAATTTAAAATGGAAGTCACTGAATTTATTGAATTTCTTATGCACTATGCTCTGAATTCTATGGGAAACAGCAAATTCTACCAGCTTACTTCTGATGATATAAATAAAATTGAAAAACTTAAAAATGAGAAATACAGTACTTATGAATGGAATTTCGGAACTTCTCCAAAATATAGTTTCAGGAATGAAATGAAATATGCCGGGGGTCTCATTGAATTTAACTGTAATGTAGAAAAAGGTTTCATTAAGGAAGCTAAGTTCTTTGGCGACTTTTTCGGAAGATATGATGTATCAGATGTAGAAAAGGCCCTTATAGGAATACTTTATACTGAAGATAATATAAGAAGTACTTTATTAAAGCTTAATTTAGATAATTATTTCTATAATATAAGTGTTGATGAACTAATTAAGCTAATGTTTTGAATATTAGCGGAAGTAAACTCTTTCCGCTATTTTCTATTTTGATTTTGCATATTTAATAATTTCCACATCATGCATAACTACGATGAGGCCCTCGGTAATCATAGGTTCGATTACCTTTATAAGCTCATTAATTTTTTCTTCTTTATCTATTACTTCAATTACTATAGGAAGGTCCTGTGACAAAACTTCAATTTTTGAAGTATGAACTCTGCTGTTTGCACCAAAGCCTTCAATTCCTCTTATTGTAGTCGCTCCGGAGAGTCCCATTTCCTTTACCTTTTTAATAATTACATGATATAAAGCATCTCCATGCCACCTGTCAGACTCTCCGATAAAAATCTTTAAAAGCTTTCCTTTGCCTTCTATTTTCATATTAAAACCTCCCTAAAGAATAGTTTTACATACAAACCTTGCTAAAACAACACCACCCAGGCTTAAAAATAAATTAAGACAAATATTTAAAAAGCCAAATAAATAGCTGCCTTCACTGACAAGACTAATGGTCTCATAGCTAAAGGTGGAAAAGGTGGTAAGTCCGCCCATGATTCCTGTTGTAAGAAACAGTCTCAAATTTCCAGGTATTAAATCTGTAGATAAACTAATTTCCATTATCATTCCTATTAAAAATCCACCTAGTACATTTACTATCAAGGTTCCTAATGGAATACTGCAATTAAACAATTTTGATGACTGCATAGATATCAGATATCTGAGGGTCGCTCCGATAAAGCCTCCAATGCCTACATAAATAACCTTCTGCAAAAAATCTACCTCCAAAAAATAACTCATATGCTGCCATATCAGTTATTAGTTATAATTGATTAATAGTATATAACTTTGCATTTCAAAAGTAAACTGGAATTACCTTAAAATAACTACAGTAATGCCTGGATTACCTGATAGTGTATGCTGATAATTCTCCAGATCTTTGCATAATGACAGCATCTCTTTTTTCCTGCTGACCCACTGGTCTCCGCCTGCATATATCCTGACTATTCCTCTCATGCTGCTGTCTCCAAGGCTTCTCTGTACCGAAGTTTTAATTTTGCCGCCAACGCCTGTAGAGCCATAGCCATGAATTAATATAACAGCTTTATAATCCTGCCTTTTGTAAGATATCAAAGCATTTTTCATATTTTGAACTGCCATCTCAGCTGTTGGCATTCCATATTCTAAATTAACTTGTGCTACTTTATCTCTCATAAATTCTCCTATATACAGAGCCCCTTAAGTCAGAAATAAATTCTGCAAAGAGGCTCAAAATTTCTTATATTCTATTCTCAATCCAGTTATGGATATCGCTAATAACTGTATCCTTTTCATCTTTTTCATTTAAAATCTCGTGATAACAGCCCTCATATATTTTCATTTCCTTATCACTGGATTTAGCATTGGCAAACATCCACTTTGCACACTCATTTGTTACAATCTGATCATTTCCACCGTGAATTATAAGACATGGATATTCATATTTATCTATATTTTCAGATATCCAGGCGGCCCCTCTTACCCCAAACTCTCCCATAAGCTTAGCAGTAAATTCTTTTAGAACCAGTGGGTCATCATCATAGGCCTTAACTACTGATTTATCTCTGCATATAAGACTGGATAGTCCATTTGGAAGCTTTGCCATTGGATTTTTTTCAAAGAAATTATCTTTTTTTATTCCATCAACCAGTGGTAATTCTGTAACTGCAGCACCGGATAGTATCTGTCCTTTTAGCTTATTTCTATATTTCATCCCGTAGCCTGCAGTAATGAAGCCTCCCATACTGTGGCCAAGCATAAATACAGGTACTCCTTTATTTTCACTGACTGCTAAATCAACTATTTTATCTGCATCATCAAAGAAATATTGAAAATCTTTAATGTATCCTCTCTCTCCGCCGGACCTGCCGTGTCCCCTATTGTCAAACCTGTATACTGAATAACCAAATCCATTTAGCTTTTCAGTAAGATATTCATAACGCCCTAAATGCTCACAGAGACCATGAACTATAACTATAACTGCTTTAGGATTGTCTAATAGATTCCTGACACAAAAAAGCTCTGTCCCGTCAAAAGATTTAATTTTTTCTTCATTTGAATTTTCCATATGCATCCATCCTTTCCCTGAGAAAATTTAACTATATTTAGTATATTATTACATTTATTATAATATTAAATCAGGGAATAAACAACCTGTACTAAGAAATAGAATAATGTAAAACTTAATTTTTCAGCATAAAAAAATGTTAATTATCCATTATTTTTATGCTGAAAACCATACTAAATGTAATTATTCAATTTTTTACATTACTATCTTTAAATACTTTCTTGCAGTCCCTATAAAGTATATGCCATATACCAAAACGAACAATAATATGCTGTACAGGGAAGGAATAATAATATTGTAGTGCATCTTCTCACTAAGCACTGACATGGCAACGCAGCTGTGAATTATGCCCACTATCAGTGGAAGCACATAAGATATGCTTATCTGTTTTGATAATGCTCTGTATACTTCCTTTTTTGTCATTCCCAGCTTCTTTAGTATGCTGTACTTTTCCTTATCCAAATAGGCCTCGCTTATAAGCTTGAAATATATTATGGTTCCTGTAGCTATAACAAATACCAGGGACAGAAAAGCTCCAAGGAAATATATTATTCCAAACATATTAAAGGAAGAAATGTCCTTGCTGGTATTTGCATATAAGCTGTCTTTAATAGGCGTTATCTTTTTCAGCTTCCCTGCAAGGCTTTTTAAATTATCAGTATTATCAATATTAATTCCATTAAACTCATACTCTTTGCCTTCTGATTTTATGCTGTTATAATCATTATCATTCAAAACAATACATGGATAGGCAAGTCCAGCTCCAAAAAGAGGAGTTTTAAATGTATTTTTTATTATAAACTCTTTCTTGCCGATGGTGGTTTTTACATCCTCATAATTAACCAGGCTCATAACAAGTGCCGGAGATTCCAGATATAAAATTTCTCCTGATTCCGGCTTATTTTTTTCAATTTCCTTTAGCTTTTTAGAATTAAGGTCCCTGCTTATCCTTAAAAAATCAGAATATCTTATAGCAGAAGTATCATCTAAAGGCATTCCAAATCCGGTATCTATCTTGGTTTTTATTAAGCAAAACTTTGTGTTTTCCTCTAAGGTAATATTTTTATTATCTTTTTTTACTATATCCTTAACCTGATTCTTCACAGCCTTATCATCAGATATATAGGATATGGCATAAGGCAACTGGAGAGAATCTCTTATATTAACAAAGTATTTTAAAGATGCTACAGTTCCATAAGAAGTAAGTGTAACTGCCACCAGTACTGCTACAGCGGATAAAGCTCTGTAATTATTTTTAACCCTAAAGGCAATATTTGACATACTGACTAGGTTTACTCCCTTATAAAGAATCTTTTTATTATTTATAATAACTTTCATAACTAATGAATAGAAAGATTCAAAAAGCCAATAGGTTCCCATTACTACAAATAAAACAGCCAGCGGTATATAACTTAGAAATTTGACTCCCACAGCATGGGTTGCAAAATAATATCCGGTACCTATAAATATAACAGAAAGCAATCCTTTTACATAGCTTACCTTTGGAAGCTGTTCTTCCATTTTTGATGCATTAAATAAATCAATTAATTTGCTTCTTACTATATTTATATATCCCAGCAGTGAGTTTATAAAAAATATTATAAAAAAGGTAACTGCAGTCTGAAGCAAAGCTTTATAAGATACAAAAAAGCCTATCTTCATATTTAGTATGGCAGCTTTTGCCAGCATCATTAAAAAAAGCTTGCAAAATACAACTCCCAGCAGCAGCCCAAATATTATAGCTGTAAGTCCTATAAATATAACCTCTAGCCCATATATAAATCCTATCTGATAATTGGTAACACCCATAAAGGCATATATTCCTATTTCCTTTTTCCTTTGATTTAAGAAAAAAGAGCTGGAAAACCAAATGAAAAATATTAAGAAAAGAAGCAGAAGATAGGAAACAACATCAGATACGCCGTTTATATAATCTACCGCTCCTCTTGCTTTCTGAAAATCCGGGTTATATTTTAAAGATATAAAATTATAATAAACCAGAACAGAAAAAATCATGGATACTATATATAATCCATAAGTTTTTACGTTTCTTTTAAAATTTCCGAAGGCTAAGCTAAATGAGTTCATTTATTTCGCCTCCAATAGATGCTGACATATCCATTATTCTTTGGAAGAATTCTTTTCTGCCTTTATTTTTATCTATTTTAGCATGAATCTTCCCGTCCTTAATAAACATTATTCTTCTGCAGTAGCTGGCAGCAAAGGCATCATGAGTTACCATAATAATTGTTGTATTGAATTTTTCATTCATACTGGTAAGACATGATAAAAGCTCTGCTGATGATTTTGAGTCAAGTGCTCCTGTTGGTTCATCTGCAAATATTACAGAGGGGTTTGTCATAAGGGCTCTTGCAGCTGCTGTTCTTTGCTTCTGACCACCAGATAACTGGTAAGGATATTTTTTCAAATGATCCTTAAGACCTAAAAAGCCTGCTATTTCATTAACTCTATTTAATATTACCTGATGATTTACCTTGCCAAGTGCTAAAGGCAGTGCAATATTATCCTGAACAGTCATGGTATCCAGCAAATTAAAGTCCTGAAATATAAACCCTATCTTATTTTTTCTGAAGTCAGCCAGCTCCCTGCCTTTAACCTTACTCATATCCTTTCCTTCAAAAAGGTAGCTTCCGCTGGTTTCCTTGTCAATTGTAGATATGATATTTAAAAGAGTAGTTTTTCCTGCACCCGATGGGCCCATTATTCCAAGAAATTCGCCCTTTTCAACCTGCATATCGACTCCATTTAAGGCTGCGGATATATTTTCCTTTGAGCCATATAATTTTTTTAAATCCTTTGTTTCAATAATAATACTCATAATTATCCTCCTGAATTTTGATTTACTTTTATTTTAGTCATATCCATAAGCCTCTGCCATCGAATTCAGGTTACATTTTCTATTTTAATATTACATTTTCGTCACAGAGAAGTAATCTGACAGTTTATAGTAGCAAATTGTAAATTCAGTAAAGCTCCCCTGCTCTGATTTAACAAATATATCATGACTTAGCTTATTTGCCATCTTTTTAGAAAGATAAAGTCCCATACCTGTGGATTTTGATGTTTTTCGGCCATTTTCCCCGGTAAAGCCTTTATCGAATATCCTCCTTATATCCTTTTCACAAATACCCATGCCGTTATCTCTTATGTTAATTTTGACTGATTTTTCATCCTCTTCTCCATATATTAATATTTCCCCCTCTCTATTTACATACTTGCAGGCGTTGTTTATTATCTGATCAATAATATAGGAAGCCCATTTCTCATCTGTCATCACCTTATAATCAATATTATTAAGCTGAAGATCTATATCCTTTGCTATAAAAAATGCAGCATTTCGTTTTACCATTTCACGGATAACTTTATTTATGCTTACTTCTTCCACCTGTAAATCTTCTGAGTAACTGGAGGATCTGCTGGTATAGAGAACCTGATTTATTAAAAACTTAATTCTTTCAATTTCCATTCTAAGCTCTTCAGATACCTTGGAAAGAGAATTGCAATCTGCAGCTTCCTCAATTTTATCTGAAATCAGTTCACATACTGCAATGGGGATTTTAATCTCATGAACCCATTTAGTAATATAGTCATTTACTTCATCTAATGAATCTTTAAGTTCCCCAGCATTTTCTTCCATCTGATGATTTTTAGCTTTTACTATGTTTTTAATAAGTTCCAGCTCATAAGTTTTTGCATCCGGCAGGTAGTTGTCTACTTCTTCCCCATTCTCCAGAGCCTTATAAATATCACAAAAGCTGGACTTAAATTTATAATAGTATATAAAAAGAAAAAATAATGATATAACTATGATTAAAAAGTCCATATAGGCTATATCATTAATTGATGCATTAATTTCACTGCTGGTTAAGAGTATCAGATTTATTACAGTAAAGATTGAAATGAAATATAAGATTTTTATTATTGAATTTTTTATATAAACTATAATATTCATGATACAAAATACCCAAATCCTTTTTTAGTCATAATAAAATCCTGAAGCCCCATATCTTTAAGCTTCATTCTTAGCCTGTTAATGCTTACAGTCAGTGTATTGTCATTAATGAAATTATCATCTTCCCAAAGGGCTCTCATTATTCTTTCTCTGGATATGGCCTTACCCCTGTTTTTCATAAGAAGAAGTATAACCTTAAATTCATTTTTTGTAAGTTCAATTTTCTCTTCATTATATAAAAGGGCTTTATCAACTAAATTCAGTATTACGCCTCCGCACTCCAAATAATCTATATTTTCATCAGAATATGCATAAGTCCTTCTTAATAGGGCATTTATTTTAGCAATTAAAATATCCATGGAAAATGGCTTGGTTATATAATCATCGGCTCCTGTGTTTACTGCCATTATAATATCCATATTAGTATCCCTTGATGAAACAAATATAATTGGAATTTTGGAAAGCTCTCTTATCCTGCCGCACCAGTAAAAGCCATCATATTGAGGCAGGTTTACATCCATTATTATTAAATTAGGTTTATTATCAGCAAACTCTGCTGATATATTTCCAAAATCCCTGGCAATATAAGTCTCAAATCCCCACTTAATTAAACCATCGGACATATTTTTGCTAAGTGAAATATCATCCTCAACTATCATAATTTTATACACAGCTGTTTCCTCCAAAATAATATATATGAATAATTGTATCACAAAAGTGGGGCAGGTTTGTTTAAAACTGGCGCAGGTTTGTTTTAGGATATATGTTTTTGTTAAAAAATGTGTTTAAGTCTAGGATAAGACAAGCCTCTTCTGGTAATAATATAAACGTACGTAATTAATTGCCAAGGAGGCTGCTATGGATATATTAATTAAAGATCAAATAAAGTTAAAATTTATGAAGGGTCCTATCTGCCCTCATTGCGGAAGCAAAGATATAAATAAATTTGGATTTTTTAATGAAAAACAGAGATACAGGTGTAAAGACTGTAAAAAAACCTTTAATTTATATACTAAAACTCTGCTTAGTTGGTCTCATTATAAAGATAAATGGGATAGCTTTGTCCATACTATGCGAGAAGATGTGTCACTTAGAAAAGCTGAAAAAGAAGTAGGGGTAAGCTATGCAGCATTATTCTACTGGAGACATAAGATAATGACAATTTTAAATGAAGAAAATGATACTGAACTTCATGGAACCCTGGAGCTTATCAGTATGAAGTTAAAATATTTAGATAAAAACCGAAAAAGAAAAAATGAAGAAGATGATGATGAATTAGAAAAATTAGGATTTGGGGATGCGTTTGAAGAGGAAAAGGCATCACCTGGCGGAGCTCAAAATATCTTCTTTGCATTTTTGTATCAAAGAGATGACAGGCTGGAGTCTTACATATACAAAGAAAAAACAGGAGCCAGGTCGTTTATATATGACTTATCTGACAGCATAGATAAGAAAAGCATAGTATGTCTCAGCTCAAACTACCCTTTCAGATATCCTCTATTATATAAAAAGATAAAAGTAGCTGATAAAAAAAGTTATAAGCGAGTTAACTATTTTAATGCAGACAGCGCAAGAAAATATTTGGGTCAGTTTAAATGCTGGATTAAAATGTTCCGAGGAGTATCTTCTAAAAATTTGCCAAAATATGCTGCTTTTTTTAAGGCGCATAAAATATTTAACAATATGGAATGCATAATACTTTCTTCCCTACGGCAATATGAAAACCTTAGAAACCAATATGCAATAAGGGGTGCCTTAGGCTTTTAACCATAAACAGCACCCTTAAACAGTTTTTTTAACAAAATAATATGTTAAGAAATAAGCCAGTCGGCCCTTTTATTTATCATTTATGCCTAGTAAATCTTTTATAACTTCTCCACCGAGTATCATTCCGGCTACAGGCGGTACAAAGGAAATGCTTCCCGGGATCTGCCTTTTCATCGTGCATTTTTCAGATCCCTCGCTGATGCTGCATGCGCAGCCTTCCTTGCAGGTTACATCATCCTCTGTTTTTGGCTTTACAGGCAGCTCTTCAGAATATATAACCTTTAGAGCTTTAACTTCCCTTCTTTTTAGCTCATATCTCATAACCTTTGCCAAGGGGCATATTTTTGTTTTATAAATATCAGCTATTTTAAACTTAGTTGGGTCAAATTTATTTCCGGTACCCATACAGCTTATTAATTTTATGTTATGCTGCTGACACCACAAAACCAGTGCTATCTTTGAAGTTACTGTATCAATGGCATCTACCACATAATCAGTATCCTCATCTATTATATCCCCAATATTTTCTTCAGTTACAAATGTTTTATGTATTTTAACATTGCATTCCTTATTTATGTCAAGGATTCTGTCTCTCATTACCTCAACCTTTGGCTTTGAGATTGTACTGTATAATGCAATAATCTGCCTGTTTAAATTAGTAAGGCACACATTATCATCATCAACCAGAATTAATTTTCCAATTCCGCCTCTTGCAAGAGCTTCTGCTGCAAAGCTTCCTACGCCGCCAATGCCAAATACAACTACTTTACTTTTTTCTAATTTTTCAAGTCCTTCACTTCCTATTAAAAGCTCAGTTCTAGAAAATTTATGCTGCCCTCTCATATATATCACTCACGAAAACTTAAGTTCGTTCCTTTCATAAACCTAAATATATTCATGTGTAATATAGGCTATATTCTGGAAGTTGTCAATATATATCTTAATTATAAAACCGTTACTTCTGTAAGTTGACAATGTATCTTTAAAGGATTTAGTAAATGAAGCAGAAAAATATAAAAATAAGGATAATTATATGTTCTACATATAAAAAATCCTCATTCATCAAATTTATGAATGAGGATTTTTTTATAAACAGCATTGGCTGTCTTCACTATGTCTTATGCTGTCAAAATTTTCAAATATCTTCTTGGCTACTTCCGGCCGGTTCATTGTATAAAGATGAATTCCGTCTACTCCTTCTGCAAGAAGATCTATTATCTGCTCTGTGGCATATACAATTCCTGCCTGTTTCAATGCTTCCGGATTGTTCTCATATTTCAACAGTATTCTTTTAAATTTAGCAGGAAGTGAGGCACCACAAAAGGATGTTATTTTTTCTATCTGCTTTTTATTTATTACAGGCATTATTCCTGCAGATACCGGTATATTAACCCCTAACAAATCAAGTTTTTCCCGAAAGTTATAAAATAGTCCGTTGTCAAAAAACATCTGAGTTATTAAAAAGTCTGCACCACTTTTCACCTTCAGCTTTAAATTTTTCATATCTTCAATTAAATTAGAAGCCTCCACGTGCCCTTCCGGATAGCAGGCTGCGCTAACTGAAAAATCTCCTGCTTCTTTAATCCTCTGCACTAAGTCATTTGCATAGGTAAATTCACCTTTGACATCTGTATCAACAGGGATATCGCCTCTTAGAGCCAGGATATTTTGTATGTTATTATCCTTTAGTTCTTTTAAAATATTATCTATTTCTGCTTCAGTTGAGCTAATACAGGTTAAATGAGCTAATGCCTCAATATTATATTTATTCTTTATAAGGCTGGCAATTTTTGTAGTGTTTGACCTGCCGCTCCCTGCCGCTCCATAGGTAACGCTTATAAAATCAGGTTTTAAATTCTTAAGTTCCTCAAGAGTGTTAAGGACCGTATCAATAGGTGATGTGGTTTTTGGAGGGAAAATCTCCAGGGACATAACAGTTTTTTTATGGAA
>JBAXYJ010000066.1:0-12540 GCA_041670885.1 Clostridiaceae bacterium
CATTTGAAATCCTCCTGTACTTTTTTGTTTTGTTTTGTCACTTAACATTGTACTAGAGTTTTTCTCTTGAGTCTTTATTTTTTTGTGGTTCGGTCATTTCATTTTACAACTTAGCATTATTTTTAATTTTTGACAAAGAGACTAAGGCACAGCCCTCTACTGCACTCATTTTATTTTCTTCAGCAAACTTGATAATTTCAGGGCTTTCTGCTCCCGGCTGAATCAATATATTATTAATTCCCATACCTTTTGCTTCTTTAATAAATTCCATACCATACTTTGGATTTATGCATAGGTCTATTACTTCTATACTGTATGGAACCTCTTTTAAGCTTCTGTAAACAAGCCCGGATTCGTCCTTTGGATGTATTCCGGATACATTTAAGCCATGCTCCTTAAGAGCGTTTAATATTCTATATGCGTATTTGGTACTGTTTAAAACATCACCTATTACAACCCAGTTTTTATAATTCAAAAAATCTGCTGGACTCACTATATCACCTCCATTTATTATATTATATATAATTCCTATATCTGTTATTTTTATTCAATATGGGTTAGAATATGAATATCAAGTTTTTTAGGAGAGATATTATGGAGGAAATAGTAGTAGTTGGCGGGGGACCCAGTGGAATAGCAGCTGCTATATCAGCTAAGGATAATGGTAAAGATGTAATAATACTTGAGGGTAAAGACAGAATAGGCAAAAAACTCCTTATGACCGGAAATGGGAGGTGCAACCTTACTAATAAGTATGTATCAGCGAAAAAGTATCACAGCAGTTCCATGGAGCTTTTAGACAGGGTTATAGATACCATTGGCCTAAAAGAAATTACTGACTTTTATTCCTACATAGGTATTCCTGTGAAGGAACAAGATGGCGGCAAAATATACCCATTTTCACTGCAGGCCTCCTCAGTACTTGACATATTAAGATTGTCCTTAGAAGAAAGAAATATAGATGTAAGAACAAACTGCAAGGTAAAAAGGATCATCCATAAAGAGCAGTATTTTTCCATTGAAACCTCATCAGGAGTTATTGATTCTAAAAAAGTAATCCTCTGTGCCGGCGGCAATTCATATAAATCCACAGGTTCTGATGGTTCCGGGTATGTAATAGCTGAAGGATTAGGCCACAGCATAGTAAAACCTCTTCCTGCTCTGACTGCTCTTATATTAGACTACAGCAGGCTTAAAGCACTGTCGGGCATTAAGTTAAGCGGCACGGCTAAAATAGAAACTAAAGATGCATCTTTAGAAGATACAGGTGAGATCTTGTTTACTGACTACGGCGTATCTGGTCCTGTTATATTTAACCTGAGCAGATTTGCCTCTATAGAATTAGATAAAAAAGGAGAAGTTAAATTATCGATAGATATCATACCCGAAATAGGGAAAATACAATTTAATGAATTTTTAAGAAATCATTTTCTTACCTTCTCCTACAGAAGTGTCAGCGATGCACTCATTGGCATATTAAATAAAAAACTTATTCCAATTCTCCTTAAGGAATCTAAAATAGATGATATCCATAAGCCCTGTTACCTTCTCAGAGAGGAAGAGATTGTCTCCATAGTTAATCATATTAAGAGCTGGAGCTTTAGAGTCTCTGGTACTGCTTCCTTTGATATGGCACAGGTTACAATAGGAGGAGTTGATACCAGTGAGGTAAATCCTTTTACACTGGAATCAAAGCTTCATAAAAATCTATATTTTGCTGGAGAGCTTCTTGATGTGGATGGAGACTGCGGAGGTTATAATATCCACTTTGCAGTATCTTCAGGCTATATAGCAGGTAAAAATGCCGCTATTTAGAAAAGAAAGATTGTCCTACTGTCAGTACGCTGCCATTTTCATTTACTGTCTTATGATAAAGTATAAGCCCATCAGCCTCTTCTTTAACCTGACACATAGAGCTTATGCTTTCTCCATATTTAGTTTCCTTCTCATAGGTTACAACTAATCTATTCAGGTTATATTTTGTAACTATATCCTTTGGTATGGACTCTATCATATATGATACATATTTGCCGTTATTTACATGCAGGTTTGTGTCTATGTCACTGTACCTTATATTAAAAGTCTTTATATTATCATTTCCTTCAAAGGCTTCTATCTTTGGTATATTCGGGTTATATTTGTCTTCTTTCTTTATACCGTAGCAATCTAAAAATTCTGCCGGAATCCTTTTTGGAGACCTTAGCTTTGTATCTATTAAAAACCATATAGAGTCTGCTTTAATTATAAGCTGGTCTTTTTCATCTTTTACCTGAAAGCTTCTCATTGCATAAAAAGCTCTGAAGCTTTCCGCCTTGGTAGTTATCTTTATCTTTTCTCCATAGCCGGGCATTCTGTCTATTTTAATATCCCATTTATATAATACCCAGGCCAGATTATTATTTTTAAGATAGTCCAGATCTACCTTAATCAAATCTCCCTGAAATACTGCTATATCTGTAAAAAAATTAACTAAATCCGTCAGCAGAAGCCTCTTTTTGTAGTCAACTTCAAAATATCTTACTTCATATTCTTTTTCTGTTTCTACTCCCATGATACCCTCCAATCTTTAATTTACCTATTTATATTATACTACATAATAACAAAAGCTGGCAAAAGCCAGCTTTATTTTACAGTTTATTTATTTTTATTGTTTGAGACCTTTTAGGTCCTACAGAAACTATTGATACATTTGTTTCTGTGTATTCCTCAATTTTCTTTATATAAGTCTTTGCATTTTCGGGAATTTTATCATATGACAGCGCATTTTCTATTGATTCATCCCAGCCTTCAAATTCCTCAT
Source organism: Clostridiaceae bacterium (assembly GCA_041670885.1). GTDB lineage: Bacteria > Bacillota > Clostridia > Clostridiales > Clostridiaceae > JAJBWD01. Next base: position 2,801 of record JBAXYJ010000066.1, read on the forward strand.
ATACAGGAACACATCTTGATAAATCCTCTAGACTTGCTGGAAAATAATCTATTTTATTACCATCCAGCATATATGCTGTACATACCTTAATCTTGTCAAGTCCCGCTAAGGTATCTATCTTTGTAACAGCAAAGGAGGTAAGTCCTGATATTCTGGCTGATGACTTTAGTATAACCAGGTCAAGCCAACCGCATCTTCTTGATCTTCCTGTGGTTACTCCGTATTCTTTTCCCTTAGTTCTGATCCACTCACCCTTATCATCTAAAAGCTCTGTTGGAAATGGGCCCTCTCCTACTCTTGTAGTATAAGCCTTAGCTATGCCAACGATGTTTGTTACCTTGTTAGGTCCAATTCCTGCTCCTGATGGAACTCCTCCTGCTATTGTGTTTGAGGAGGTAACATAAGGATATGTTCCATAGTCAATGTCAAGAAGTGTTCCCTGAGCTCCTTCAAATAAAACCTTCTTGTTATCTTTCATCTCATTAAATATCTTAACAGAAGTATCAACTACAAAAGGTCTTACAAAATCAGCATACTTTGAATATTCTTCGTATATTTCATCAAATGATAATGCATCCCCGCCGAATACCTTTGTTATTATTTCATTTTTAAGGTCCAGGCTTTCTTTAAGTCTTTGCTTAAATACTTTGTCATTTATAAGATCACATACTCTAATTCCGGACCTTTCCATCTTATCTGTGTAACAAGGTCCTATTCCTCTTCCTGTTGTTCCTATGCTTTTATTTCCTCTCCATTTTTCCTTTAGAGCATCCATAAGTCTGTGATATGGCATAATAACGTGAGCTCTGTCACTTATGAAAAGCTTCTTGTTATTTATCTCTACCTTTAATTCCTTAAGGTAATTTATTTCATCTATTAAAGCCTTTGGATCTATAACCACACCGTTTCCAATTATATTTATTTTACCGCTGTATAATATACCGCTTGGTATAAGGTGAAGCTTATATTCATTTTCACCGATTACAACTGTATGACCAGCATTGTTTCCCCCTTGATATCTAACAATTACATCAGCACCTTTTGCTAAGTAATCCGTCATTTTTCCTTTTCCTTCGTCGCCCCATTGGGCTCCTAAAACTACTAAAGAAGACATATGCATCCTTCCTTTCAATTAAACTACTTTATAATATTATCAAATATAAAGGTTATAGTCAAATAATTTACGAACATTTTTTAATGTTTATAAATTATTAGTTCGTTATAATTTACTCCCTATATATCTTCCTACATAAACTCCAGAAGCAGAAGCCTGTGACAGAGAGTGAGTAACTCCTGAGCAATCTCCCAGTACAAAGAGTCCCTTGATTTTCGTCTCTAAATTATTGTCTACCTCTACCTTTGAGTTATAGAACTTAACCTCAACTCCATATAACAGAGTATCTCCATTGGCAGTACCCGGAGCTATCTTATCAAGAGCATAAATCATCTCTATAATATCATCTAACTGTCTCTTAGGAATAACAAGACCTAAATCTCCTGGTGTAGCATTTAGAGTAGGCTTTGTAAATGATTTTTCTAACTTGTGTTCCGTGGTCCTGCGGCCATTAACCACATCTTCAAACCTTTGAATAAGGACTCCTCCCCCCAGCATATTGGAGAGCCGTGCGATAGACTCTCCATATCCGTTGCTGTCTTTAAAAGGCTCTGTAAAATGATTTGATACCAGAAGGGCAAAGTTTGTATTATCAGACCTTAAGTTAATATCAGCGTAACTATGCCCATTAACTGTTACTATACCGTTAGTATTTTCGTTTACCACATGTCCGTACGGATTCATGCAGAATGTCCTTACTAAATCTGAGTACATCTTAGTCCTGTAAACTATTTTGCTTTCATATACTGCATCTGTTATATGGGAGAAAACCTCTGCCGGCAGCTCAACTCTCACTCCAATATCAACTCTGTTTGATTCTGTCTTGATATTTAAGCTTTCACATACTCCTGAAATCCATTTTGATCCAGATCTGCCAGTAGCTAAAATCAGGAACCTAGATGAAAATGTTTCGTTTTTTGTAAATATCTTAAAGCCTTTTTCCTCCTGCTCTATTTCAAGAACCTCAGTATCAAACATAATATCCATGTTTTCTTTTAGGTACTTAAACATATTGCTAAGTATTACTAAGTTTCCATCAGTCCCAAAATGTCTTACCTTAGCATCTAAAAGATGCAGGTCATATTTAAGGGCTTCCTTTTTCAATAAAGTATCATTTGTAGAATATAGCTTAGCTTCCTTTTCACTCAGGCTGCAGTTAACCTCATCAACATAATACATTAAATCAAGAGCTTCCTCCTCACCTAAATATTTATAAAGGTCTCCTCCAAAATTATTGGTAATATTATACTTCCCATCTGATAAGCTTCCTGCTCCCCCAAATCCATTCATTATATTGCATGGATTACAGTGAATACAGGATTTTATTTTTTTACCATCTATAGGGCAGTGCCTTTTTGACAAATCATGTCCTTTTTCTATCATTAATATCTTTGCTTTATTATTTTTTTTAAGCATTTCATAAGCTGTGAATACTCCGCTGGCACCTGCTCCGACTATTATTACATCATATACATTATTCATTTTTATCCTCCCTCATAAAACTCTTTTACATATTGAATTATATCATTTTTATCCTTTATTTGAATATTGGGAAACCATTCTCTTGGAAATAAATTTATATACTCCCTTGTCTTATACCGGCTGTCAATTAAAAGAATTACTCCTCTGTCCTCTTCCTTTCTTATAAGTCTTCCTGCTGCCTGGAGCACCTTGTTCATGCCGGGATATACATAGGCAAACTGAAAGCCCATATTATTCTTATTATTAAAATATTCTTTAATAATATCATTTTCAGTACATATCTTTGATAATCCAACTGATACTATGACAACTCCAATAAGTTTATCCCCGGTTAAATCTATACCTTCAGAAAATACTCCTCCTAAAACACAGAAGCTTATACTGTCCTTTTGAATATTAAATCTTTCTATAAAAGTGGCTCTTTCCTCATCTTTCATATCCTTAGCCTGACAATAGGCATTTACATTGTATTTTCCATTAAAAGCTTTATATACATTTTCCATATATAAATAGGAAGGGAAAAATACCATATAATTTCCCCGCCTGCAGCTGTAAAGAGTATATATATAATCTGCCAGATCAGTATAGGTATTATCCCTGTTTCCGTATTTTGTTGACATATTATCCTCTATAAGGAGAAGTCTGTTCTTTCTGGAAAATGGAGAATTAAGGCTTAAATTATAATCATTTTCATCTCCCCCCAATACCTCTTTATAATATTTAATAGGTGACAGGGTGGCAGAGAAAAATACAGCTGAATCCCCTCTTTTTAAGGCCTCTCTTAATAAATAGGAGGGATCTATGCAGAATAGCTTTATGGATATATTTTTATCCTGCTTTTCTATATAAGTTACATACCTTTCATCATAAAACTCAGATATCCTTATAAAGGCAAGGGCATCAAAATAAATTTGCTGAAGCTCCTTATTGTATTCATTATGAGTGAAATATTCCTCTAAATTTAATATAAGCTTATTTAAAGGGCCATAAATTTCACCCTTTTCTTCTTTAACTGTCAGGAAGCTTTCTGTCATTTCCTTTTTTATATTCAAGAATACTTTATTTACAGCATTTAATGAGTTTATTATTTTTTTATTATTTGTAAGCTTTTTCCCTTTTAAAAAATCATCCTTAAGCAGGGAAGCTGAAAACATATCTCTCCCCCTATCCACCAGGTTATGAGCTTCATCTATTAAAAACACAGCATTTAGTGATTCTACTGCTCCCTCACCAAAAAACCTTCGGAGATATACCCTGGGGTCAAAAACATAATTATAGTCACAGATAATAATATCTGAATAAAGGCTAAGGTCTAAAGAAAACTCAAAGGGGCATACATTATGCTTTTTAGCATAGCTTTCTATAATGTCCCGGCTTAAGTTATCCTCATTTTCTAGTATGTCTAAAATAGCCTGGTTTATTCTGTCATAGTGCCCTTTTGCATAAGGACAGTCTTCCGGCTTGCAGAGTACTTCCTCAGCAAAGCATATCTTTTCTTTGGCTGTAAGGGTTACACTTTTTATTTTAAGCCCTTTATCTCTTAGCTTATTAATACCTTCCTCTGCCATCCCCCTATTAGTTGTTTTAGATGTAAGATAAAATATTTTATCTGCAAGGCCCTCACCCATTGCTTTAATTCCAGGAAATATTGCAGATATGGTTTTACCAATTCCGGTAGGAGCATTAATAAATATTTTTTTCTTTTGCTTTATTGTATTATATATGGATACCGCCATCTCTCTCTGGCCTTTTCTATAGAAATCAAAGGGAAAACTAATTTTTTTGATAGCTTCTTTTGAAACTTCATTAAAACCTCTAAGAAAGCTAATAAAAACAGTATACTTTTCAATAATTTCATAGAAAAATTCCGCCAGCTGTCTTACTGTATATTCCTCTAAAAATCTCTTCACTTCATCTGTCTTTATATTGTAATATGTAATTCTTATTTTTATTTTGTCCAAATTATTTTGAATACAGTAAATATATCCATACATCTTTGCCTGAGATATATGAAGAAGATTAGGCTCTAAAATTGAATTTAAGTCATAAGCTACAGTCTTTATCTCATCTATTATATAATAGTCCTCTTCAGTAATTATTCCGTCAGCTCTTCCTTCAATTTTGTACTTTATTGAGGAAAATTCAAATTCATACTTTAAGCTTACTTCCTTTATATAATTTTTCCCGCCCTCTGTCTGCAGCTTTTTATGTATGCTTATCCCCTGGAGAGCTCTAACGCTGGACACAATGCTGGTATCTATATCTCCACATCTCAGGACAAATTCTACAAGTTCCCTGACAGATATTTTTATATCCTTACCCATATATCAACCTCAATAATAATTTAAAATATAACTATATAAATTATATCATAAATAGTAATACAGCATGCCATCTATAGATGACATGCTGTATATAACCTGATTTACCCATATAAAAAGCTAATTATTCTATCGTAACTGTTTTCATCACCAATAACTATGATAACATCATCTGGCGAAAATATAGCATAAGGTCCTGGAGACAGGATTATTTTATTTGTTCTTCTTATTCCTATAAGTGTAGCTCCGGTTTCTTGCCAGAACTTAGTTTCTGATATAGTTTTACCAATAAGGTGTGCTTCACTGGTAATTTTAATTTCCAGAGGAGCAAAGGGATTTGTGTTTTTAAATCTTTCACTGTAATTAATTAGCTTGTCTATGCTTTCATTTAATTCCTTATCCATTTCTTTTCTTCTATTTAACATAGATAAAATATCACTTTTTATTGAACTAATAGAATCTATGACTTTGAATTTTTCAATAAATTGAAAAACTCTGTTTTTAGATTTAACTGTTATGCCGCTTCCCTGACTAACATCAACGATGTCCATATCCCGAAGCAGTATCATTGAACGCCTAATAGTTTCAGGTGATACATTATATTCACTGGCAAGGGTAGATCTTCCATGAATTCTATCCCCTGGTGAAAATTCATCATTAGCTATTCTATTAGCAATATCTATGGCTATTTTTTGGTATATTGGCTTAATAATTGATTCATCAGGCATGTTAATACCTCCTCTACTAAGCATATAATATACATTTATACTGACTTTGTAAATGGTTTTATCAGATTTGCCTGATTCAAATTTTTAGATATTTAATTAAACCTTTTTATTTTAAAAATTCATCAGCTACCTGAGCCGGTCAGCATTTTGTTTGTCAACCTTATAGTTCATTTCTCTCATTTTCTCGTCGCTTATCTGTCTTCCAAGTTTATTTAATATATCTTCTATTTCAGGATGATCTTTTAGAGTTTCATTACTTACAATTGGAGCAGTATAGTGTGGAGGGGAAAATTTATACTTTTTAGCATTATAAATTAATTTTTTATTAAATAATTTATGAATTCCAGGGGAATTATATATTTGAGGTGATTTTTATGAATAAAAGAAAGAGTATTTTATTTACAATTCTATTATTAGTAAGTATATCTACAGAAGTTTTCGCACAGCCTGTAACCTACACCGTTCAAAAGGGAGACAGCTTATGGAAAATTGCAGTTAAGTATCAGATAGGAATCAGCGAAATAATTGCCGCCAATCCCCAGATAAAAAATACCTCTTTGATTTATCCCGGTCAAAAGATAACAGTTCCTACTATAAACGACATCAAAGCCCAGGAAAATGAAGTAATAAGACTTGTAAATGTTGAAAGAACTAAAAGAGGCTTGAGCCCTCTGAAGGCTAATTGGCAGGTTTCCAGAATTGCCAGATATAAATCCAAGGATATGGCAGATCTTAACTATTTCTCACATTATTCCAAAACCTATGGCTCACCCTTTGATATGCTGGAAGCTTTTGGAGTAAGATTTTCAGCTGCAGGAGAAAACATAGCCTCAGGTCAGACTACTCCTGCTCAGGTTGTAACAGCCTGGATGAATTCACCGGGACATAGAAGCAACATACTAAGCCCATCTTATACAGAAATAGGAGTAGGTTTAGCGAAAAACAGATCAGGAAAGTGCTACTGGACTCAAATGTTCATTAAACCTTACTAAAAAACAAACAGGTTTAGGTCTGATTATTCAAACTTAAACCTGTTCCTTTTATCTTATAGATATACCACCGGTGGTAACATCTAAATCAACGCTGTTATTACCGCTTCCAACCTGTCCTTCAAGTTTTGATTTACTGCTTTCACTAATATTAATAGGAAAGTCGCAGGAGATCTTTCCTGTAGTTGCATGTGCATTAAGCTTAAATTCACTTTTCTCAGGAAGCCTTATAGTTATGCTGCCTGTAGTAACTTTTGCATTTATATCATTATTAAATTCTTTATAGCCTATATCAAAGCTGCCTGTAGTTCCTTTTACATCTAAATCTCCTGTAAAATCATTGAATTTACCTGAACCTGTAGTAAGCTTTACTTTTGTTTCAGAAGTTTTAACGCTGCTTACTTCCAAGCTTCCTGTGGTGCAGGATACATCCAGTTTATTTATGAATAAATTTTCTAATATAATTTTGCCGGTAGTAGTATCAATATCCAGGTCATCAAGTGTTATATCTCCAATATTTACTGAGCCTGTTATATTTTTTACTTTTATATCTTTATTGTAATTTTTAGGTATATAAACATCCAGTTTTATATTATTAGTACCTGTAAATATCTTAAAATTATCCTTAAGTGTTATATTTATTTTATTTCCGCTGCTTTCAAGATTCAGCTCCGGCTCTGTTATTGGAAGAAATGAAGTTATGCTGCCGCTTAAACTTACTCTTATGTCCTGTCTGTCCTCTGGAATTAATGTAATCTTGGATGTTTTTGAATCAATATATATTTCTTCAGCACTCCCCAATTGGATACTCTTTTCTTTATTTATATCCTGATGATAATCACCTTTTTCTGTCCAGAAATTCCATCCATCCCAGTGGTTTTTAATTAAAGTACCTCCCACTCCAATAGATACAACAACTACGCAGAGCAAAATTATTAAAAAATCTCTTAATCCTTTATTCATTCTCTCTCCCCCTATAAACATTAATTAGATTATAATCCTAAATTTATTAAGCTTCAACGAAAACAAACAATATGTATAAAATTTTGTATATCTGTTATGTTAAGTATGTTAAATATTTTTAACATTAAGTTAATATTGCGCTCATTAATTAACATTATGTTATTATATCCTTAACAATATAGTGTTAATATTAACAATGTATGAATTAGTTTAACACTAGGAGGATAAAATGAACTATATTATGGTATTTCAGCTCCTTGGGGGATTAGGGCTTTTCGTTTATGGAATGAAATTAATGGGAGATGGACTTGAAAAAGCAGCCGGTGATAAATTAAAAAGAATCCTTGAAGTATTAACTACCAACCGTTTTATGGGAGTATTAGTTGGTACCGGTGTTACTTCAATAATTCAAAGTTCAAGTGCTACCACTGTTATGGTAATTGGCTTTGTAAATGCAGGCCTTTTGTCATTAAGTCAGGCAGCCGGCGTTATCATGGGTGCAAACATAGGAACCACAATGACAGCTCAGCTTATCGCCTTCAAATTAGATGATATTGCTCCTCTTATTCTCGCTATTGGTGCTGTAATGTATATGTTCAGCAGTAAAAAGAAGGTAAAAGACCTTGGCGGAATTGTACTGGGGTTTGGTATTTTATTTGTAGGAATGCATACAATGAGTACAGCTATGAAGCCTCTCAGCAGCATGCCTGAGTTTCAAAATTTAATTTTGACTATTGGTAATCATCCAATGATGGGTGTTCTTATTGGCCTTGCCATGACAGCCACTGTTCAAAGCTCCAGTGCTACAATTGGAATACTGATGGCATTAGCTGCCAGTAATACCATAACTTTAGGCGTTGCTTTTCCTATTTTATTTGGTGATAACATAGGAACCTGTGCAACAGCTCTTCTTGCAAGTATCGGAACTAATAAAAATGCTAAAAGGGCCGCTCTTATTCATTTAACTTTTAATGTAATAGGAACTATAATATTTATGTCAATACTTCCTCTTGTCCTAAAGATAGTTCCCAAGCTGGGCGGAGATATTCAAAGACAGATAGCAAATGCGCATACTCTGTTTAACGTTACTAATGTAATTATCCAAATTTGGTTTATAAAATATCTGGTAGCCTTTGCTAATAAACTGATCCCAGGTCAAGAAGAAGAGGGAGAAAAACTTCAGCTTTTATATCTGGACAAAAGACTGCTTGAAACGCCGTCCATTGCAGTAGGTCAGGTAGTTAAGGAAGTTGTCAGGATGGCAAACCTGGCATTTAAAAATCTAAATTATTCTATAGATTCTTTTACTAAAGGCGATGAAAAGTTAATCAAAAAGGTAACTGAAGGAGAAGAAGTTATAAACTATTTAGAAAGAGAGATAACAAGATACTTAGTAGCTCTTTCAAATTTATCTCTTTCAGAGCATCAGTCTGAAATAATCGGTTCCCTGTATCACACGGTAAATGATATTGAAAGAATAGGAGACCATGCTGAAAATATGGCTGAACTTACAGATTATAAACTCTCCAATAGTTTAAAATTCAGTGGTAAGGCCATTGATGAAATTAAGGAAATGGCAGATTTAACTAAGTATTCTGTACAGCAGTCTATTAAAGCATTGGAGTTAAATTCTGAGGAGGCTGCCAATGATGTAATAGTAAATGAGCAAAAGATAGATGATATGGAAAAGTCTCTGAGAGCAGATCATATAGAAAGATTAAATAAATACATATGCGATCCTGCATCAGGTGCAATATTCCTTGACGCTCTTGTAAACCTAGAGAGAATAGGAGACCATGCTACCAATATTGCAGAAGCGGTTTTAAATGCAAAGTAAAATTTTAAGACGGCAGACCATTTGATCTGCTTTTAATTTAAACATTTAAAACCTCAGCTTATGCTGAGGTTTTTGTTTTAGAATTTATTTCTCCAGGTATATGTGGTATGAAGTATCTGATGAGCCTTTTCACTATTTGGCTCTCCAAAGTACTCTGCATATATTTTTTTGATTTGTGGATTCTCATGAGACTTTCGAAGTGTCTTATTTTGATCTTCACCATAAAGCACATCCATACGCTTTTTAAGTATACCTGCGTCTCCATGGATGTATGGCTGTCCGCCGCCGCCTATACAGCCTCCCGGG
>JBAXYJ010000067.1:0-12446 GCA_041670885.1 Clostridiaceae bacterium
CTTAGGGTATTTATGGCAAATATACGAAGAAAGATTGAAAAAGACCCTGCTCAGCCCAGATATATAATGACAGAGGTAGGAGTAGGATATAGATTAGCATATGAATAATATATAAGCAGACTGTCAACAAAAATGAATTGGCAGCCTGCTTATATTTTTCTAATATTCTCTAAAACACGATTTATCATATTCTAGAATCTGCGCTTCTCTAATCCCATTCTTTTGTCCCTGCTGTCTAAATTTATGTTACCTCAACTCTAAAAATTGGAATTTATAGCGGTTTTTGAGCAAGATATAATGGAATAGTATCGTTAATAATGATTTTATTGTCAGCATCTATAATAGCCTTTCTTACTCCCGTGTAAAATTTAGACTTATAAGGCTCTTCTAAAGTTATATGCTCACAATGTGTACTAATATATGAAATATATTCATCAGCATTAAGTGTTCTTATCTTTTTCCAGTCTTGATATTTGTAATTAACCAAGCCATAATTCACAACATTATCATATTTCATTTTACAATTATATCTCTGCTTAACAGAAAAGTGTTCTTTATATACCTCGTCTATTCTATTGTACAGTTCTTCATTTGCACTTTTCTCATCTGAACGGGTCATAAACATTGCAAGAATGCCTCCAGGTTTTAGTATATTGTAGGCTTTTGAGAATGCTATTTCTTCAGGTATCCATTGAATTGTAGCTGCTGAATATATTAAATCAAATGTTTGATTTCCAAAATCGTATGTTTCAAAATCAGCATTTACAATATCAAAATTACTATAAGTTCCATATTTGTTTTTCATATATTCTGTAAAGTTCACTCCAAGTTCAATTGCCTTATAATTACAGCCAGTTTTTAAAATAGGCTCTGTTGCTTGTCCTGTCCCTGGACCAATTTCAAGTACATCTTTGTTTAAATTCAAGTCAGATACAGTAATAATTTCTGTAAAGAGTTCATCAAAATATCGGGGTCTATATTTATCAAATGTTTCTGGTATTCGGTCAAATGTAATTCTGAAATCCATTATTTAAACCTCCTTCTAAATTACATTTTATTTAGTTGTTTTGCATCATTCATATGTCGCTATTGTTTAATAATCATAGATTTACAATTGATGAATCATATATGAATATTGTGTATTTAATTTACTGTAGATTATGCTTATTTAGCGAATAGAGCTACATTCCAAGCGGTATAAAATTCGTTTATCGAGGCATACCGTTCAGACCTTTCTTTAGCGACAGATTTTAGTGCAACATCATAGCACGCTTTGCTTAATTCCCAGTTCTCAAAAGAGCAAGGTGTAAATGCGTTCATTTTATATCGCTGTCTTACTTCAGCATCTGTATAGTTACCGAAAAAACTGTCAAATAGCAACGCCCCAAGTGCAAATACATTTGTAGTTTCATCAATAACAGCACCATAAACATATTCTTCCGGTGACTTCAACCTCTTTGTCCCCCAGTAATCTACACCCATATCATTGAATGTTGGCTTTTTCCTAAAGAAGTCAATATCGCAAATTGTCGTAGTATCTCTTAAAAAATCATACATTATGCTACCGTCATAGAAGTCCACGGCAACATATCCGTTTTTAGAAACGGTATCCAAAAATGAAAACAACACACCTGCTGATTCAATTCTTTTGGAAATCGGTAGTTGCTTGAAGCACTTTGCAGGGGGGACAATCTGTGGATTCTTGTAATATTTCTCAAAATTCCAATGGTCAAATAAGCAATCGCCGTCAGCCCACTTGAATACAGCAATATAAATCTCACCAAGAGTATAATGCTTGACGAGTTTTATCAAATTTTTGTGATTGATATCCTCGTATATAGGCATTGCCGCTTTTAAGGCAGCTATTGCTTCTTGCTGTGTTCGTATGGATTCTATTGTTTTTAAGCCTGCCACCTTAATAAAATACTTGTCTTCCCCATTATCAACACCAAAACTTATATTCCCCGAATCATTTTGGGCAAAGACAGCAAAAACTTTGCCAAATGATTTAAGCCATGAAAAATCGTGCTCTTCTTTTAAGCTAAAATCAACACTATCTAATTTAATATTAACCATAATTTCCTCCAAGTTTTAGGAGGGCTACAATATGGTCACCCTCCACATTTTGTTGTATAGCATATTCATAAAATCAACTCCTTTACATTTAAGATATCTATGTCAATACAAGACAGACTTGTATAATTTTATTTGTATATTATATAAATAATCTGTAGTTCACATTTTCTTACAATTATTCACTATCCCTATATCTCAATTATAAATGTAATACCAATATTTTCAATTATCATATTATAAAAACATTACTTTTTATTTGCAGATAATTTTATCATTAGTATTTCAAAAATAAAATATTAATAGAATCTTTATACCAATGTTAATTTTCTTAACACCGAGTTTATATAATTTTTGCTATTATAATCTAATCATAGAAAACTGTTATGGAGGTGTGATTTGTGATTAAAAATAATAAGCCTTATGAAAATATAATTAATAAAGCTGCAGACTCAATAAAAGCCAGAAATTATATATCTGCAAAAGAATACATCAGAAAGGCTCTCATGGAAGATTATCATGCACCGGAGCCTCAAAATCTGATAGGCATTATATGTGAGCTTTCCGGGGACTGCATTTTAGCAGGCAAGCACTATAGAGCAGCAAGTTCATTAGACCCCACATATAAACCTGCTATCCATAATTTAGAGAGGATAACCTCCTTCAATTATTTTATTGGACAGGAAGAGCCTGATTTTGGAACACAACAGCAAAAATCAGAAGTTCCTGGCTCTAAACAATTAATAAGTGCATAACTGAGGAAATTGTATAATTACCTTTAGACTGATTTTCAGAATAAAATAACGAATTTAAATGGTTTTTTAAGCTGAAAATTTAAATTGGAGAATTTTCAATTTCCTTAACTGAGTACACGAGGAGAGATAAAATGTATATTTTAATTATAGGCTGCGGCAGACTTGGAAGCAGTTTAGCCAGAGATTTAGTAAGCAGAGGTCACGATATATCAGTAATTGATAAACTAGAATCAAACTTAGACTCTCTGGGAAGCGGATTTAACGGAAAAAGAATAAAGGGAGTTGAAATAGATCAGGATACACTCCTTGAAGCAGGAATAGATAAGGCAGATGTTTTTCTGGCAATGACTCCTGATGATAATATAAATATAATGGCCTGTCAGATAGCAATAAATATTTTCGGAGTTAAAAGGGTTATTGCCAGAGTATTTGAACCCTTAAAAGAAAATATTTATAAAAAACTGGGGATTGAAACATTAAATGTGACTCAGAATGCAGCTGATATGGTTAAAAGCAGAATTTTAAAAACAGGTTCAGATATAATCACAGCTTTAGATGATAATATTTCAATAGTAAAGATAAAAGCGGAAAAATCTAAAATAAGCACGATAAGCGAAATTGAGAAAAAGTATAATTGCATAATATCAGCAGTTACAACTGGCGGAATTACCAGAATACCCGGCAAAGATGAAGTAATAAATGCTGGAGACACAGCAGTCTGTACTATAAGCAGAGAAAACAGAGTTAAATTAGTTAAATTATTTTCAGGAGAGATAAAATTATGAAAGCAATAATAGTTGGCGGCGGAAAAGTAGGTTATTATCTGTTTAAAACATTAAATAAAAAACATTATGACGTTGTACTGATTGAGCAGGACAAGTGTCTCTGTGAAAAATTAGCAGATGAAATTGATGGAAATATAATATGTGGTGACGGTTCTGATATAGAGGTGCTTAAAGATGCAGAAATTGAGCAGGCAGAAGTCGTTGCAGCCGTTACAGGAAAAGACGAAGAAAATCTTGTTATTTGCCAGATGGCTAAAATGGATTTTAATATTAATAAAACTATTGCCAGAATCAACAACCCCAAAAACCGAAAAATATTTAAAACCCTTGGAGTTGATAAAACTGTCTGCAGTACAGAGGTAATTGCAAATCTTATAGAAAATGAATTTGAAAATGATAAGGTTAAGGTGGTACAAACCTTAGACAGAGGAGAAATGATAATAATCGAGGTGGATATTAGTTCGAAATGTAAATGGAGAGATAAATTAATAAGCGAATTGGAGCTGCCAAGGGAATGCGTTATTGTATCAATACTAAGAAAAGAAAAAGTAGTTTTCCCAAGAGGATATGAAAAAATTAAGGAAGATGATAAGGTTCTTCTTATAACAAATAAAGAAAATAAATCGAAAATGGAAAAATATATATAGGATCTCTGGAGGGATAATTATGATTGGAAAAGGTAAAATGATAAGAGGTGTGCTTACAGAAGTAGCTTTTGTTTCTATTTTTATAGGCGTAATTTGGATAATAAATTTACTTGTAATAAGGTGAGCTGGATGAAGATTTCAATTAGAGATTTTGATGATATAAGAATAATTAATTATTATACCGGATATATAATTATTGTGATTGCCGGTTTAATGCTGATTCCAATAATTACTTCCATCAGCTTTAAAGAGTGGAATACGGTTGTTGACTTTAGTATAAGCATAAATATATCTATAATTATAGGTCTGCTTCTTATGATAACCGGCAGCAACAGGTCTAAAAAATTTGAATGGAAGCATGGACTTATAATCTCTGCTTTTTCCTGGCTTTTATTAATGCTGCTCTGTGCAGTTCCATATTATTTAAGCGGGCATCTTAAATCTTTTCTGGATGCCTGCTTCGATGTAATGAGCGGTTTTACAACAACGGGACTTGTTATGGCTCAGGATCTGGATCATTTATCCGTAGGCCTGAATATATGGAGACATATGTTAACTTTTGTAGGCGGTCAGGGAATGGTAGTTCTGGCCTTAACCTTTCTTGTATCTGATACTGCAGGAGCCTACAAGATGTACGTAGGTGAAGGCAAGGATATTGAGCTGCTGCCAAATGTAAAGCATACAACCAGGGCAATATGGATAATAAGTTTGGTTTATTTATTTATAGGGACCTTTGCTCTATGGATAAACGGACTATTCATAGGACTTAAGCCTGTTTCTTCATTTTTCCACGGACTGTTTATTTTTATGTCCGCCTGGAGCACAGGAGGATTTGCTCCTATGTCTCAAAATATGCTTTATTATCACAGCTTTTCCTATGAAATATTAACAATTATATTCTTTGTTATAGGTTCCTTTAACTTTGGACTTCACTATGCAGTATGGCAGGGAAACAGAAAGGAAATATTTAAAAATATTGAAATTCAAAGCTTTCTGGTAACTGCCGGCATAACTACTTTTCTATTGATTATTGGGCTCAAAAAGCTAAATGTATATCCAAACTCCATAGCTTTATTCAGAAAAGGCGTCTACATTTTACTGTCTGCTCATACTACTACGGGCTTTGGGACTATATATGCCAGACAGTTTGCTTTAGAGTGGGGAGATTTTGGAGTATTTATATTAGTTATAGCAATGCTTATAGGCGGATCTGCCTGTTCTACAGCAGGAGGCTTTAAAGGCCTCAGAGTAGGCATAGTTTTTAAAGGGATAATTGCAGAAATAAGAAAAACCTTAAGCCCTGAAAGAAAGGTTAAAGTATATAAATACCATTATATAAAGGACCAGGTACTAAATGATGCAGCAGTAAAAAGTGCAGCCTTTATCATAATATGTTACATTGCTTTATTTACTGTTGGAACAGCAATTGGATGTTATTATGGATATTCTCTGCCAAGCTCTGCCTTTGAAGCAGCCTCCATAACCGGAAATGTAGGACTTTCCATAGGTGTAACAACACCTTCAATGCCCTCTTTAATGAAGGTATATTATATAATTGCCATGTATTTAGGAAGGCTTGAATTTATATCAGTATTTACACTAATTGGCTTTGTAATTGGAGGATGCAGAAAATTATGTTTAAAATGTGTAAGATAGCGCTACTATGTTTAATTTTAATATTGGGAACCTCATCAGTCTGCTTTGCAAATGATATTACAAACTTTAATGATCTTATAGAAAATGGGAAAAGCTTAGACGGAAAGACATTAACTATTGAGGGTGAAGCTATTGGTGAAATAATGAAAAGGGGAGACTATTCCTGGATTAATATAAGCGACGGCAGCAATGCCATTGGAGTTTGGGGTGAAAACAGCGTAATAAACAGGATAACTACCCTTGGAAATTATAAACAAAAAGGTGATATAGTTAAAATCCAGGGTGAATTTCATAGAGCCTGCAGTGAGCACGGAGGAGATATGGATATTCATATAAAAAATTTATCTGTAATAGAAAAGGGAAGAAAAGTATCTCATCCCATAGATTATAGCAAGGTAAAAATTTTGTCATTATTAAGCTTAGCTTCTTTAATTACTGCCCTGATATATTTTAAATTATGGCATAAAAGAAAAATAACAGCTTAAGGTTGAGTTAAAAAGGTGAAATTTATGATAAGACATAACAAAACAAGTCATTATGACCAGAATATTAAATATGCAATAAAAGCTTTAAATTCAAAAGATTACTCTGCTGCTGAGAAATACCTGCTCTATGCAATACTGGAAAACTCAGATGCTCCGGAAACACAAAACCTGTTTGGAGCATTATCTGAGCTTACAGGAGATGATAGCCAGGCTGAAAAGCATTATCTGGCAGCAAACGCTCTGGATCCCACATATAAACCATCAATTTTGAATTTAGAGAGAATAACCTCTATAAATTATGATACAGAAAAAGCATCACCTCATTTAGGAGACTAGTAAAACAGTATTTGGGCAATATTCATTGCCCATTTTTTATAGCTTATAATACCCCATAGGACAAGTAAATTTATCGTAACCCTGCCTGTTTCCTCCAAGAAAAGGCTTGATTGAATAATACTTTTTAAGCCTGTTATTTACTTCTCCCCAGTTTACATTCCTTAAAAATACATCAATATATTTCTTCCTATCTGTTCCAAAATCATGAAAATAGGCATGTTCATATACATCTAATACTAAAAGCGGATATGAACACCAAACTACACCTGTGTCATGAGCATCCGAGCCAATAACATGAAGTCTGTTGTCTATTGGATCAATAACTAAAACGGCCCAGCCTCTTACTGAAGTTCCAACCTTTCTTAGGTATTCATAGAAATTCTCCAAGCTTTTAAAATCTCTTTTTATGAGGCTTTCAATTTCCCCGAAAGGTGCTCTATATCCTGATGTAATTATTTGAAAATACAGCTCATGAAGCTTCACGCCATCTAATGCATAGGTTTCTCCCAGTTTTAAACTTCTCATATTGCTGTAGGTGGAATTCCCCTCCCCGTATGCTTTAGCATCATTGGGCATGTTCCAGATTTCGTTTAGTTTGTTTACATATCCGGTGTATAATTTATAATGTTCCTGAAGCTGTTTTAATGAGATTCCTTTTACCTTAGAAAAATCATAGATTTTTGGTTCTAATTTTAGCAATTTATAAATTCCTTTCATTAAACTATCAATATATCTTTATTAATAATTTCTAAATTATGTTACAAAATTAGTTATATAAAATTTATGATATAATGTAAATAATTTATTTTATGGAGGTTCAAAATGAATATTTATCTGTTAAGACATGGACAAACCAATTTAAATAAATATGGGAAATACCAAAGTGCAGCTGATAAAGAAATTAATGAGCTGGGGAAAAATCAAGCTGAGCTGTTGGGGAAAAGATTAAAAAAATATAATATAGACATAATTTATTCCAGTGACTTAAAAAGAGCACTGCAGACTTCAGAAATAATAAATAAATATATTAATACTGATATTATTATCAAGGAAGAACTTAGGGAGATAAACATGGGGCAGTGGGATACCTTGAATATGGAACAGAGATTTCTAAGCCATAAGGAATATGCAGAGAAGTGGTATGAGCATTTGGAGGATTTGCCTTATCCGGGAGGAGAGTGTGGAGCAGATGTATGCATAAGAACCGGCAAAGTGGTAGAAGAAATAAAAACAGGAAAGCATGAAAATGCTGCTGTTGTAACCTCAGCAGGAGCCATAGCAGCATTGCTAAGCAGTTTTCTTGGCTTAGAACAGCATAATAGATTCAAAATGGATATTGATAACTGCAGCATCAGCATAGTAAAATACGATACTGAAAGTAAAGCCATTGGTATAAAGTGTATTAATGACTGCGGCCATTTAGTTAATTTATAGTAGAAAATAATTTGGCACAGCTAATGGTCTAAAATTCCCCTTGTTTACAAAATATAACGATTCTATGTAATTTATGCCTATTATGGTATATAATTATATTATTATACATATCAAGATAAGGGGGATAAGACATGATAGCATCTAAAGCACAGGAAAAAGAATTATTAGAAAGTGTTGATTTGTGCAATAGTAAAGGTTTGCTAAACAAGAACTGTATTGGCTGGGCAAGAAAACCTATAATAAACTGCAATTTAACGGGGCATAAATATCGAAAGAAAAAATGGAATTACTGGCTTATTCTAAATGATGACTGTCTTTTTTCAGCAACAATCTCTAATATGGACTATTTGGGAATGGTATTTATTTATTTTTATAATTATAAAACCGGAGAATTTGTTGAAAAAACTATCGCATCTCCTTTTGGTAAGGGCTGCATAATGCTGGAGGGTATAAACGACAGCTTGGAATATATAAACAGTAAAATGAGAGTTTCTTTTAAGGGCGAAGGCGAAAACACAAAGATGCGGGTAGACTGCAGTGAATTCGGCAAAGGGACAATCAGTGTGGATCTGATGATTAAAAGACCGGAAAATTATGAAAGCATAAATGCTGTAATACCCTGGAGCAAGAGGAAATTCCAATTTACTTCAAAACAGAACTGTATCCCTGTAGAAGGGGAAATCATATATAATGGAGAAACCTTTGAGCTCCATAAAGAAAACAGCTTTGCCTCCCTTGATTTTGGGCGGGGAGTATGGCCTTATAGCACCATGTGGAATTGGGCAACCTGCTCCGGAAGCTTTAATAATAAAGTTATAGGCTTTAACTTAGGCGGAACCTGGACAGATGGTACAGGCATGACGGAAAATGGCTTTGTAGTAGACGGAATAGTAAGTAAGCTGGGTGAAAACATTATATTTGAGTATGATAAAGAAAATATGATGGAGCCCTGGCATATAAAATCTAAAGAGACTGACAGAGTAGATATAAAATTCCAGCCAATTTACAAGAGACTAGCAGAAACAAATGCATATATATTGAAATCAAAAGTTTATCAGATACTTGGTGAATTCTCCGGGGACCTGATTACAGATTCCGGTGAAAAGGTACATTTTGAGAAGCTGAAAGGATCAGCAGAAGAACATCATGCCAGGTGGTAATGATTAGGTGACATAAAAAACTGTGCAGCCTCCTATAATTTTATATTATTTGGGGGGTGGCACAGTTTATTTTGGTTGTTGTATTTTCATTATACTGATAATGAGCAATTTTCTTAAAAGGCCGCTATAATTATTTTTAATTACTCGTATTGCTTTTTATAAGTACCTCAATATTGTGTGGTATCATAAAATTTTCACTAAAGTACATTATTTCTGTTCCTTTAGTTTTTTTGCCTGCACTTTATTTATAAATAACATTTTTATTAAGTACTTCCGATACATCATAATTAATTAAATTTATTTAGTAAAAAAATATAATAGATCTACTGTTTCACAAATAGTAAATCCAATCTTTCTTCTAAAAATTCTTTTAATCTTATGACTTTGATTTTAGTTAAAGTACTCGAACTATCCAAGTAATATAAGGAATTTCCAGCCTTATCCTTATTAAATTTTAATATTCTTTCCTCATTTTCAACAATGGAATTAACTATTGAATCATGTTTTATATTTTTATCAAAGTCCCAACATATAACCCAACGAATGTTGGATAATGAATGATTAAAATTCTTTCCTAAGAGAAATTTTAATTCTATATACCAATATTCACAATCGGAAATTTTGTTTTTAGTTCTATTTCTTGCAATAATATCAATACCTTGACTTGTTTTGTAATCTAATGGTTCAAATTCAAATTCATCGGGAAATAATGTACATATTGTAATAAAAACGCCAAATAATTCCGATTCATTCTGTGGTTCAAGAGTTGTAATTCCTTTCACAGTTATTATTTTCCTCTTAGCTATTGATTCCTTCCTTTGTTTAAACTCTGCATTCTCTACCCTTATCGTTTTTTCTTCAATTTGCCACTTTTGAAGAGTATTAATGTCTTTCTTATATAAATATTCATCAATTTCATCTAGCATTTCATTAAGTTTCTTTTTTAATTCTACTAATATTTGAGGTTCTGTATTAGCAATAGAACCTCTATTAGCAGTAAGCTTTAAATTTTGACAATTAATAAACCCATGCAAAAGTGTATAAGAGCTTGATCCCATTCCAAATCCGGATATCCAATCATTTACTTTTTGAACTGGTATAAAATCTTTGCAGAGCCATATACCATACCTATCAGCAACTTTATAATAACCTTTTAAGTTACTTTTTTTCTTACGCAATAATGGATTATATTCTTGCTTCGCATCATTTCCCTCAAAATAAATTATTGCATCAAATTTCACTTCAGGTCTTTCTTCTAATCTTTGATTTGTAAATGAAAATTTCTTTACATAATGATCAATAGCATTTGCATCATAATCATGAAAAAGTTCGTCAATATTATCATTTTGCTTAGCAAATCTATGCCCAAATTTTAATTCTTCATATTCATCGACATCTAAGCACTTTAATAGCACTACAAAATCTGGTGTATTATGTTCTTCTATTTCACCTTCAAAAGAACCAAGTTTTGTAAACCAATATATATAATCTGTTACAATGTCTTGTAAATATTTAGATCTTTCGTTATTGTTATAACCCTCCAATCTGATATATGTTCCTTTTCTGGTTTTATTTGTAACAGTCTTAATTCTAGGTTTATGTAATTTCCCAGCACTTAAATCATTAAATGGATTTTCACATTCTGATTCATAGGTACCTGATTCATGGCATGTAATTACATACACAAATTCTGAGCGAAGATATATTTTAGTTCCATGACCTTTCTCGCCTATCTTCTTTTTATCTTCTTTAGAAGCTGAATTACCCAATGCCCAAAAATTTTCTTCTAATGTTTTATATGACATACCTACCCCGTTGTCTTCAATCTCAATAATTAATTTCGAGTAGCCATTAATATTTTCTACGCTAAATCCAATTTTTACATATGTAGCTTGAGCATCATATGAATTTGAAATAGCTTCTCTTACTAGTTCAAGCGGATCACCAAAATCACTCGCTATCTCTAAAAACTCTGAAAATTCATTTACTTTTGGTTTAACTTCCATCCAGTTTTCTTCCACTTGCTTATCCCCCATCTATTTAACATATATTACAATGAGTTTATTACTAATTTAATTCAAATATAATATATCTCAAATAATATTTTTTAACTACCATTACAATAAATCACTTACCCTGTTATTAATTTTAAAACTAAGAATCTGTATCATTCGGTTTTTCTTATAATGCATCAATTACAGTATTCTACATAATTGTCATTTTACCTTTTATTTCTCCAAAATAATGCTAATATTTTAATTCTTTGTCATATTTAGAAACTTCTCATATAAAAACTGTCTCCTTTTACATCTTCAAAACATCTTTGTAGTTACATTAAATTTAATCATAAACAATAACGACAAAAAAACATCGGATAGTTTTATATCCGATGTTTTGAAATATCTTTTATTTTATGCTATGCCCTGTAAATACGCACCGAAAGCCTTATCTACCTTACCGATATGATTTACAAGCCAGTCTACCAGCATCTGATTTGTCTTTATCTTTAATACTAAAGTCGATTTATTTTCTGAAAGCTCTTTTTCATAATTACTTAAATCACTAATAAATTTTGTATGCTCTTTTTTCTGAGCAGCATACCCGGGGTATTTATACTTCAGCATCAAATTTTCTTCATCCCTGAAATGTACCTTAGTGTAATCGCTCAAAAATTTAAATATTTCCATCAGCTTTTCATTAGACTTTTTATTATCATAGGCATTTAGGAAATCATTTAATTTACCTACAAGCTGCTTGTGCTGATTATCAATTATAATATTTTGGACAGATAATGAATCATTCCATTCCAGCATATCAAAGCCTCCTCATTTGTTTAATAATTTATATTATTATAACATATAATTTAGTTATTGACATTAATTATCTGTTGATTTTTAAATTTTATTTTATTAATGAGCTTTACTATTTCATACCAGTACACAGCAGCTGCGGCTGCTCCGGCAGACAGGAAAAGCTGTGCAGCTGATAATGCTGAAAGCTTTATAAATGCTGAAACCGGTGTATATAAAATCAATAAAAGTCCCGCTATAGTACCTGCACTTACGATCATCATAACCTTATCTTTTGCCAGCCTCCTGATTGATTGAAATGCAAA
>JBAXYJ010000068.1:0-12442 GCA_041670885.1 Clostridiaceae bacterium
CAGCTGGAGATTACGTGAACAAATTCTTGATATTTTCGAGATGACAACAGGCGGAAGAGTAATTTTTTCTGTTTGTGAAGTTGGCGGGGTAAGAAAAGATATTACTCCTGAAATGCTGAAAAAGATATCTGAAACAATGGATAGTTTTGAAAAGGAATTTTTAGAATTGACAAATGTATTCTTAAACGATTCCTCAGTAAAATCCCGTACTGTAGGTGTGGGAGTGCTGTCTAAACAACAAGCTTTTGATTTAGGCGCTGTAGGACCTATGGGAAGGGCCAGTGGAATCGATGTAGATATGAGAAAACAAGGCTATGCTGCTTATGGAAAATTAAAATTTGAGCCAATTATTGAAACAGCTGGTGATTCATATGCAAGGACAAGTGTTAGAATCAGAGAGATTTTCCAATCAATTGATTTAATAAGGCAGTGTATTGCTATAATTCCAGATGGCGATATAAAGACAAAAGTTACAGGTAATCCCAATGGTGAGTCTTTTATAAGATTAGAACAGCCACGTGGGCAGGTAGTATATTATTCAAAGGCAAACGGAACAAAATTCCTTGACAGAGTTAGAGTCCGCACACCGACATTTGCCAACATACCTGCTTTACTGGAAACACTAAAGGGTTGTACACTTGCAGATGTGCCAATATTGATTCTTACAATTGACCCATGTATAAGTTGTACAGAACGATAATACTAAATGATAGGATGGTGGAGTTATGTCTATTTTAAGTATGACAAAAACACTTTTTAAAAGTATAATTCATGGACCCTATACAGTGCTTTATCCTATAAAACAGAAAGCAGGCTTTGAGAGAACAAGAGGCAAAATAGAAAATAACATTGATGACTGTATATTTTGCGGAATGTGTGAAAGACGCTGTCCTGCCGGAGCCATTAAGGTGGATAGAGCAAATAAAACATGGACTATTGATAGGCTTAGATGTATTCAATGTAACTACTGTGCTGAGGGCTGCCCTAAGAAATGTCTTAAGATGAATACCCATTATACAACGCCGTCAACAACAGGTGTAAAGGATGTACTTACAAATGCACGAGTATCCGATAACAAAGAGAATAATACAAATAGCTGAGGAATTTGCTAAAAAAAATAATGCCAGCCAGATTAAACAAATTAATCTGGTGGTAGGTGATTATTCAGGATATGTAGCCAGTTCCATTGAATTATATTTTGATATTATTGCAGAAGACAGCATATGTAAAGGTGCTAAACTCAGCATAGAGCGTGTAACGCCTATGCTGAAATGCAATGATTGTGGCAAATTATTTATAAGAAAGCCCTTTTCTTTTCAATGCCCTATGTGTAATGGTGAAGGCAGTCCAACAGAGATAGGAAAAGAATTTTATATTAAATCTATAGAAGTATGATAGGAGCATTAATATGTCAGAAAATAAAGAGATAGAAATAATGCAGTCTGTTTATGATAAAAATGATCAGGTTGCAGCAGAAATAAACTTATCATTGACTAAAAAAGGAATATTTGCAGTTAATGTTATGGGTTCCCCAGGAGCTGGTAAAACTTCATCATTAATTCAAATAATAAAGGGACTTAATAATATTACCCCTTATGTTATTGAAGGTGATATAGAAGCAGATTTCGACACAAAAACGCTGCTTTCATTAGGCGTTAAAGCTATACAAATAAATACTGAGGGAGCCTGTCACCTTGATTCTCCTATGATTGGGAAAGCAGTAGATGACCTGGATATTGAAAAAGGTATATTGTTTATCGAAAACATAGGAAACTTAGTCTGTCCTGCGGAGTTTCAGATTGGTGAGCACATGAAAATGTTGATTTCAACTGTAACTGAAGGCAGTGACAAACCATATAAATATCCCTTAGCTTTTGAGAAGGCAGATATTATTATTATTAATAAATGCGATCTGCTGCCATATGTAGATTTTGATGAGAATTTCTTTATGAAGGGTGTAAGAGCATTAAATAAAACTGCACCTGTCATTAAAGTATCCTGTAAAACAGGCCAGGGATTTGATGAGGTGAGGACAGTTCTTAAAAATAAGGGACAGTTCTAAAATAATTTATTTAATAAATAATTGAAATTAGTCCTGCAATGCAGGACTTTTTTTAATGGGGACGGTTCTCAAAAAAATATGTTTAGTGAATAATTAAAATTAGTTCTGCACATAATATCAACAGCTAAGCAAAAAAAGTAAGGAGTTGATATTATGTGCAGGACTTTTCGCATTAAGGATGATGATTTTATATATCATGTTATGGGAAGGAGCATTAGTGACATCCCCCTGTTTAGAGATGATAAAGACAAAGATAAATACCTATTTTATGTTAAAAAGTACCAAAAGAAATTTGACTTTAAGGTATATGCTTATTGCCTTATGTCAACCCATGCCCACCTTTTGATAGATGCAAACGGAGCTGACATTTCAAAGTTCATGCATGGAATTAACCAGAGCTATGCTCAGTACTTTAATAATAAGTATGACCGCCATGGACACGTATTTCAGGATAGATTCAAAAGCAAGGTAGTAGATAGTGATGATTATTTGTTTACAGTATCGGCATACATACATAACAATCCTACTGATATTGAAGGCTATGAAAATTGCCCTGAAGAGTACAAATACTCCTCCTTCAGTGTGTATCTGGGGTTAAAGGAAGACGTATATGGCATAGTGGATGAAGAGTTCATTATGGGCCTTTTTAATGAAAATGTTAAAAAAGCAAGAGAAAAATACTATAAATTTGTAATGAAATGCGATGATGAGTATATGAAGATGCAGCATGAATTTAAAGATGAAAAGGGCCAATATAGAAGTGAAAGAACAGTGCTGGTAAGAGATTTTAAAGCTGAGGACGTTATGGATTTTATTGAAAAATACACTAATGTAGACGAAAAAATGTTAAAGTGGAAGTATAAAAGGGAAGCAAAGGAGAGCAGAGCCTTATGTGTTTTTTTAATAAGATATTATTGTGATTTTACATATAAAGAAATATGTGCATTGATTGGAAGATTGACCTTGTCCAGGGTATCTGAGCTGTCAAATATAGGATTAGAATTAATTGAAAATAATAAAAGATATAAGAATATAATGGAAGACTTTTTGAAAGAAAAGGCAGCAGTGTAAGCATAAATAATAAAGCTGCATGAAATTTTTGGAAATATGATAAGGAAGTATTTTAAAAAACCAGTTTAAGTAGACAAGCATCAAAAAATAAGGTCCTAACTAATTGGTTTTTTAAAAATTTCCTTCATAAGGCATGTTCTCATTTAAAAAAATAGTTAATCTCAGATTATTTAATATTAAAATCTGAGATTTCTTTAATTGGTATAAAAACGAAATAAATAAGAACCGTCCCTATTAAACTTGTATAAGATAGTATACAACTATTATAATATTTAGGAGCTGTTATGTATAATTGCTGCTTTAAGCCTAATATGAAATATCCTATGATTGTTGCTTTTGCAAGGGCAGACGTGAATGGTGACAGAATACCGGATAATGTTTATTTAACCGGCAGAAAGACAGTAACCAGTCCATTTGTTCAAAATATCACCCTTTTAATTCAAGATGGAATTACAGGCAGATTTACCAGAATATCTCTTAGTGAAAATGCAGGATATAATCCAAGACTATTTTTAGGAGATTTTACAGGAGATGGCATCGATGATATCTTAATAAGCATTGATTCAGGTGGCAGCGGTGCAATAATGTACCACTATATTTATTCCTTTGTTGATAATAGTGACCAATTACTTTTTGACTTTAATGTATATAATGAGGAATACAAGTATGATGTTACTTATAAAGACGACTATAAGGTGGAAGTTATCAGCAGGAAAAATAATGCAAAATACATCATAGATATATCTAACAAGGGAGCCGATTATTTAAACGAAATATACGATGAGAACGGAAAGCTGAAAAATCCAATCAGCGGATTTGTAAACCCGCTAAGCGGCTTATATCCTGTGGATTTTGATTCCAATAATGTATATGAACTGTTAGCCTATCAAAAGATAGCCGGAAGATATAATGCAGACTCTTTAGGCTATATTTTAAACACCTTAAAATGGAAAGAGGATACGTTTATTTTATATAATCAATATACAGCTATTTTTGGATCAGAAGCATAATACCCCAGGAGTATTGCAAAATCTATACAATTAAAAGTTCTAAATCCTGTTCTATATACTAAATGTAGTCTCCATATTGTGCAAACCTTAGAGGGAGGGCGAATTGAAATTACACAACAAGTTTATGAATAGTCGCTAAATTATGCTAAATAACGAATTAAAATCAAGTAAACCTATTTTTGAAAAACAGATTATCGCATTTGATAAGCTGTTTTTATTTTCTTGTTTGAGGTTCTATATATGGCAAAGTATCGCCTGCCCAATCATTCCTCTATTCACTTATGCTCTATATGAATAGTTAATTTGTTAACCTATTTAAATTGTCTGTAGTTATTACAAAATCTAGTACACATAATTCCACCAGGATATTTTCTTTTGTATTCTTCCAAAAGCAACATTAGCGTAACATTTTACTTCTTCATTTCATAGAAAACATATTTCATATCCGGTTTTGTAGCTGAATTTTTATTTTCTACGTGTGGATACAGTAGATTGGAGGATTCATCAAGGATATCTTAAAGATATGATACTTTTCAGTTCCCAATTATCTTAGGCAGGGCAGAAGATGGTTATGATCCGACTAATAAGCTAAAGGCTATGGAAAAAGCCATGGAATGGGGCGATAAGATTCCACTTGGAATTTTGTATAAAGAAGAAAAACAAGATTTTCATGATAAAATTGATTTTCTTAAGAATGGTAAACCACTTGTAGATAGCGACTTTGATTTAGATAAGATTAGTGGTTTTATGAAAGATTTTCAATAAAAATAATTATTGATTAAAATATAAGATTTTAGAGGTATAAGTAAGTATGAAAAAACTAAAGCTACTGATATAAAATGCAGTAGGATGAATCTGCGCAAATAAAATAGGGATAAACCTGACACTAAAGGTTATACCTAAGTCACATAGGAGGATAATATTATTATGCCATTTAAAATTAATGATTTAGTAACTTGGGTTGGGAAAATCGATTGGGAATTAAGAACTTTTCATGGTGAAGAATATTCTACACATAAGGGTTCTTCCTACAATTCATATCTAATCAGAGATGAAAAGACAGTATTAATTGATACAGTTTGGAGTCCTTTTTCAAAAGAATTCATAGCGAATTTAAAAAAAGAAATTGATTTAAGTAATATCGACTATATAATTATGAATCATTCCGAAAGTGATCATAGTGGTGCTCTTTTAGATTTAATGAAGGAGATACCTGATACTCCAATCTATTGTACTAAAAGTGGTACTAAAATATTAAAGGGAACTTATCATCAGGATTGGAACTTTAGAGAAGTCAAGACTGGAGATACATTAGATATTGGTAAAAATAAGCTTGTATTCGTAGAAGCAAAGATGCTTCATTGGCCAGACACTATGTTTACTTATTTAACAGGTGAAAATGTTTTGTTTAGTAATGATGGGTTTGGTCAGCATTTTACTTCAGAGCATATGTATAATGATTTGGTTGATACTTCAGAATTGTATCAGGAAGCAATAAAATATTATGCAAATATTTTAACTCCGTATAGCAAATTTGTTGAAAATAAAATTTCCGAAATACTCGGTTTAAATTTAGCAGTTGATATGATTTGCCCAAGTCACGGCATTATATGGAGAGATAATCCACTTCAAATAGTAAATAAATATATGGAATGGGCTAAAAATTATAAGGAAAATCAAATTACAATAATCTATGATACTATGTGGAATGCTACAAGAAGAATGGCTGAGACCATAGCAGAAGGCATAAGTTCAGTAGACAAAACTGTCACTGTAAAGATATTTAAATC
This sequence comes from Clostridiaceae bacterium, assembly GCA_041670885.1. Classification (GTDB taxonomy): domain Bacteria; phylum Bacillota; class Clostridia; order Clostridiales; family Clostridiaceae; genus JAJBWD01. The sequence continues at coordinate 5,934 of JBAXYJ010000068.1, forward strand.
CGGGAAAGGTGATAAAAATGATATCCTCACAGAAGTGTTCAAGTCAAAGCTAATACTTGTTGGGTCTTCCACTATAAATAAAGGGATTCTATCCTCTGCAGCAGGAGTATTAGAGATGATTAAAGGGCTTAACTTCAAAGAAAAGAAAGCAGCAGCTTTTGGCAGCTATGGCTGGGGTGGAGAGTCAGTAAAATTAATTACTGAAGAGTTAAGTAAGGCAGGTTTTGAAATAGTAAGTGAAGGTCTGAGTGAATTGTGGAATCCTGATGAAGCTGGTCTTAATAGATGCAGAGATTTTGGGAAAAGCATTGCAGAAAGCAGTAAATAATTATACTGGGCACATACCGTCTTTTAAGGTGTTTCTCATATAAGGCTGTTCCCTTAGAAAAATTAAAGAAGAAAAGGCTGAAATGCCTTGAAATCCATACTAAGCTAAAAAAGAGTAGCAAAAAATATTTGCATTTTTTACCTTATGGTGTATAATTATCATATAATAATAAATATTAAGAAATAAATTTTAAAATAAAGGAGGGCATTAAAAAATGAAATCCGAAAAAGTAAATTCTGAAAAAATGAAATCTGAAAAAGTAAATTCTGAGAATGATGAAAAAATTTACACTGGTAAAGGTGATGAAGAGGTTTTAAATTGTGACGGAGAACCTTGCAATTTTGTATGCAGAGATACAAAAATACAAAAATAAGAAAGTCAAGCAGTTATTGAACATATGTATTAAATATGGTTTTTTCAATAAATGAAACACAGAAGCTTAGATTTTTAGTATAAGTTCAGTAAAATGGGATATATGAGTTAGTGTAAAATAATTAAAATATAAAATTTTGGAGGTATTATTATGACTCAGCTTAAACAGGTCTATAAATGTGAAATTTGTGGCAATATAGTGGAGGTTGTACATGCAAGTGGCGGGACTTTAGTTTGTTGCGGACAGCCAATGACATTACAAGTTGAAAATACTGTAGATGCAGCAAAGGAAAAGCATGTTCCGGTTATTGAAAAGGTTGAAGGTGGAGTTCTTGTTAAAGTTGGCGCAATTGAACATCCAATGTTAGAAACACATTATATTGAATGGATAGAAGTTCAAACTGCAAATAAAATATACAGAAAATATCTAAACCCGGGAGATAAACCTGAAGCTTTATTTCATGTAGAGGAAGAAGTTTTATGTGCAAGAGAATATTGCAATCTGCACGGATTATGGAAATCATAAAACATGTCATTTTGTATTAACATTGACTAAATTTGAATAAATGTATATAAATTTTAGGGAGGGTAAAAATTGAAAAGTTTAAAAGGAACAAAAACTGCTGAAAATCTTTTAAAATCATTTGCAGGAGAATCGCAAGCAAGAAATAGGTATACTTTTTATGCTTCGGCAGCTAAAAAGGAGGGCTATATACAGATACAAAACATATTTACTGAAACAGCAGGCAATGAAAAAGAACATGCAGAGAGGTTCTTTCGATTTTTAGCCGATAGTGATTTAAATGGCGAAGCGGTTGTGATTAATGATGCGGGTTATCCTATTTTTCTGGGAGATACCAAGTCAAATCTATTAGCGGCAGCAGCCGGTGAGAATGAAGAATGGACAGCTTTATATCCTCATTTCGCAGATGTTGCACAAGAGGAAGGGTTTCCTGATGTTTCATATGTATATAGAAAAATTTCTGAAGTTGAGAAAAGGCATGAGGCCAGATACAGGAAACTAATTAAAAACATTCAGGATGGTACTGTATTTACAAAAGATGAAACAACTTTATGGAAGTGCAGTAATTGTGGGTTTATATTTGAGGGTAGATCCGCACCAGAGGTTTGCCCATCATGTGCTCATCCAAAGGCTTATTTTGAGATATTCTCAGAAAACTATTAATAATGTGGAGAACCATTAACAATTTTTTAATTGAAGTGAATGGGAATTATTAATTAGCTGTAACCTTTGGACTTTAGGTGGGCAAAAATTATTAGATAATAATATATATGAGGCAAGTTTAATTTAAAGAGTTTTGTATAGATAAATTTATATGAAACGGAGGGATAATAAATGTCAATTTATGATTTTAAAGCGATTACAATCGATGGTGATGAAATATCTCTTGAAAAGTATAAAGGAAAGGTGCTGGTTATAGTTAATACGGCCAGTAAGTGTGGATTTACTCCACAGTACGAAGGTTTGGAGAAGCTTTATGAACAGTACAAGGATAAGGGATTCGAAATATTAGGTTTTCCAAGCAATCAGTTCGCTGGGCAGGAGCCAGGTGAGAGCCAAGAAATAAAAAATTTCTGCACACTTAATTATGGAGTTAGCTTTCAATTGTTCAAGAAGAGTGATGTAAGAGGGGAAAATATTAATCCGCTTTTCAGATATTTAACAGAAAAAACAACTTTCAAAGGTTTTGATCTGAATCACCCCAATGGGAAAAAACTTAATGACTTAATTAAGGGAAAATTTCCTGAATTCATGGAAGGAAATTCAATAAAATGGAATTTCACAAAATTCCTTGTTGACAAAGAAGGCAATGTTGTCGAAAGATATGAACCCACAACTAGACCAGAGGATATGTCTTCCCACATTGAAAGATTGCTTTAAGAAGATTTTATCTATAAGCTTCAAAGGAAGAAATGAAAAATCCCTCTAAAGCTAAGAACTCTATATATAGTGTGAATAATAAATTCCCGTAGAGGATGTGATGGCATGCAGAAGATGGAAAAAAGACTTGATCTTATAATTATAGGGGCTGGGATGGCAGGGCTGACAGCAGCTATTTATGCTTCAAGAGCAAAGATTAGTACTTTAGTTCTTGAAGATGAACTGATTGGAGGTCAGGTCAGAGAAGCCTATAGTATTGAGAACTATCCGGGGTTTATAAATATAAGCGGTGAAGAGCTTACTGAAAGACTTCAGAAGCAGGCAAGAGAAACGGGTGCTGAAATAGATGAATTTGATAAGATAAAAACAGTGATACTTACAGATAAAGAAAAGATAATTGAAACTGATTCCTTTATTTATAAACCAAGTGCAGTAATATTAGCTACAGGTTCCCGAAGGATTAAACTTCCTGTACCGGAAGAAAGAAAATTTCATGGAAGAGGAATTCACTATTGTGAAACGTGTGACGGAAGTCTATATTTAGGAAAGCATTTGGTTGTGATAGGAGGGGGTAACTCCGCAGTAGGATCTATAAAATTTCTATCTAAGTACGCTGAAAAGATTACGCTTATTCACAAAGGTGATAAGCTTAAAGCTGATAAAAAAAACCAGGATGAAGTATTAAAAAATCCAAAGGTAACAGTCATCTTAAACTCTGTTGTTATCCATGCTAATGGTGATAGTAAACTGGAATTTCTAACAATTGAAAATATCATGACCAAGGAAATAACTGAGCTAAAAGCTGACGGAGTGTTCTCTTATATTGGGTTTGCACCAAGAACAGAACTTTACAGGGATTACATCAAACTAAACGGAAATGGCAACATTGAAGCCGGTGAAAATTGTGAAACAAACATAAAGGGTGTCTTTGCTGCTGGTGATGTAAGGACAAAAAGGTACCATCAGCTGACTACAGCTTCCAGCGATGGTACTGTTGCAGCATTGATGGCAGAAGAGTATATTTTAAGTAAATAGATTAGAAGGAGATGATATCCATTATAAAGGTATATACACTACCGGATTGCCCATGGTGTAAAAAGGCAAAGGCGTATCTGCAATCCAAGGGTATAGATTACATTGATGTGAATGTGGAAGAAGATATGGAGGCAAGACGTGAATTTTTAGCTTTATCGAAGCAGCAGAGCCTTCCAGTCTTAAATATAAACGGTAACATTGTAATAGGTTATGATAAAGAGCAAATTGATAAATACATTAATGCAGCAATATAAGGCAAGTTTAAGAACACTTATACAATTTTTACCAAAACATCATATAGTATTTACAAAGATATACAGTATATTAAATGTATAATTTGTGTAAAATAGTTTTAATATTTCAAAAGATTATAAAATACATCTGAAGGGTGGATTTAATATGATTAGCGAGAAAATGCAAGAATTTTTAAACCAGCAAATACAAAAGGAGTTTTATTCAGCATACTTGTATCTGTCAATGGAGGCATATTTAGAAGAACAAAATCTTAAAGGCTTTGCTCAATTCTTTAGGGTGCAGATTCAAGAGGAACGTGACCATGCTATGATGTTCTTTAAATATATATCACACGTTCAAGGCAATGTGAAATTGCTGCAAATAGATCAACCAAAAACAGTATTTACTTCACCATTAGATGTTTTCAAGGCAGCATATAACCATGAGCTGATTGTTACAAAGTCCATTTACTCTATAGTTGATCTTTCCTTAGAAGAAAAAGATCACAAGACTAACGCATTCCTGCAGTGGTTTGTAAATGAACAGGCTGAGGAAGAGGCCAACATGGATGACAACATTAAAAAGCTCCAACTTATTGGCGGTGATAGCAGAGGTATATTAATGATGGATGCAGAGTTAATGACAAGAATATACACTCCTTCCATCAACCCGGCACTTGGAGCAGTGTAAATTTTAAAAAATAAAAGGAGGTTTTTTTATGGATAAATATGTTTGTAAAGTATGTGCATATGTATATGACCCAGCCGTTGGAGATGAAGATGGTGGAATCGCTGCAGGCACAAGATTTGAAGATATTCCAGATTCTTGGGTTTGCCCCATATGTGGAGTTTCGAAGTCTGAGTTTGAAAAAATCTAATTTAAATTTTAAAAACATAAGTTAACATTAAAAGCATGAATCTGTTTGGTATTTAATACTGATTCATGCCTTTTTAATACTATATATTAACAATAAGTTAATAATTAAGTTATTCTTGCTGTAGTATAATTTATATAAACAGAGGAGGTGCTCATTATGGATGAATTGAAAAATATATTATTGGCTGGAATAGGATCAGCAGCTTATACATATGAAAAAGCTTCTAAAGCAATAGATAGTATGGTTGAAAAAGGGAAATTGACAGTGAATGAAGGAAAAGAGTTATCCCAGGAATTAAAAAGGACAATAACCAAGAAGGATGAAAAAGAAGATAAGAAAGCCAGTTCCACCGTGACCTTAGAAGATTTGAAAGAATTATTTCAGGAAATGAACTTTGTTACAAAAGATGATTTAAAGGATATTATTAATAGATTGGAAAATTTAGAAAATAATAAATCAGATAAATAAGCCCAGGTTTAACTTGGGCTTATTTTAAAGTTGAAGGTGGTGAAAAAATGTCTGAGGCCAGAAAAAGATTCAGAGAAATAGTCAGAGTCCTTGCTCATTATGGTTTTGGTTATATGGTTGATTCGAAAATATCAAGGATCGATGATAGTGCAGCAAACCTTAGAAAAGCCTTTGAGGAGCTGGGCACAACCTTTATTAAAATAGGCCAGATTCTAAGCACCAGGCCGGATATCATGCCTTCATCTTATATAGAAGAATTATCTAAGCTGCAGGATAATGTATATGAGGAAAAGTATGATGATATGATAAATGTGTTTTATCAGGAATTTCATTTAAGCTTATCTGAATGCTTTTCACATTTTGAAAAAAAACCTGTAGCATCAGGCTCAGTTGCTCAGGTTTATAGAGCTCGTCTTAAAACAGGAGAAGATGTAATTGTAAAAATACAAAGACCTGGCATAAAAGAAAATATAGCTATGGATCTATCAATACTTTCTAAGATATTTTCACTTACAAAGGTTAAATTTACTGACGCATTAATAAATCCTAAGGAAGCCCTTGATGAAATAAAAGCTTCTGCAGAGCTGGAGCTGGATTTCAAAAATGAAGCTGAAAACATTAAAAAGTTTTACAATTTCAACAAGGATGTTGCCTTTATTGGGTGCCCCCTGGTATATGAAGAGTTATCATCCTGCAGGGTACTGACTATGGAGGTAATAGAAGGAATAAAAGTTGATGATTTGCTGAAATTGAAAAAAGAAAACTATGATCTTGATGATTTGGGAAGAAAATTAGCTCTTGGCTATTTTAAACAAATATTTGAGGATGGCTTTTTCCATGGAGATCCACATCCGGGCAATTTATTTGTAAATGGCGGTAAGATCTATTATATTGATTTTGGAATTATGGGAACTCTTACTCCTTCATTTAAAGAAGCATTAAACGATATAATTATGGCAGTTGCTTATCAAAACGTTAATAAACTTATATCAGTTTTAATGAGTATTGGTATAAAAAAAGGATATGTAGACAGAAATATATTATATGAAGACATAGATTATCTTTTTGCCAGCTACCTAAGCACATCTCTTCAGAATATTAAGGTATCATCTCTGCTTCAGGAAATATTTGATGCTGCAAAGAGAAATAATATAAGACTTCCAAAGGATTTTACAATTCTTATAAGGGGACTTGTCATAATTGAAGGGGTAGTAGTAAAGATAGCACCTGATATAAAGATTCTGGATATAGCTGTGCCTTTTGTTAAAGGGACTAATAAATTTGGTATACTG
>JBAXYJ010000069.1:0-12374 GCA_041670885.1 Clostridiaceae bacterium
CCCTATTTACTGATTAATATTATTCAGTTCCTTTAATTACTCCCTTGGATGTATGCTTTTTTATCTCTTCATTATTAGTAACTTCTGGTTTTGTCCTTTTTTCATTTTGAGGACCTTTTTCTTTTTTTGTTTCTTTATGCGTCATAATAATCCTCCTTCCTTTTTATTTTAGGGTTTCCTGCAGTGCAGCTTTTATACTCCCGGTTTATAAATTTTCATGATTTCTATCTACTTTTAAACATTAAATCTAATTGATAATAATTTTTACCTATAGAAATACACTGATATAAAGTGTTATAATTATAAAAATAAATTCATTAAAAAGGATGTTAGATATGGATATTCTTAAGCTAGATAGCGTGAAAGTTGCCAGATTTTCTATTAGAATGGCTACATCATCAAGAACTGAAGAGGAAGCATTGACTCAGAAGTATAAGGAAAATAACGTTTTAACAGCAGCTGTTGACATAGGCGGATCGCTGCTTGATTCCATACCGAAAATATTAGAAAGCTCATTAGTTGCTTCTAAAAGATGTGGAATAATAGGTAATAATCATGTTGAAGAGGGAGCTTTAATTGGAGCGACAAGAGAAGCCATAATGCAGGTTACAGCTAAGGCAAACGGACTAAGTGTAGGGGGTAAAATAGGAATAGCAAGGGCCGGAGAGCATTTAAGCGTATGCGTTTTTTTAAGCATAGGACTTCTTCATTTAAATGAGGTGGTTATAGGTCTTGGACACAGGTCGATAGCCCGGATATAATTCACTTTAAATTCCTATTGACATGGAAATAAAATTAAGTTAACATACAAATAAATGTTTATAAAAATTTAAGTAGTATGGTAGTATGGTAGGTGTTTACAATTATGTTTTGAATTCATGGAATTCGTAACATTCATAATTGTCTTAGTTAGTTGTTTTAAACTCCCTATTAGGGAGCTTTTTTATATTATTTATATATTTGGAGGATGGTAGTATGGTAGCAAAAAAATTAAAAGGTATTATGGCAGGTTTTTTAGCAGCAGCACTTCTTGGGGGTTGTGCCGCATCAAAAACAGAGGATAAAAGCTCTGAAAAGGTGTTTAAAATCGGCATAACTCAAATTGTAGAACACAGCGCATTAGATTCGGCAAGGAAGGGATTTATTGCGGCACTAAAAGATAACGGATATGTGGATGGGAAAAATCTTAAAATTGATTTTCAAAATGCTCAGGGGGACATGCCTACAACTCAGACAATAGCACAGAAATTTGTTAATGATAAGGTGGATATGATATTTGCAATATCAACTCCATCAGCACAGGCAGCATATAATGCAACTAAAGAAATTCCAATAGTAATAACCGCTGTAACAGACCCGTTATCAGCAGGTCTTGCAAAATCCATGGACAGCTCAGGAAATAATGTAACAGGAACATCAGATGCAACTCCTATGGAACAGCAGTTTAACTTATTCTTGAAGTTATATAAAAATGCTAAAAAAATTGGCATGATTTATAACACCAGTGAAAGTAATTCAGGAATTCAGGTAGAGCAGGCTAAAGCATTAGCAGCAAAAATGGGGCTAATCTTAGTTCCTCAGGGAATTACTTCGGTAAATGATATCCCTCAGACTATAGATTCTTTAATAGGTAAGATTGATTTATTATATCTTCCTACAGATAATATGGTAGCTTCATCTATGCCGATAATAGTTAAAAAGTGCTACAGCGCTTCAATTCCTGTTATAGGAGCTGAAAAAGGAGAGGTTGAAGGGGGAGCATTATGTACAGTTGGTATAGATTATAACAAATTAGGTTATGAATCCGGCCTTAAGGCAGTTGAAATATTAAATGGAAAAGCACCAAAGGATATAAAAATTTCAGTTCAGGAAAATGCAGCTGTTATAATAAATAGTGATGCTGCTAAAAAGTTGAATATCCAAATCCCTGAGGACATTAAAAAGGGTGCTTCTATTATAACGGGGGGCGTTAATTAGTGCTATCCTTTATTATCAGTACTCTTTTGCAAGGTTTTATATTTGCAGTTGTAGCACTTGGAGTTTACATTACCTATAGAATATTAGACTTCCCTGATATGTCAGTTGATGGAACTTTCCCGTTAGGTGCTTCAGTTGCAGCCTTATGTCTATCAAAAGGGATAAATCCCTGGACTGCATGCGGTTTTGCTTTTTTAGCAGGCTCTTTAGGGGGATTGGCTACGGCATTACTTCATGTAAAACTTAAAATATCAAATTTACTTTCAGGAATCCTGGTTATGATTGGATTATATTCCATAAACTTAAGAATAATGGGTAAATCAAATATTCCTTTATTTAATTATAAAACTATATTTAATAGTGATATAAATCCGGTTATTATAGTTGCTGTATTTGCTTTATTAACTAAGATTGTTTTAGATTTATTTTTGAAAACCAAGCTTGGTTTTATATTAAATGCAGTAGGAGACAATGAACAATTAGTTACCTCCCTTGGGATAAATAAAGACTTTGTTAAGACTGTTGGTCTTATGCTGTCAAATGCAATAGCAGCACTAGCAGGTGCTATAATGGCTCAAAACCAGGGATTTGCGGATATAGGCATGGGAACAGGGACTGTAGTTATAGGCCTGGCTGCAGTAATCTTAGGTGAATCTGTATTTAGAAAATCAAATATTGTAAAGAACACTACCATGGTTTTAATTGGCGCTGTTTTATATAAATTAGCCATAGCTGTAGCTCTTAGAGCAGGACTTAATCCAAATGATTTAAAGTTAGTAACGGCTCTTATCGTAATAGCTGTTTTAGCTACAAATAATTTTGAAATTAAAGGACTTAAGAATAGTCATAAAGCTGCAAAAGGTGGTGTTATCATTGCTTCAAGTACAAAATCTTCATAAAACCTTCAATTCAAATACGGTCAATGAAAATACTGTTTTTAATAATTTTAATTTAACTGTTAATACGGGAGACTTCATAACAATTATTGGAAGCAATGGTGCTGGAAAATCCACTCTGCTTAATATAATATCCGGTATGATTAAGCCTGATGAAGGCAGTATTGTTTTAAAAGATAAAGACTTAAGTAAGCTTCCTGAATATAAATGTACAAAATATATTGGAAGGGTATTTCAGGATCCATCAATGGGTACATCACCTTCCATGACCATATTAGAAAACATGTCCATGGCATATAATAAGGGTAAAAAATTTGATTTAACCTTTGGAATAAACAAGAAAAATATATCCTATTTTAAAGAACTTTTATCAAGTATTGGATTAGGTCTTGAAGATAAGCTTAGTACAAAAGTAAAGCTTTTATCAGGGGGACAAAAACAGTCTTTAGCACTGCTTATAGCTGTTATGTCAAAACCTCAGCTTCTGCTGCTGGATGAACATACAGCTGCACTTGATCCTAAGACCTCAGAAAAAGTAAATGCATTAACAGAGGCTATAGTGAATAAAGAAAAAATTACTACGCTCATGGTAACTCATAATTTAACTCATGCTATAAAAATGGGGAACAGATTAATAATGATGCATCATGGGAATTTGATTTTCGATATATCCGGAGAAGAAAAAAAGAAATTGACAATAGAAAAGCTGCTGCAAAAGTTTGAAGAAATTAAAGAAGACGATCTACTCAGCGACAGAGCGCTGTTCTCTTAGGGACGGTTCTCAACTAAATAATTTATTGAATAATTCTGATTAGTCCTGCAAATAATATCATTAACTTAGCAAAGGAAAAAGGGAGTTGATATTATGTGCAGGACTTTTCGTATTAAGGATGACGATTTTATTTATCATGTTATGAGCAGGAGTATAAGCGACATCCCCATGTTCAGGGATGACAAAGATAAGGATAAATACTTGTTTTATGCTAAAAAGTACCAAAAGAAATTTGACTTTAAGGTGTATGCCTACTGCCTTATGACAACCCATGCCCATCTATTGATAGATGCAAACGGAGCCGACATTTCAAAGTTTATGCATGGAATTAACCAGAGCTATGCTCAGTATTTTAATAATAAGTATGATCGGCATGGACACGTATTTCAGGATAGATTTAAAAGCAAGGTAGTAGGTGATAATGATTATTTATTCACAGTATCAGCATACATACATAACAATCCAACCGGTATAAAAGGCTATGAAAAATGCCCGGAAGATTACAAATACTCCTCTTTTAGTGTGTATCTGGGACTAAAAGAAGACGCATATGGCATAGTGGATGAAGAATTCATTATGGGATTTTTTAATAAAAATGTAAAAAAAGCCAGAGAAAAGTATTATAAATATGTAATGAAATGCGATGACGAGTATATGAAGATGCAGCATGAATTTAAAGATGAAAAAGGTGAGTATAGAAGCGAAAGGACAGTGCTTGTAAGGAATTTTAAAGCTTCTGAGGTAATGGATTTTATAGAAAAATACACAGGTGTTGATGAAAAGATGCTTAGGTGGAAGTATAAACGGGAAGCTAAAGAAAGCAGAGCCTTATTCGTTTTTTTAATAAGGTATTATTGTGATTTTACCTATAAAGAAATATGCACTTTAATTGGAAGATTGACCTTATCCAGGGTATCAGAGCTGTCTAATATAGGCTTAAAAATAATTGAAAGCAATGACCGGTACAAAAATATAATAGAAGATTTTATAAAGGAAAAGGCAGCAGTTTAAAAGAGATATTGAAGCTAACATAAAATTTAAAAAATTGTAATATGGCAATTTATTTTAAAAATTATTTTATGGGACAAGCCCTATCAAGATATCAAAAAAATAAAAATCTTCAGTTTTTTAGATAAAAATCTGAAGATTTTTTTGCTTAAAAGATTGAAATCTCTAATTTAAATTAATTCAGAACCGTCCCTAGTTGAAAATATTACCTTGGAAGAATAAACTAATAATAGGAATGAAATTAGAACATGGTATTAAAATAATAGATGTTATTCATATATAAGGAGGTTAGTTATGGAAAAGAAAACAGCAAAGATAATAAGTTATATTACCATAGCTCCCGTCATGGCTTTTGGCATGCTCACCCTTTTGTATTTTACCCACAACTGTGATTTTAAAGGCTTAACTCATTATATATTTTCAGTTATTTACCTTACAGTGCTGCCAATTTTAGCATACCCAATGCAAAAGATACTTCCGAAATTTAAAGATAAAGGAAGAGACGGGCAAAGAAAGCTGGCATTTATTATGGTAGTTTTAGGCTACACTCTGGGCATAATAAGTGCTCTTATTTTAAAAGCACCAAAAAATTATTTAACAATCTATCTGGGCTATTTTCTGTCCGGTATAATTTTGACACTAATCAATAAATTATTGAAGATAAAAGCCAGCGGCCATGCCTGTGGTGTAATGGGTCCGGTGCTTATCTGTATTTATTTTATAGGTAAATATAGCTGGCTTTTTCTTCTTCTGATACCAATAGTATTTTGGTCCAGGCTAACAATGGGCAGACATACTTTAAGAGAGCTTTTGCTGGGGACATCAGTTTCCTTTTTCTGCATCCTTTTGTCTATTGCAGTTACTCATTGAAAAGCAGATTAATGGCAGTAAGTAAAATTCAGAAGATAGGTCAGCAATTCCAGATCTATAATTATTAAAAAGCAGCAGACTTTACTTTATGCTAAGTTCAATGTCAGGAGTTTTACTGGAAATCTGCCTTTTGTATTCCATTGGAGTAAGCCCGGTATGTTTTTTAAAAAAATTACTAAAATAGCTTACATAACTAAAATTGAATGTGTAGCTTATTTCACTAATGCTTAAATTCAGATTGTTCATATAAATTTTAATAGCAGCAATTTTTTGATCGCTTACATATTCAGTCAGCGTTTTGCCTACATACTTTTTAAATGCCGAGGACAGGTAATTTGGATGTACTTTTACAAATGATGATATTTCCTCCAGAGTTAATTTATTTTCAATATTCTTTTTAATATAGTAAATTACACGGTTAATCATTGGATTATAAATGTATTCTTTATTTGTTTTTAGAACCCTGATAAAATCATGTAACATTCTATACTCTAAATCTTGAATTTCTTTGTTGTTTTTGGTTTCATCAATTAAGTTAATGTAGTAATCACTCAGCATAAAAGCTGTTTCTGTGTCAAGTCCTGCCTCAATAACAGCCCGTGTAAAAATTGTACAGGAGCCAACAAGGGAGTATTTTAAAGAACTTATTGGCTGCTTAGACAGATGGGCTCTCTCTAATGAATTTATTTCCTTTAAAATTTCAATGCTCTTATCCTCATCTAACTGCTGAATGGAATTTAAAAGTTCTCTTTCTAGTTTATAAGATGGATGTACATAGGAGGTATATCTATTTTTTGCTATAGTCAATTCTAATTTCTTATAAATAGAATCCAATTTATATCGCCTCACTTAAATTACCTTAAAATATTATAAAATATATTAAGTATTTATAAAATTGTACAATTTGTCAATGTATAATGTCAATATAGAAATCGATTACAACAATTGTATTTCAAGGTATATTAATAATAAGTAGGGGGAAAAGAAATGAAAAAATTACTAAGTATTCTGTGTGCTCTTGCTGTGGGAGTAACAATGCTCTCTGGCTGTTCCTCTGGTTCAGCTAAATCAGCAGATACAAGCAAAAAGGCAGTAGTTACATTAATACAAAACAAGGTTGAAATTCAGCAGCAGCTGGAAGCAGCAGCAAAGGAATTTAACAGCACTCATAAAAATGTGGAGGTTCAGATCCTAGGAGCAGCAGGAGACAATCTGGTTACAACGCTGCAGTCTCAATTTGCTTCTTCACCGGAAAAAGCACCAACAATATTCACCTGCGGCAGCGGCAGCGAGTTTGAAAAATTCTTTAACTATATGGCACCTTTAGACTCAGCTAAATCTGCTTCTAAAATTGCAAAAGGTCAATCTGATGATGCTATGAAAGACGGCAAGCTTTACGGACTTCCAATGGCAATTGAAGGCTTTGGACTAATATATAACAAGACAATATTTAAAGAGGCAGGAGTTAATGCAGAAGATATTAAGTCTATGAGTGATTTAGTATCTGCCTGTCAAAAACTGGCTAAGGTAAAGGGAGTTGTAAAACCTTTAGCGTTTGCGAAGGAAACCTACTTCCAGTTCATGCATACGTTTAACTGGCCATTTGCTTCAATGAGTAACTATAAGGAAGTTATTCCAAAGGTTATCAGCGGGGATACAAAGCTTAAAGATATTCCTGAAGTTAAGCAGTATGCAGAGGATTTACAAACTTTAAAGCCATATACAAATCTGGCAAAAGACAGTTATGATGATCAGCTGGCAGGATTTGCTACTGGAAAGTATGCAATAATACATCAGGGTAACTGGTGTGAATCGGTACTGACTGACTATAAAGTTACATTTGATTATGGAATGATAGGAATGCCTGCAAATGGCAATACATCTATAGCAGTTGGAAATACTAATTTCTTCCGTGTAAATAAATATGCTTCAAAAGATCAGCAGGCAGCAGCTATAAGCTTCCTGGACTGGTTATTTACAGAAAAAGCCGGACAGACATATGTTACTGACAAATTCAAACTAATACCTGCTTACAATGGATTTGATACAACAAATATGACTCCATTATCAAAAGATGTTGCTAAATATTCTGAAGAAGGCAAGACAGTGCCATGGACATTTAATTTATTCCCAGCAGGAGTTGATAAGGATTGTTCCAGTGCAATGGAAAAATTCTATGCAGGTAAATCAACACCTGAGCAGCTTTTAGATGAAATTAATAAAGTATGGGTGGATGCTGCAAAAAAGTAAATTGATTTTTTAAACTAAAAGCCTCTTTATGAGGCTTTTGGTTTAATATCTATAGTATAAAGATTGGAGGCTCAGCTATGAACAAAGGCATTAAAGGTAAAATAACTACGGCTTTATTTGTAATTCCATCGCTGTTTGCATTTATAAATGTGGTTATTATACCCTTTATTATGGGAATTATATATTCATTTACGAACTGGGACGGGTTTGCTTTTAAAGGTTCTTCGTTTATAGGATTGAAAAATTATAAAACTGTATTTGCAGATGAAAAATTTGCTGCATCCTTTTGGCTTACAACAAAATATACAGTGGTTATGGTTATACTTGTAAATGTTGTAGGACTGGCACTGGCACTGCTTGTTACGTCAAAAATAAAAGGCAGGAATCTGCTGAGAGGTATATATTTTCTTCCAAATCTAATAGGCGGATTAATCTTAGGATTTATATGGAAGTTCGTTTTTACCAAGTTTTTTGATCAATTAGGTATTGCAATTCACAGCTCTAAAATATTCTTTAACTGGCTGGATAATCCAACTGCAGCATTTTGGGCTTTAGTTACTGTTGGAGTATGGCAGATGGCAGGATATGTAATGGTAATATATATAGCTTCCATTGAAAGCATATCAGATGAAGTTATGGAAGCTGCAGAGATTGATGGTGCAAATGCATGGACTAAGTTTAAAAAAATAACATTACCGCTTATTTCTCCGGCGTTTACTATAAGCTTATTCATCACATTGTCAAATTCATTCAAACAGTATGATACTAACTTATCTTTAACAAACGGAGGACCTTTTGGAAGTACAGAGCTCATAACTATGAATATTTTTAACACAGCTTTTGGCTATAATAAATACGCAGTAGCACAGGCTAAAGCCATAGTCTTTTTCTTAGTTATTATGGTAATTACACTGCTGCAGGTATATTCTACTAAGAAAAAGGAGGTTGAAATGTAATGAAAGGGAAAACAAAAAAGTCAGCAGGGCTTGTAATACTTGGTAGTATATTCGCAATTTTTACTTTGTTTCCTATTTACATTATGATTGTAAATTCCTTTAAAGGCAGAGCACAGATATTTACAGATACTATGGGACTTCCTAAACCATTAGATTTTTCATATTATTTAACTGCCATTGAAAGAATGAATTTTGGCAAAGCACTTTTAAACTCACTTATAGTAACAACTGCCAGTATTGCACTTATTATAACTTTTTCATCTATGACGGCCTGGGTATTAGTTCGCAGCAAATCAAAGCTTTCTGATTTTATACTTTATGCCTTTGTTGCCACAATGCTTATCCCATTTCAGGCTGTAATGATACCATTAATGCAGTACATGAGCAGCTGGGAAATAGATGCTATTCATTTTTCTATGATTGATACCTATTATGGGCTTGTTTTTATGTATATTGGATTTGGGTCAAGTTTATCCGTGTTTTTATACCATGGGTTCATAAAAGGAGTCCCCCGTTCCTTAGAAGAAGCAGCTATGATTGATGGCTGTAATAAGTTTCAGGTATTCTGGAAAATTGTATTTCCATCTCTTAAACCAATTAATGTTACTGTTGCCATATTAAATGTTATCTGGATTTGGAATGACTACCTGCTGCCTTCCTTGGTACTTAGAAGTCCAAGCCACAGGACTATTCCGCTTTCCACTTTTTACTTCTTTGGGCAATTTACTATACAGTGGAATTTAGCAATGGCAGGACTGGTTCTAACTATCATACCAATAATTATATTCTATATGTTTTCACAGAAATATATTATTAAAGGCGTTATGGACGGTGCAGTAAAATAATTAATAATAGAAAGAGAGTAATAGAAATGAGCAACCCATGGATTATAAGTGACAACAGTTTAAATGAAAAAGATTTATTAAAAAACGAAAGTATATTTAATGTAGCAAATGGGTATTTAGGAGTAAGAGGAAATTTTGAAGAAGGATATGATAAAAACATATCCTCCATAAGAGGTACTTATATAAATGCTTTTTATGAAAATATACCTATATTATATGGTGAAAAGGCCTATGGTTTTCCTGAAACTTCACAAAAAATAGTTAATGTAATTGATACACAAGGTATTGATATAATAATTGACGGAGAAAGGTTTTCTCTTTTTTCCGGTACTGTTCTAAGTTTTAAAAGATATTTAAATATGAAGGATGGCTATTATAGAAGGGAAATATACTGGAAATCACCTAAAGGCAAAGAACTTAATATAAAGATAACCAGACTTGCTTCATTTAAATTTTTAGAGCTTTTCGCAATTCATTATGAGATTGAAAAGGTTAATTTTGATGAAGAAGTTATTATAAGGTCTAAAATAGACAGCGATGTAAAAAACTATGTAGATAACAGTGATATGAGAACAGGCTCAGGTCATGATGATATATTAGATGTTAAATCAGTAACTGCAGATAATAATATTATGCAGATCCTGTCTCAAACCAAAAACTCCAGGCAGCTTATGGCAGCTGCCACAAAACATAAATGCAGCTGTGATTTCAGTGTAATCTATCAGAAAAAAGATAAAGAAGTAAATGCAGTGTATACAGTAAATCCCGGCAAAAAGATAATAGAATTTGATAAATATAATGTGTACACGGATTCAAGGCGTTATAATAAACCCTCTGATAACGGGATTGATATATTAAATAAGGTATATAAATTAAGCTTTGATGATTTGCTTAAGTGCCAGCAGGATTATTTGGAAGAATTCTGGAGTACAGCTGATATTGAAAATGAGGGGGATCTGGCTTTGCAGCAGGGACTTAGGTATAATCTATACCAGCTTCTTCAATCAGTAGGGAAAGATTCTATAAGCAACATATCAGCTAAAGGACTCAGCGGAGAAGGATATGAAGGCCATTATTTTTGGGACAGTGAGATATATATAATACCCTTTTTTACTTTGTGCTGCCCATCCCTTGCCAGAAAGCTTCTGAAATACAGGTATAACATTCTGGACTCTGCAAGGAAAAGGGCTAAAGAGCTTGGACACAAAAAAGGAGCAGCCTATGCATGGAGAACCATAACAGGGGATGAATGCTCATCATATTTTCCCGCAGGCACCGCCCAGTATCATATAAATGGTGATATTGCCTATTCTTATATTCAGTATTATTTAGCAACAAAGGATATTGAATTTATAGAAAAATATGGAGCAGAGGTTATACTTGAAACGGCCAGAATATGGATGGAAATTGGGCATTATGATAAAGGTTTATTTAAAATAGATGAAGTTACAGGCCCGGATGAATATACTGCTTTAGTAAGTAATAATTATTACACAAACGTGATTGCTAAATATAATCTTAAATGGGCCGGTAAAATCTATTATATGTTAAAGGAAAAAGACGAAGTGCTTTTAAACAGCCTTTGCAGCAAAATATGTTTAGAAGAGGATGAAATAAGAAATTTTGAAAAGCCAGCAGCAAAATGTATCTGCCATATAATGAAGAATATAAAATAAATGCTCAGGATGATACTTTTTTATCAAAAAAAGTATGGGATTTTAAAGGCACTCCTGATGATAAATATCCTCTTTTGCTTAATTTTCATCCTTTGACTATATACAGATATCAGGTTCTTAAACAGCCGGATACTGTACTTGCACATTTCCTTTTAGAAGAAGAGTCAGAGCCTGAGACCATAAAAAACTCCTATGATTATTACGAAAAAATAACCACCCATGATTCATCATTATCTTATGCCGTTTACAGCATTATGGCTTCAAGATTAAATTATATCGATAAAGCCTACAAATATTTTATAGAAACTGCCAGATTAGATTTAGATGACAGAAATGGAAATACAAAAGATGGGATTCACACTGCTAATATGGGAGGAACCTGGATGGCAATAGTTTATGGATTTGCAGGGCTTAGGATAAAAGAAGATTACATTATATTAAATCCTAAACTTCCTCAAAAGTGGACTAACCTTAAATTCAAATTTTTATATAGAAATGCAGAAATTCAGGTGGAAATGAAGAGAGGCAGGACAGAAATAGATATTAAAACAGAATGTCCTGTTAATATAAATGTTGGTAATAAATTATATAAAGTTAAAAAAAGCCAGAAGATAGAAATTTAAATTAAAAATAATAAAGAACAATCGGATTTATCATCTACAGGATTGTTCTTTTTCTGTTATATATCTTATGGTTATATGAATGGGGGAACATTTTAGTGAAGGAAGAACTTTGGAACTTAGAACAAAATGAATATAATAGTAAGGATAATAGAAAGTATGAAACCCTTTTTACACTAGCTAATGGATACAGAGGGCTGAGAGGAACACTTGAATTTTCAAGCATCGGTGAGAGAGGAAATTTTATTTCTGGGATTTTTGATAAATCTGATGCTCAGGTAACTGAAATTGTAAATTGCCAGGATCCTTTAGGGTTTAATGTTTGTTTTGAAGATGAACAGCTGGATTTTGACAGATGCAATATTTTAAAATTCAAACGCAGATTGAATATGAAGGAAGGAATTTTATATTTATCCGCAGCAGTAGAAACTGAAAAAGGGAAAAGAGTAAAGATTGAATCAGAGAGATATGTGAGTCAGAAGAGTATTCATAGATGGGCAGATA
>JBAXYJ010000070.1:0-12160 GCA_041670885.1 Clostridiaceae bacterium
AATTCAGCCAAAATGTAATTATGCAAACCAGATATTTGCATAATTTCTAAATTAATATTTTCCCCAAAAAACATAGAACATTGTTATTTTGCGGAAAATTCAGCCAAAATGTAATTATGCAAATATCTTAACATATAATTTAATGGGGGTGATTAGATGAAGCTGAGGGTGTTTTTCCTTAGAAAAAGAATATTAATATATACTGCCATAATTATTTCTGTTATTTTAATTATTATATCTGTATTAGCCAGAATAAAGGGCAGTGAAAATGTATTTAATGCAGAAGAAGGCAAAAGCTATAAGGTAGATTTAACAGGTGATGGAGAAAAAGATGTATTAAATATTAAAGTACTTAATAAAAAATACTACTTAAGCGTTGATTCAAAAGAGGATAGTTTTCAGCTGTCTCCTGTTAAAAATGGCGAAAGTGCCGGAGATTATTTAAAAGAGTGGCCTCTTAATATTATATTGGAAGATATAAACAGAGATAGAATTCCCGAGATATTTTCTCAGGGACAATTAAAAAATAAGCCATATTTAAACATTTTCAAGTTCAAAGACAGTGAATTTGAAAACATATTATCATCAAACAGCAGTATACTTGGATTAATAGATACAAGCAATAATAAGACTGTAAAACTTCTTTCAGGAAAAATTGTAAATAATAAAATATCATTAAAAAATTATATTATGGTAAATAATAAACTTCAGGAATTTGATTATAATTATAAGGAAAATTATATAGGGAAAGATACAGTACTTACATTTATAAAGTATATTGAGAGTTTGCCATATGGCGAAAAGGAAAAACCTGATATATTTTCCGGAAGCCTATCCACGGATATTGGCAATATAGGAAAGCTATCCGGCGAAAGCTCAAAATTCAAATTTCATGACGGATTTTTTAAAGATATAAAAAGCGATAAAAGCGGCAATATATCTGAAGCAGAGTGGAGACTTAATTTTAGCGGAGCTGATAATAATAATCAAAAAAATAATTACACAATTAGTATTAAGCTGAAAAATGAAGGCAGCCAGATGTATTCATTTAAGATATACTCCTTAAAAATTAAATAGGGACTGCAGTGCAGTCCCTTTGGGGGATGGGGGGTTAAAGCATACATGGAGAAATTTCTCCTATGCATTTAATATTATAGCCATATAATAATTTTTTATTCACTATAAATTAAATTTAATGCTTCAATCTCCTTTTTTATTTCTTCCTTTAAACTTGCAGGTTCCAGAACCTTTGCCTTGTTACCAAAACCCATTACCCAGGATTTTATTTCCGCTGTTCCATTTACATATACAGTAAAAGCTATATCCCCATTTGGGAAATCTTCAATTTGTTGATTTTCGTGCCATTTTGTTTCCTTTATAAAGCCTGCTGCTTCTTTTTTAAATATAATCGTAACCTTTGTCTCTTCTCCTCTAAATACGTTCCATGAATTTTTCATATATTCCTTAGCAGAATATTTTTTTTGTATTTTAAATTTTTCTTCAGTAACTTTTATGTTTTTGATTCTAAAAACCTTAAATATCCTTACCTCTTGTCTTAAATGACAATATCCTATAACATACCAGAACCCCTTTTTATATATTAATGAATAGGGATCCACAACTCTAGTAGTTTGTTCATTTTTACTTATTGAAAAATAGCTGATCTTTATGCTTATATCATTTTTAATTGCATAATTCAGCTTTGATATTCCCCCCTTCAAATCTTCAAAAGCCCCTATCTTACTTACCTGAAAATCTAAGGTTTCTCTTATACTTTTTAGTTCCTTCTGAGTATTTAACGAGCTGTTTACTATTCTTGATACCGCTTTTTTTAAATCCTCTGCATATATAAATCCGTTTTCCTTTGACAAAACTTCTGAGGAAAGAAGAAGTGCCTGAACCTCATCATCTGTTAAAGCTGGCGGCTTCATATAATATTCGTCACCTATATAAAAGCCTCCATATCTGCCTTTTTTCGCTCTTACCGGTATATTTGCCATGTTTAAACTATCCATATATCTGTATATAGTTTTCTTGTCCACCTCCAGCATATGAGCCAGCTCAGAAGCGGTTGAAAATTTTTTGTATTGAAGAATATTGATAAGCTCTAACAAATGCGATAATTTAGCCATTTTTCACACCCCATTTTTATCATAAATTTAAAATATTTCCATATAGATATACAAGGAAGGTGATGTTATGTTCTCCGCTGATAAATCTCAAAATAAAATCGGGACACTAATCGGTGTTAATTGCACTATTGATGGTATATTAAAAGGTTCAGGTTTAATTAAAAATGATGGCATTTTAAACGGTGATGTTTTAATAGAAAATGATTTAGAAACATCATCATTATCCTATATTAAAGGGAACATTTCCTGTTATAATGCAACCATTAACGGCAAAATTGATGGGAATATCACCTGCACAGGTAAACTCATTATTGGTTCAACAGGACTTATCCATGGTGATATTACTGTTAAGGATCTTATTATAATACAAGGCGGTATCCTTCAGGGTAAGTGCAGTATGATATCAGATAAAGAAATCCCTAATTCTTCCATTAAAGATATAAATATTATAACATAACCATAATTTGTTTTAAATTACTTAAATAAGGAAATTCAAAAATTTTTAAAATAAAAAAAGAAGGGGGTTCCTTCTTAAACGTTTTTCCCCATCATTTTAGAGGCTGTATATAATTTTTCTATTGTTTCCAGCATTTTCTTTTTGTCTCTGCTGAGATATGGTTTTATTGTTGTAAGTAAAAGTAACCCTCTATCATCGCCTATACTGCTTAAATCCGTATTATTTAATACATTTTGATCAATATTCAATTTTGATAATACATCCTGTATTTGATTTTTATCCATGTTGTTTATCATGCTGGAAATATTGTTTAGATCATAACTTTTTTCATTATCGTTTTTGTTATTGTGTTTATGATTTGACATAAATTCACCTCTTTCAATATTAGCAGAGGAAGGCAAAGCCCTCCTCCTCACTTAATTAGCATTTATTGCAGCAGGATAAATAGAATAATGCTACTAAAAACAGAATGCTGTTGTCAATTGCCAGTGGGGGACAGTCTGGCTCAGGATGTGGACCGCAGCCTGGGCCTCCTACTGGACCTCTAACAGGTTTAAATTGAAGAACTATTAATATTAATATCAATAGGTCGCTTAAGCAGCAGCAATTATTTTTTCTTCTTGACATACTAATTCCTCCTTTCTTATTTTATAAGTTCCTTGCTATTTCAGCAGCATTGCCCCTTATTATTGCAGCAGAACAGGGCAAATACTATAAATAATATGAATAAATTATCCTCACCTAAAAGATTGCAGCAGCCTCCCTTATGATGATGACGGTGATGTTTTTTCTTTTTGCAGAAGCAGTCCATTATTGAGCCCAGTCCATCACCACAGCAAAGGAATAGAATAAGGAATATCCATATAAAGCTGAAATTGTTACCACAGTTTGAAGAACCCGGTTTAGATAAGTTACCTAGACAGCTTGTTAGTTCCATTCGATACCTCCTTTACAAAATAGTTTTCTTTTGTTCTAATATATATTATTCTCACCCATATAAATTGATACAAAAACATAATACATGTACCTAATGTTAATAAAATTTTTGGTATAAAACCGCAAATAAAAAAACGCCTCATTTATTGAGACGTTTAATTTATCTAAATTTCAAGACCCACTTCTGCAAATAGGAAGTTCACTTTATTAAATTACCTCCAAATCTTTGAACAAATAAAGAAAAGAAAGATAAAAAATTAAAGAAAAAATGATTAAATACTGCATACCAGAATCCTTTTTTTTCAATAATGTAACAGTTTATCATAGCTAATGCAAATATAGGCAAAAATCCAGCCAGCGTCAAGTGACCTGCGGAAAATATAATAGAGCTGATTATTGCTGCCAGTATAACATTAATTCTATGTTTAAGCAGCTTGCTGAAAAGGAACCATCTGAAAACAAGTTCCTCTACAATAGGTGCTATCAAAAGACCGGATATGGAAAGCATAATAAAATTCACCAGAGACAGCTGTTTTAGAACCTTGACTATTTCCTGCTCATCAATTGGTATATTAAAATGACTAAATACTACTTGAATTAAATAGCTTATTCCTATTGTAGTTACTAATGTTATACCTGCAAATTTTATTCCTTCCAGTGAGTCGAAACCTTTTAAGCTAAAATTATACCTGGAATAATCATTTGTTTCATTTAAATAATTATCTCTTGCAAAACTTGATTTTCTAATGAAGTATATCGTTAAAATTACTAATATAAATGGCATATAATTATAATTTATAGTAAAAATGCTTAGTATCACATAAAGAATAGACAGCGGAATTGTTATATAGTTTTTCAAATATGGATTTGAATACCTAATAAACAAGCCTAATGGTACAAGATATATAAATACTATTACAAAAATCAAATCAAATATCTGCTCCATTTTTCCCCCTAATGAAATATTTCATCATAAATACTATCTACTAATTCTTCCTTTCCGGTCTTATAAAGTGCTGAAAACAGCAGCAGCTTATCGCCCTGCTCTAATTCAAGAGCATCTAAAATAATCTTTTTATTTTTGTTTATATCATTCTTTTTAAGTTTATCAGATTTAGTTGCTACAATTAACACTCTATATTTATAATGCTTTATAAATTTATACATTAAAATGTCATCTTCTGAGGGTTCATGTCTGGAATCAACAAGCATTACTACCAACTTTAAATTTGCACTGTTTAACATGTATTCTTCTATTATTTTGCCCCAAGTTTTCCTTTGTTCCTTTGATACTTTAGCATAGCCATATCCAGGCAAATCAACAAAATATATCTCTTCATTTATCAGAAAATAGTTGATTAGCCTAGTCCGACCAGGGGTATTACTTACTCTGGCCAGTTTTTTTCTGTTTGTTAATATATTAACGAGGGAAGACTTTCCAACATTTGATCTTCCTACAAAGGCTACCTCAGGGAAATTGCCCTCGGGAAGTGTCTTTTTTGATGCACAGGAAGTTACAAATTCTGCTTTTTTAATCTCCATTTTTTTCACCAACTAAAGCATTTTTCAATACTTCTTCCACATTTTCAGCAGGAATAAATTTCACTTTTTTCTTTACTGCCTTTGGAATTTCTTCTAAATCCTTCAGGTTATCCTTTGGAATAATTATTGTATCGATTCCAGCTCTAAAAGCTGCTAAGGACTTTTCCTTAAGCCCCCCTATAGGAAGAACCCTGCCAGTTAGTGTTACTTCTCCCGTCATTGCAACATTGTGTTTTACTTTTCTGCGGGCAAGTGACGAAACTAAGGCTGTTACCATGGTTACCCCAGCAGATGGACCATCCTTTGGGACTGCACCCTCCGGAACATGGATATGAATATCTGTAGTCTTATAGAAGCTCCCTTCAATACTATATTTGTCTGCTATAGACCTTACATAGCTGTAACCGGCTTTTGCAGACTCCTTCATTACATCACCTAATGAGCCTGTCAGCTCCAGCTTTCCCGTTCCTTTCATAGACAGTACCTCTATAGGAAGTGTATCTCCGCCGTATCCTGTCCAAGCCAGCCCCATAACAACTCCAACCTTGTCCTCTAGATCTCTCTTTTCGTAGGAGAATATTGGTGCACCTAAAAATCTATTTAAATTTAATGAGTTTATAGTAATAGATTTTTTTTCTTTTTCAACTAATTCTGCTATGCCCTTTCTTATACAGGCAGCTATAGTTCTTTCCAAGTTTCTGACTCCGCTTTCTCTTGTATACCTTTCAATGATTGTCTCTATAGCTGAATCAGTTATCTTTATTATACTTTTATCGATGCTGTGGGCTTCTAATTCTTTTGGTATAAGATGATTCTTTGCAATATTTAATTTTTCATTTGTGGTATAGCCCGATATCTCAATTACCTCCATCCTGTCAAGAAGAGGTCTTGGGATAGTGTCCAGTGTATTTGCAGTTGTTATAAACAGTACCTTTGATAAGTCAAAGCTGACCTCTAAATAATGATCCCTGAATGTATTGTTCTGCTCGCTGTCTAAAACCTCTAAAAGAGCATCCTTTGGGTCTCCTCTGAAATCTGAAGCCATCTTGTCTATCTCGTCTAATAAAAATAATGGGTTTTTAGACTTTGCCTGCTTCATAGAATATATAACTCTGCCGGGTATGGCACCTACATATGTTTTTCTGTGTCCTCTTATTTCTGCTTCATCTCTTACTCCGCCTAGGGACATTCTTACAAAGTTTCTGTTAAGTGCATGAGCAATAGACTTAGCAATGGATGTTTTACCAACTCCCGGAGGACCAACTAGGCAGAGTATAGGTCCTTTTAGGGATTTACTCATCTTTTTTACTGCTAAATACTCAATTATTCTATCCTTTACGTCATATAAACCATAATGCTCACTATTTAATACTTCTCTGGCTCTTTTTATATCTATGTTATCATCTGTCTCTTTATTCCATGGCAAATCAAGTATCCAGTCCAGATATGTCCTTATTACTGATCCTTCAGCACTAAAACCTCCTACATTCTCCAGTCTGCTAAGCTCATAAAGTGCTTTTTCCTTAGCCTCTTTTGGAAGCTTTGCCTTTGAAATCTTAGTTTTATAGCTTTTTACCTCTTTTTTAAGCTCATCTTCTTCTCCCAATTCCTCTTGAATTGCCTTAATCTGTTCTCTAAGGTAATATTCCTTTTGGGACTTTTCAATTTTACTCTTTACCTTATTCCCAATCTTTTTTTCCAAATCAAGAATCTCTATTTCATTTAGAAGAATTTCGTTTAGCTTATCAAGCCTGTCTAAAACATCATAACATTCTAAAAGCTCCTGCTTTTTATCCTGCTTTAGCATAATATAGGAGCTCATAACGTCTGCCATCCTGCCAGGCTCATCATACTCCTCTAAAGATATTAAAGCTTCTGCAGGCAGATTACCGGACAGTTTAATATATTCATCAAAATTTTTCTCCAGCAGTCTGATATAAGCCTTGCACTTTTTCGTATCAATGCATTCCTTATCCTGAAGAACCTCTGCTTCAATTTTAAAGAATGGCTCCTCCTGAATGTAATTTAATATTTTGCCTCTGCTGTTTCCCTCAACTAATACTCTTACAGTATTTCCAGGCAGCTTTAAAATCTGTTTTATGCTGCATAATGTTCCTATTTCATATATATCATCTGGAGTAGGTTTTTCAGTCTTTGCTTCCTTTTGTGCTACCAAAAATATTTCTTGATTATTCATCATTGCTTCCTCAAGAGCTTGAATTGATTTTTCCCTGCCCACATCAAAATGAAGTATCATATATGGGAAGATTGTCAATCCCCTTAAAGGTATCATAGGAAGAATCTTATTATTTGATTCCATACTATCTCCTCCTATTTATAAATTTAATTGCGATTAGTATATTATACCTATAATAATAGTATAATTCAATAAATAAAATCAAGCCAGCATATTTGCTTTATATTACACTTCTTTTGGCAGACAGCATATCTGTTTTTGGACATATGTCATTTATAAATGCTGACATAAAAACCTGCTCTATATCCTCTGCAGTTATTATTTTTATGTCTGTTATTTTTGAAAATATAGCCTGATAATTATCCTTTGGAATTATAACAGCATGGCAGCCTGCCTTTTTCGCTGCTGTTATTTTTTCATATACTCCTCCAACAGGACAAATTAATCCGGAAATTGATATCTCACCAGTCATGGCAATTTTATTACTTATTTTTATGCCTTTTATTGAGCTGTATATGGCTGCTGCTATGCTTACACCGGCGGATGGTCCGTCTACTACCTGACCTCCCTGAAAATGAAGGTGTATATCATAGCAGGATATGTCTATATTGTATGTATTTTTAAGCACAGTAAGAACACTGTAAGCTGATTCCATTATGCTGCTCTTTCTTATGATTGTGGAATTGCCTATTTTTATTTCTTCCTTTTCGGCAACACCTGTAATTATAAGGCTGCCTGACTTATCTTGAAGTAACTTTGTAATTGCTTCAATTTTCATCATCCTGCCCTGATTTGCGCAAGTTACTGCCAGGCCATTTACTATTCCTATTTTAGGCTCCTCATTTATGCTTTCTGTAATTCTTGGAGAGAATTTTCCATTTTCTATTACCCACTCTATGTCCTCCAGCGTTATCATATCTCTGTCTTCATTTATAACAAGGGATGAGGCCAGCTGAATTATATTTACAGCTTCTCTGCCGTTCCCTGCATATCTTGATATAAGCTCTATGGCTTTATCCTCTATAAACATATTAATCTTTTTAGCTGCATTTTTTACTATTTCTATAATTTCATCTTCATCTAATGATCTAAAATACACCTCTATGCATCTTGACCTTATAGCTTCAGGAATCTGATCCGGACTTTTTGTTGTAGCACCAATAAGCCTAAAATCAGCAGGATAGCCATTTTCAAATATTTCCTTAATATAAACAGGAATGTTATTGTCTTCACTGTTATAATAAGCACTGTCTAAAAACACTTTCCTGTCTTCTAAAACTTTGAGAAGCTTATTCATCTCGATTGGATGAAGCTCTCCTATTTCATCAATAAACAGTATGCCCCCATGGGCTTTGGTGACAGCTCCTTCCTTTGGCTGAGGAATACCTGCTATACCTAAAGCCCCTGCGCCTTGATATATAGGATCATGAACAGAACCAATCAGAGGGTCTGCCATACCCCGATCATCGAACCTTATAGTTGTAGCATCTATTTCTATAAATCTTCCCTTTTCCCCAAACGGAGATTTAGCTGCTTTCTTTGCTTTTTCTAAAACAAGTCTGGCTGCTGCTGTCTTACCTACCCCAGGCGGGCCATATATTATAACGTGCTGTGGATTGGGCCCACATATAGCAGCTTCTAAGGCCTTTATGCCATTTTCCTGACCTATTATCTCATCAAAAGATTTAGGTCTGCTTTTCTCAGATAAAGGCTCTGTTAGCTTAATCTCTCTCATTTTATTCAGTCTATCCATCTCTTTTTCTGAATCTCTGTTTATTGTGTTTTTACTGCTTCTGCTGTTTAAAAGCAGATTCAAAAAATATAAGCCTATTATAAATGAGAAAAATAATTGAACTACTAATAAAACCTCCTGCATAATTTCACTCCTTCATCATTCAGTTTTCCTTATTATTCTCAAATATATATCTTTATATGCAAAAAAATCTGCTCCCACAGATAAAAAAAGCTGCCTCAAAATGAGGCAGCTTTTACGCTGTTTCCGGACCTTTTTTAGATTTTGTTTTCTTCGAAAGCTTTAATACTTCTCTCTTACCGCCGGCAGCCAAAATAACCTCAGGCTTTTTAGATGATAATGTATCTTTATTAATAATAACCTTCTGAATTTCCTCTTTAGTAGGTATATCATACATAATGTCAAGCATTATATCTTCCAGTATTGCCCGAAGGCCTCTGGCCCCTGTGTTTCTTTTAATAGCTTCCTCTGCTATGGCCAGCAGTGCTTCATCATTAAACTCCAGCTCCACATTATCCATCTCAAAGAGCTTTCTATACTGCTTAGTCAAAGCATTTTTAGGCTCCTTAAGGATTCTAAGCAGCGATTCCTTGTTTAGAGACTGCAGAGTAACTAAAATTGGAACTCTTCCTACAAACTCTGGAATTAGCCCAAATTTAAGAAGATCCTGAGGCATTATCTCCTTAAGTACTTCACCAATATCCTTGTCATGAATTGAATCAATTCTGGCACCAAAGCCAAGGGAAGACTGTCTTGTTCTCTTTTCTATTATCTTTTCTATTCCGTCAAAAGCTCCTCCGCAGATAAATAAAATATTTGTAGTATTTATCTGAATAAATTCCTGATGAGGGTGCTTTCTTCCTCCCTGAGGAGGAACAGACGCTACAGTTCCTTCAAGAATTTTAAGAAGTGCCTGCTGTACTCCTTCACCAGATACATCTCTTGTTATAGATGGGTTATCTGATTTTCTTGCAATCTTATCTATTTCATCTATATATACTATACCTTTTTCTGCCTTTTCTACATCATAATCAGCATTTTGTATAAGCTTAAGCAGAATGTTTTCAACATCTTCACCAACATAGCCTGCTTCAGTTAAAGTTGTAGCATCAGCTATTGCAAATGGTACATTCAAAAACTTTGCCAGTGTCTGTGCCAGAAGAGTTTTACCTGATCCGGTAGGTCCTAAAAGCAGGATATTGCTTTTCTGAAGTTCTACGTCTTTATCAAAATCATTTGAGTTTATTCTCTTGTAATGATTGTAAACAGCTACTGAAAGTGATTTCTTTGCATTTTCCTGACCCACTACGTACTGATCAAGGTGCATCCTTATCTCTTCAGGCTTTGGAAGTGAGGCCGCTGTCACATCCCCATTATCTTCAAATTCATCAGTTATTATTTCAGAGCACAATTCAATACACTCATCGCAGATATAAACACCAGGTCCGGCTATAAGTCTTCTTACCTGATCCTGAGTTTTGCCGCAAAAAGAGCATTTAAGCTTGTTTCTGTCTTCTTGTTTTACCATAAATTCACCTCTTTAAGGTTGCTTTTTTTTGTCAATAACCTCATCAATTAACCCGTATGCTTTGGCCTCCTCCGCTGTCATGAAGTAATCTCTCTCAGTGTCCTTTTGTATTTTTTCCAGTGGCTGACCTGTTCTGTCACTTAATATTTTATTAAGGTTTTGTTTTATTTTAAGAATTCTTTCTGCATGAATTCCAATATCAGTTGCCTGACCTTGGAAGCCTCCTAATGGCTGATGGATCAAAATTTCACTGTTTGGCAGTGCAAATCTCTTTCCCTTTGCTCCTGCAGTTAACAAGAATGAGCCCATAGATGCTGCCATTCCAATACAAATTGTGGAAACATCAGGCTTTATATACTGCATGGTATCATAAATTGCCATACCTGATGTTATAGAGCCTCCCGGACTATTTATATATAAATATATATCCTTGTCCGGATCCTCTCCCTCTAAAAACAGTAACTGAGCAACCACCAAGCTGGCAGTAACATCATTTACTTCTTCTGAAAGCATGATTATTCTTTCTTTTAATAATCTGGAATATATATCGTAAGATCTTTCTCCTCTGTTTGTCTGTTCTACTACAACTGGTACTAAACTCATTTTACATCCTCCTAACTTTAAAGACAATGCCAGAATAAATCTGGCAATCTAGTACTAAATTGAAACACTGCTGTCTATTAATAATTTTATAACTTTTTCATTAACAATGTCTATAGCAAGCATATCTTTTTGTGATTTTAAAACAAGCTCTGCTGTCTTATCAATATCTTTTGTATCATAATACATAGCTATTTCCTTAGCCTTGGCTGATAATTCTTCATCTGATGCTTCAACTTTTTCAGTTTCTGCAATCTTTTCAAGAACTAAATCTGTTCTTACCTTTCTCTCTGCACTATCCTTCATCATTTCCCTAACCTTTTCTTCTGATGAATTTGTGTACTCATAGTAAGCTTTCATATCAACACCCTGATTCTTAAGTCTTGAATCAAAGTTCTTAAGCATATAGTCTATTTCCTTTTCAACCATAACATTAGGAACTTCTAATTTAGCATTGTCAGTAACAATATTTACAGCACTGTCTTCATACTCTCTGTTTGCCTTATCTTCATTTCCTTTTATTTTGTTAGTTTTTATATCTTCTTTCAGCTCTGCAATTGTATCAAATTCTGATACCTCTTTTGCAAATTCGTCATCTATAGCAGGTAATTCTTTAACTTTAATTTCCTTAACTGCTACCTTAAATAATGCTTCCTTACTGTTTAAATCCTCTTTTCCATAATTTTCAGGGAAGGTCACAATAACATCCTTTTCGTCACCTTTGCTTAAGCCGATAAGCTGATCTTCAAAATTACCTATGAAGCTGCCTGATCCGATTTCAAGAGGGAAATCCTTTCCTTCTCCGCCTTCAAAAGCCTCTCCATTTATAAACCCTTTAAAGTCGATAATAGCTGTATCTCCGCTTTCCAGAGTTCCATTTTCCTTAACTTCAACTCTGGCATTTTTAAGCTGCATGCTTTTAATTTCATTTTCTATATCCTCATCTGAAACTGGATATACATTTTTCTTAACCTCTACGCCTTTATATGCTCCCAGCTCAACCTCAGGCTTTAAT
>JBAXYJ010000071.1:0-12152 GCA_041670885.1 Clostridiaceae bacterium
GGACTTATAGCAAAATTTATAAAAAATCCAGATATGATTATAAGTAAAATTAAACTGTTATTTTTTATAAAGGATATTCCTTCTTTGAATTCTGATATAAATACCTTTGTAGAATTATTGATAAGCTTAATATTTAGCTTTGGAATTTTAATAAACATTTCAGCTGTGGACGTTTACTGCTTCACTTAGAAAATTTTTTAATATACATTAAAATAAATGTAATTATGGGAATGAAAATTATAAAGAGTAATGCATATACCGGATAAATGTTAGCTCCGCTGTATCCATGCTCTGTAGAAGAATTATACATAGAATCAGCAAATACTGATATAAGCACTCCTATAGGAAGAACTAAAGGCTTATAATACTTCATTCTAAAAAGCTGAGCCAGACCTAAAACGGTTACATATAAGAAAATGCATATTTTTATAAAAGAATTAAAAAGAAGGACTACAGCAATAACTATCTCTGCTCTGACTATTATCTCACCAACATTTATGATTCTTGCAACCTGGAAGGAAGGCAGCAGATATAATGATGTAATATTCCCAAGTACAGCAATATTACGGATAATAATTATTATTAAGTTAATAAAACCAATTATGTATCCTAAATAAAAGTATTTTTTAACCTTTGTTTGTTCATTTACATAGGGGAAAATCATCATGAACACAATCATTTCACCAAAAGGTATGGCTATCATCAGATTTGCGGACTGAAGGATTTTAATTAGTTCTATATTAAAAAGAGGCAGAAAG
This sequence comes from Clostridiaceae bacterium, assembly GCA_041670885.1. GTDB lineage: Bacteria > Bacillota > Clostridia > Clostridiales > Clostridiaceae > JAJBWD01. The sequence goes on from JBAXYJ010000071.1 coordinate 759, forward strand.
TTTTTTAAATTCCAATCCTTTATGGTTAGTATTGTAATAAATATAGTTAAAACTATGTTCAATATTGCTAATGGCACAGAGCACCTCCCAAATGTCTCCAAACCATTTCTTACGGTATACACTAAAACCAGTGCAAAAGATATAATAAAAACTGAGTTGCTGATTCCCTGATACAGAAAAGCACTGAAAAAATCTGCTATAAATCTTAAATTTGCAGCAGCTATATACCAGAAAAAATATATATACAATAAAGAAACAACTTTACCTATTATTTTCCCATATAGTATATCATTAATTTCTATTAAATTTAAACCCGGAAACTGGAGGCTTATTTTTAAATAGATCCAGAAAAAAATAAACATTAAAATAAATGTGAATGATATAATAATCCATAAACTTTGATTTACTAAACTGGCAATAAATGATATTGCCAGTGTGGATGCCTGAAGATGTACTATGATCAGGAACATAAGCTGTTTACCTGATATTATTCCTTTTTCAACTTTCATGTTTTTACTCCGTACTTAACTATTTGTAATTTAAGTGTAAAAGGTCTTTTACTTCATATTCCATAAGTCTAACAGGATTTGGCAGCGGCAGGTTAAAAATATAAAGAAGAAGAAATATGAGCGCTATAGATAAGAATATGGACGAAACTTTAAGCTCATGCCAGAATTTCTTATTTATAAGCTGCTTAACTTCCACGAAACCTGATATAAGAAAGATAATCAGTAATACTATCATTTGCCTTACCTCATTAGGGTTACTTCTCTTTAGACATTGCAGGTTTAGTAATTCTTCCTGTCCTGGTTAGTTTAGCTTCTACAGTAATATTTACAATAACATCCTGATAAGTCTGCTCCCAGTTGCTTTCTAATTTAAGCCATTGTTTTGGATAATGCTGATAAATTATGTCTCCAAAGCCAAATATATCTGAATTAAGTTCTTTTGATTTTTTTAATGTTTCCATTACTTCACTTTTTATAGCTTCTCCTGCAGATTTTTCAATTTCCTTAAATGCTTCAGGATTTGCTTCATCCTCAGTTGAGGTTTGCTCTCCCAAATCTCCTTCTTCTGAAATTTTCATATTCATGTAAATTTTATTTCCTTTAATTTCAGGTGTTATTTTAGAACTGCTTTTAGTTATTGTAAGGCTAAGCATTCCATTATTTTTAGGTTCTGATACGAGTATGGTTTCCCCCTTCATTTTACCTATGCCCCATAAATACCCTCTGGTTTCCTTTTTATTAAGCTGACCTGCCATTTTATCTTTATTAAATACTGCGGTACCGGAAAGTAAAATCATGTCTTTATCGTCTTCTTTTATTATTTCTGCTATAGGTGCAACGGGGGAGGTGGACTTACTCATAAGTTTCTGCACAAATTCTTTCAGGTCCACAGTTGGTACCTGGGTAACAACTTTTTGTGTTTTGATAAGCTCCCCGATACTTCTTCCTGTGGTAGCTTCAAGCTCAGGTTTTATACCCAATATTTTGGAAGCATCAACATCAGATATCACAACCCATTCCAGCAGTCTTGTTTCACGGTTTCTTAAAAAAAAGTCCAGATACTTTCTTACTCCTTCTTGGGCAACTTCTTTGCTTATTATAATAACCTGATTATGAGGGAAGAAAAGACTTCTGTTTAGTTTTCGGCTAATTGATGTTACAGCCTCCAATAATGTGTAACCGTCCCCCTTATAATTGATATAATTTTTAGTTATGTCACTAAAACCTGGATTAGATGGGGATGACTTTATTGCCATTACTTTGGCTACCTGGACAGTGGTTTGAATTTTATTTAGATCACTGGATTTATCAACAGCAACCCCCATAACAATGGCCAGTTTGTTTAATTCATGAGCATTTTTGCAGGAAGTTGTATTTAAGGTAATAAAAATACATATTGCTATTACAAATATAATTTTTATGTATTTTTTCATAAATTCACCTCATAATAATTAATTTTGACCATCCTTAGGTGGTTCAGGTTTTAAGTTATCCTTTTGCCTGTTAATATTATGCCATCCAATTGTGCGGGGCCGTGTAGTCATTTTCCAAATAGGAACTCTTATAAAAGTATCCTTTAAATCTTTTTCAGTAAGGGGAGCCATTGGTGCAAAATATGGAGTACCAAAGGATCTAAGTGACACTATATGGGCAAGAATAAATAAAATCCCGAGGCCTACGCCGAATATACCTAAGAATCCTGCAAGTATCAGAAAAAAAATTCGAAGTATTCCTTCCACATCTGTAAATGCAGGAAGAACAAAGCTGGAAACTGCAGTAAGTGCCACCACAATTACTAAAAGGCCTCCAACAAGGCCTGCAGTAACAGCTGCTTCGCCTATGACTAAAGCTCCAACTATGCTTACCGCCTGGCCAACTGGTCTTGGAAGCCTTACTCCTGCCTCTCTTAATATTTCGAAGGTTATCATCATAAGACCTGCCTCTATTACTGCAGGAAATGGAACACCTTCCCTTCCTGCTGCCATGGTAAAAAGCAGAGTGGTTGGAATAAGCTCCTGGTGAAATGTAGCCAGCATTACATATGTGGCCGGTGATAGTATGCTGATGGTAAAGCAGGCGAATCTTAGAATTCTTAAAAGGCTTGCAAAATATGGTCTTGTATAATAATCCTCTGCACTTTGAAAGCCCTCAATAAACAGCATGGGAACTGTCAGTGCAAAAGGAGTACCATCAACTAATATGCAGGCCCTGCCCTCAAGAATTTTTGCAGCTGATGTATCAGGCTTCTCTGTGTTGCCTATAGTAGGAAAAATTGAATAGGGGGCATCTTCTATAAACTGCTCTATGTAGCCTGATTCCAAAATTGCATCAGTATTGATTCTGTTAAGCCTTTTATAGATTTCATCAATAAGTTTTGGATTAACAATTCCTTTTACATATACAATACATACGCTGGTTTTTGTCCGGGAACCGATTTTTAAAGTTTTGAAGGTTAAATCGGGACTTTTTATTCTTCGCCTTATAAGTGACATATTAACAGCAATGTTTTCTGTAAAACCCTCCCTGGGGCCTCTGACCACTGCTTCTGTTTTTGGCTCTTCCACGCCCCTGCCTTCCCAGGCTTTTGAATAAATAATAATAGATTCAGGAATTCCGTCTATCATTAGTATTGTATCTCCTGATAAACAGGAATCAACCAAATCATTGATAAGGCATGTTCTTTTTACATTACCTACTGATAAAAAGCTTTTTTCTATTATGTCAATATTGTTTTTAAGGCTGCTGTCCATATTTTTAAGGCTGATATCATACATAAACGGCTTCAGTATGGTTTCATTTATTAAGGACTGTTCTGATAAACCCTCAATAAATATTAAAACAGCTTTCATCTGATTTTGCAGACCAAAGGAAAATTCCCTGAAAACCAGGTCGCTGCTCTGGCTCAAAATATTTTTAAATGTACTCATATTTTCTGCTAAACTGGATGAAAGCCTGGAATCTGATGGAGCAGATGCTTGGGAATTGGTACCCTTATATTCATTTTTCATCATTAAAAATGATAATTTTCTTGCAATATATTTAAACATATAACTACCTCTTTTGTTTTATTATGAAAAATTACATAATTATATTTTGATAAAAATTTTGCATTATGGAATTTCTTCATTTATTATTTGCTTATTTTTGAAAGCTATTCCTGTTTTTTATAGAACCAATAATATAAAGAACCAGTTGCAAGATCAGGTCAACAGATAAGATACATATATAAGACCAGGAGGATATAACTAATATGGAAGGCAGCAGTCCTCTTCCTTTTAAAAATTTACTGAAAAAGTTTATAACAATCATTATCATTTAATTATCCCTCTTTTCCTTTTAATGTAATATATACTGATAAGAAGTAGGGGAAATCCAGCAGAAAACGGCAGCCCAAAATATTTGGCATCAAATGGAGACATCCAGATGTGATAAGCATAGTTAGGCTCAAATACAATGGAATACCATAATAAAAATATACTGAATAAAATAAGCAGCAGCTTGAGATTTTTAATTTTAAATATTTTAGATATTCCAAGAACTATACCATATAAATATACAGACATTTTAAAAAATCCTCCGAAGAAAATAATAATAACCCCTATCACATCTATATTTGTTATTATATCCCCCACATTTATAAGCCTAACAGCCTCCATAAAAGGAATTGCAGCTATGGATACATATTGTGCACCAAAAACGGAAATATCCATTATTAATGTGATGCATAAAATAAATCCTGCAAATAAAACAGCTGTTATTGAAGAACTTCTTACAGCATTTTTTTCATCAGCACAATGCCAATACATTAAAAAAATATTTAATTCACCAAAAGGGAAAAATACGATACCTGGAACTGCCTTAAGAACCTGTGAAATTCCTCCTCCCAAAACAGGGGATAAATTAGTGAAATTAACATGACCTGATAAAAAAAGCAGAATAAAAGCAGCAAACAGGAAGGTTAAAAGCATTGGAAGAATTATTTCACTGCTTCTGGCCATTACTTCCATTCCCTTTAGCAAAGTATATACGCTTACTGACAGAAAAAGCAGGCTGACAATCCAAAGCGGGGAACTTGGCAGCGTTGTAAGTATTATTAATTCTCCAAATTCACGAAGATTTCTTGACACGCCCCAAAACCAGGAAAGCAGGTATAAAAATGCCAGTGGTAATCCAAGAGTTCTGCCAAGTATGGACGTAATTATATCTATAAAATCTTTATCGGGAAATGATTTCTGAAGCTGAGTATATATCCACACAAAAAACAGCCCTATAATTAACGCAGTTAAGATAGCAATCCATGCATCCTGTTTGGCATCTATTCCTAATGCAAAAAGTGTGGTGCTTCCTATTTCAAATATAAACATTAAGGTAAATAGCTGGTGCCTGCTCAGACGTACCATAATAAACTTCCTTATCTTTTTTACTATATTTTTAGCAGATATTTATTTTATATGTAAAAAATAAATTTAATTATAGTGAATAAAAAAGAAAATAAGGAAGAAAATATATATTGGAGGTGTTAGTATGCCATTACAGCTTAGCCAAAAAGAAAGGATGCTTTTAGAAGACGATAAGCATCAAGAGGAAATTTGCGTTAAAAAGTATCAAAATTATTCTCAGCAGGCTCAGGACTCTGAGCTTAAACAGCTTTTTACCAAACTGTCCGGAGAAGAACAGCATCACTTAGACACTATTAATGATATGCTTCAGGGTAACGTGCCTAATCTAAGTCATAATCAAATGCCTCAGCCAACACAGTTAAAGTCATCCTATCAGGGAGCCATGAGGAATGAAGGTGATGAGGTACTTTGCAGTGACCTATTGTCAACAGAAAAATATGTATCAGGAACTTATGATACAGGAATTTTTGAAGCTGCAGATACAACAGTTCGTCAGGCACTTCAGCACATTCAAAAAGATGAGCAGCAGCATGGAGAACAGATATTTAATTACATGAATAGTCATGGTATGTACAACGTAAAATAAAAAAACATAAAATAAAAAATAACCATTTTAAATGGTTATTTTTTATTCTATATTATGGACCTGTACCAAGGCCATTCAGCTTCCATTCATTACTATGCTTTTTTAGAAAACAGAACCTTACTTGTCTGCCATTTGAATTTATAAAATTATCACGCCACTTAATATCTAAAGTTATTGCAGCTTCAATAATGGTTTCATTTTTTATCTCTTTTATTTCAATTCCAGGTTCCTTAGGGTCAAGATATTTTAAAGCTATGGGTTTAGCACTTATTATATTCTCAACTTGGCTGTTATCAGTACTAAACTTTGGATTATAAAGGGTATTTCCATTAAGATTCATAGTAAGGGAATCCCGCATTGCATCTGGGTCTAAACAGGCATAGGCTCTTGTTTTATTACCATTATTAATGGCTTTGAAATGCTCCTTTATCAAATCCGTTGGGCTTAGAGCAGCTAAGTCAGAATTATCACCAAGATTAGAAAATAAACCTTTTCTCTCAATCCAATTTTCAAAAGTAAGTCCAGTAATATCAGTTAAATAATGTTTCTTCACAGAAGGTCCAATTCCTGCAACGTTAAAGCAGAGCCAGGCTCCAACTACTTTATTTGAAGATACCAAAAGTACCGCGTTTGAAGGATAATTATAAATACTCTGCTCTCCCTGGCCAGGCAGTCCATCTGCTAAGGAGTACCTCCATACCTGAACTGTATCACCCTTTAATTTTGTCAGATCAAGTCCGGCATCTTTTGAGAATTCATTTGCTAATTCCCAATATAAACCTACAGGATAATCACCTGCCATAACATCCCAGGTTTTAGGCACTGTTATATTAAATTTCTCAGGAGTTTCTTTAACTTTTAAGTTATAATATTTTAAAAATTCTTCTTGCGAAGAACTGGCTTTACTATTTTTTATGACTCTCCCTGTTAGCCCAATCAGCCCAAGTATTACAATAATCAGTACACCTATTATCAGATTTCTTTTGGTAATTTTACCATATTTTGAAATCATTATAATCCTCCTTTTTAATTGGGACTTCTTTTCGATAATTGATGCAGTACATGGAATACCATTTGAATTATTTATTAACTTTGTAACGTTAATAATTGTATTTCCGTAATTTAAGCTTTCATCTGTGTTCAAATGAGAAAGGACCGTAGTGTCACAGGCTATTTCACAGTCAGCACTCATAAAATGGAGACCTATGAGTATAACAGGATTAAACCAGTATACTATTTTAAGCAGGGAAGTTATCCAAATAATGATTAAATCTTTTCTTTTAACATGACACAATTCATGGAGTAGTATATACCTTATTTCTTCTTCTTTTAGTTCTTTTACGATTTTACCAGGTAATATTATTGTTGGATTAAATATTCCATATATCAAGGGACTTTGAACTTTATCAGTAACAATAATTCCCGGCGCTTTTACCTTTAAGAGTACACTGCATGATTTTAAAAGCTGATATAAAATTGAATCATAACTTTTACGACTAATTTTACACAGGTGTCTAATCCTGTAAATACCCAGTAGAATGTAGGATGCCATCATCAGCATTCCCATTGTCCATAATAAAATAAAAATTTGTTTATAATTCCATAAGTGCTGCAGAATAGTTTCTTTTTCCTTAGTTACATTCGGTGCAGGATTAATTTCCGTATTTGTTTTTAAATCCTTAGTTAGGGCTTCATTACTGGCTGGATTTTCAGTAACCGGGTTTATTGATGCATTATTACCTATACTGCTGATGATTGATTCATAAGAAGGGTTAAAAGCATTATATATACTTACTTTGCTTTGCGGACCAAAGGGGAAGATTAATTTTATTAACAGGAGCATCCAAATACAGTATAATACTTTTGGATTAATTTTCTTTCCTGCAAATATTTTTACAAGAAAAATCAATAATACCATCGCACTTCCCATAAGGGAGGATTCTATTACATACTGGAAAATACTCCAATAACTCATGCTACTACCTCTTTATTTCTTTGATTTATTCAATAAATCCTTTAAATCTTCTATCTCCTTATCTGTCAGCTTTTCTGTCTTTACAAAGTTTAATACCATTGAATTTAGAGAACCATTATAAATTTTTTTTAAAAAGGATTGGTTTTTTTCGTTTATACAATCCTCTTCAGAAACCATTGGAAAATAAGAATATTCTTTCCCATTTTTATTAAATCCAACAGCATTTTTTTTAAGCAGCCTGTTTATTAAGGTCTTAACAGTATTTGATTTCCAATGATTATTTACTCCTGTTTCTTCAATAATTTTATTGGCAGTAATATTATTATTCCCCCAAATTATTTTCATGACTTCCCATTCAGCATCTGATATACTTGGCACATTTTTCACATTTTCACCCCTCAATATAGTTTACAGTTGTAATCAATTAAATATTACAACTGTAAACTATATTTGTCAATAATAATATTCCAATAATTAACAGGATTATTATACTGTTTTAGATGATGTTGTTTTTCATCATCCTAAATTATGATATAATTCCATTAGAGGTTAATTATGTATAAATATGGGGGGATATCATGGTAAGAATAATTACAGACAGCTCTGCTGATCTGCCAAAGGAATTTATAAATAAATATAATATTTCTGTAGTTCCATTAACTATTACATTAGACGGCAAGGAATATCTGGAGAACGTAGATATTACCTCAGAGGAATTTTTTAAAAAGATGTTTAGTTCCAATGAGCTTCCTAAGACATCTCAGCCTTCACCGGCCAAATTTGGAGAAGTATTTAAAAAACTGTCAGGTGATGAAGAAATGATATGCCTTACTATATCCTCAGGCCTCAGCGGTTCATACCAGTCAGCCTGTATTGGAAAAGAGATATCAGGTACCTGCGTCCGGGTATTTGACACTCTGGCAGGTTCCTTAGGACACGGCCTTCAGGTTATTAAAGCAGCAGAGCTGGCAGCTCAGGGAATACCTGCTGATAAAATAATAGAAAAGCTTAAAGAGTGCAGAAAAAATATGAATATATTAATTCTATTAAATACTCTTGAGAATATCGTTAAGGGCGGCAGACTAAGCAAATTTAAGGGATCTATTGCAAAGATATTTGATATTAAAGTATTGCTGGAAGGTGTTAATGGAAAAGTAGTGGAATTAGAAAATACCAGAGGCAAAAAGGCGTTTTTAAAAAGAGTACTGGATGTAATAGGGGAAAGAAGAAATAAATTTGATGAGACCATATTTGGTATTACTCATACAGGAAATTTTGAAGATGCAGAGTTTTTAAAATCTCAGATCATTGAAAGGTTTGCACCTAAGGATGTAATAATAAACTATATGGGGGCCACCATGGGAACCTATGCAGGAAAAGATGGGATGATTATATCATTTTACTAGAATAAAGCATCATTTATCGACTAATACTGTATTTTATTATAAAATTATCCATAAAATATTTTAGAAATCAAAGAGGTGTGGTTTATGAAGCATATGGAGTTAAAGAATGGCAAAAGCATTGTAAAGCTGGATTTACCTGAAGAAAATCTGCTGCATATAATAAATCCGAATAAATTTGATAGCATGGGTACTGAGGAAGAAATAATATTAAATGCACTGGAAAACCCAATCGGAAGCAGAAGAATGAAGGATCTTATTAAACCTAATGAAAAAGTATGCATAGTAATATCTGATATTACCAGGGCATGGCAGAAAATGAGCAGATACCTGCCATATATAGTAGATGAGCTTAAAGCAGCAGGAGTCAAGGATGAAAATATAATTTTCTTAAGTGCTACCGGAACTCATAGACGTCAGACTGATGAAGAGCACAGGGTTCTCTTAGGAGACAAGCTGTTTGGAAAATTCACGATATATGACCATGTATCAACGGATAAAGAAAGTTTAAAATGTATAGGAACTACTACCTATGGAAATGTAATATACATAAATAAAAAAGCATTAGAGTGTGATCATGTAATAATAACAGGATCTATAGTGTATCATTTTCTGGTTGGCTGGGGAGGCGGAAAGAAGTCCATACTGCCTGGAATATCAGGCTATGAAAGTGTCATGAAAAATCACGGACTGTCTCTATCTCCTGAGCTTGGAAAGGGAGCGCTTCCCTGTATAAAGTGCGGAAATATAGAAAATAATCCTGTCTATGATGATATGCTTCAGGCTGCCGGGATGGTAAATCCAACCTTTATGTTTAATGATATTATGGGGCCTGATGGAAACATATGTGCTGCAGTTGCTGGAGATTACGTAAAAGCCCATGAAAAAGGATGTTCTATAGTAGATGAAAAAGACGGTGTTTATATAAATGAAAAGGCAGATGTAGTTATAGCCTCTGCAGGCGGCTTCCCTAAGGATATAAACTTTTATCAAACAATAAAAACTGTTACAAACTCTGTGGAAGCATTAAAAGACGGGGGCTCTTTGATCGTTTTATCAGAGTGTTCAGAAGGTCTTGGAGGAGATCAGGATGTACAGGATATGATATTAAATTATGATAACCAGTTAGACAGGGAAAAATCACTCCGGGAAAGATACAGCATATCAAAATATGTAGGCTATTACATGTGCGAGATGAGCGAAAGATTTAATTTCATTTTAGTATCCGGTGTTATTGATAAAAGTTTATTTACTAAAACAAAGGTGAAAGTAGTTGATACTTTAGAAGATGCATTGAAAATAGCATATAAGGACAATTCCAGTTTTAAAACAACAATTATGCCCTATGCCGCTAACACTCTTCCAAAATTAAAAAAGTGAAATAAGCTGCCTTCGATTAAATCTTAGGCAGCTTTTACTATTTATCCTTTACCTTAGTAGCTACATATAAATTAACAAATGAAAGAGCCGCTGCCAGGAAGAATATGTACTGAGGTCCCCATAAAGACCAGACGATTCCTCCTAAATATGCACATATTATAGAAACTGAGTGGTCCAGGCTAAGACCTAAGGATAGCGTTGGCATAATGTCTGAATTTTCTACAGCTATAGAGCGCATATAAATTGTTCTTATCATCCCAAATTGATTAGACATTTTATCAGATACGAAAAGCAGATAAGCTAGAAGTACAGGAAACCCATAGGAAGTTAATTTCCCGGATGCAAAGCCTGCGCTTAATAATCCATATGCCAGGTAAACTCCAATAAACGATAGTGCATCTGCATAAAGCATTTTTTTAATTCCAAACCTGTCCAGCCACTTCCCCACAGCAGGGATAAATAAAACTCCGATAAAAGATCCGATTATACTTAAAATTGCAAGAGTATCTGCCTTCTTATTTAATATTTCAATAAGAACCCAGGGGCCATAAACAAGCATTACTTGTTTTTGTACTCCAAACATTACTACCAGGGTATAATAATATTTATATTCCTTCCTAAAAATAAATCTTACTTTTTTGCTGGTTTTTGGCTGCTTTGCTAAAGATTTTTCCAGAATAAAGAATAATAAAAGAGCAATAAGAGAAACTATTGCAGATATTATAAATATCCATTTAGTCTTACTTGTAAAGCTGAAAAAGCCAGTTCTAAACCCAATAAAAACAAGTATTCCCGAAAGCATGGTAAACGCCGTTGAAACTCCCTTATACTGTCCCATTTTTTTACCTATATTATTACCTTTAATAAGAGACATTCCTATGCTGTCCTGAAGAGGCATAAACATATGCATTCCTGCAGAGTTAATAAAAATGAATATAAGCATAACTGCAAAGGGAGGAGTGAAGATTCCTAAAGTTAATACTCCGATTATACTTAAAAGCTGAGCTATCATTGAGATGCGGATATCCGTAAAGGAAGACAGAGCTGCAACAATAAATAAAACAAGTACCCCCGGAAGCTCTCTGGGAAATTCAATAAGCCCCCTTTGATAGGCAGTTACATTATAAGCATCCTTAAAATA
>JBAXYJ010000072.1:0-12078 GCA_041670885.1 Clostridiaceae bacterium
ACCTCAATATATAGCAGCAATAACATGGAAAGGACTTTTTAATTTTGACTATGGAACTGTAAATATAGTTTTAAACAAATTATTTGGGCTTCAAATTCCTTGGCTGTCAGATGCCACTTGGTCATTTGTAGCCTGTATAATCACAAATATATGGCTGGGAATTCCGTTTATGATGATGATATCCTTAGGTGGTCTCCAGAGTATCCCAAGGGAATTATATGAAGCAGCTGAGGTAGATGGAGCCTCACACTTTCAGCAGTTTAAAAATGTAACACTTCCACTTCTAAAACCAGTTTTAACACCTGCTATAGTGCTGGGAACTGTTTGGACATTTAATATGATTAATGTAATTTACATTATTACCAGCGGTGCTGCATCTGAGGAAGCTCAGATACTTGTAACTATGGTTTATAAGAAAGCCTTTGAATACTTCAGGTATGGATATTCAGCGGCATTATCTGTTGTTATATTCCTCATACTTCTTGCATTTAGCTCAGCATTTATCAAGGCTCAAAAATTAGAGAATTAGAGGTGGAAAAATGAAAAAACAATTATTTGATAGAACAGATACACCACTTAGAATAACAATAATATATATAATACTTTTTATATTTTGTGTTATGTCTATATATCCCATACTTAGGATACTGACAGTTGCATTAAGACCTGGCAACAATTTATTTTCAACATCTCTTAGGATAATTCCTGCAGATGCAACTTTGGAAAATTTTAAACTGGCATTTACAAAATATTCACTGTTAAAATGGCTTTCAAATTCATTAATTGTAGCTTCAATATCTACAGCATTTGGAGTTTTAATTGCTATATATGCTGGGTATGCTTTTTCAAGATTTGAATTTATGGGGAAGAATATAGGACTGTCTATGCTTTTGGTTACTCAGATGTTTCCGGCAACTATGATGCTTCTTCCGTTGTATCTAATGCTTATTAAGTTAAAATTAGCCGGAACTTATCTAGGCCTTGTTACTGTATATATTTCTACTGCTATTCCATTTAATATTTGGATGATGAAGGGCTTTTATGATACTATTCCAAAATCCTTAGAGGAAAGTGCTTACGTAGATGGAGCTACTATTACAACATCTTTTTATAAAATAATACTTCCTCTCGCCAAACCTGCTGTTGCACTAGTTGCACTGTTTTCCTTTATGGGAGCCTGGTCTGAGTATATAGTTGCAAGAGTTCTCCTTACTGATGCAAGTATGATAACTCTTCCAGTAGGACTTGTTAATATGCAGGGACAGTTCTCCACCGACTGGGGTATATATTCTGCTGCTGCTCTGATTACTGCAGTTCCGGTAATGATACTATTTGTATCCTTATCAAAATATTTAGTAGGAGGATTAACATTAGGTAGCGTTAAGGGCTGACATATGCTATACTCTAAAGGAATTGCAGGGGAAAACAAATCCTTGCATTTTCAATAATATTAAGTTATTGGACGTGATTTATTGAGTACTACAATAAAAGATGTAGCAAAAGAAGCAAATGTATCTCCTTCAACAGTTTCAAGGGTGCTTAGTAATAATCCAAGGATTAGTGATGAGACTAAAGTCAGAGTAATGGAAGCTATAAAAAAATTAAATTATCATCCAAATGTAATTGCAAGAAGTTTAGCCGTTAAAAGCTCAAAGATTTTAGGCTTGGTATTACCGGACACTGCAGAGGATTTATTTCATAATCCATTTTACATTCAGGTAATGGCAGGTATAAGCATATATGCTCAGAAAAAAGGGTACAACATTATGTATTCCTTTGGGAAAAATGAGAAGGATGAGGTAAATATATTAAAAAATTTTACTGACAGCAAGTTAGCTGACGGAATAATTCTTTTAGTTTCAAAGACAAAGGATAAATGTATTGATCTTCTAAAAAAGAGAAATTACCCATTTGTAGTTATTGGAAGACCTGAGAATGCTCATGATGTTCTTTGGGTGGATAATGATAATTTCAGTGCTATGTATCAAGTTACGGACTCTGTTATAAATCGTGGCTATAAAAATATAGCATATATAGGAGGACCTAGTGACTGGAACGTATCCAATGACAGACTTTCAGGTTTTCTAAAATCTATTCAGGTCCATGGAATTGATTATGACAAAAATATGGTTATTGAAGATAATGAATTCAATGAAGATTTGGGTTATACTGCAATGAATAAAATTTTAAATTATAGAAAACCGGATGCAGTTTTGACCTGTGATGACCAACTGGCCTTTGGAGCAATTAAAGCTATTAAAGAAAGAGGACTTAATGATATATTCATGGTAGGCTTTAATAATACTCCTCTTTCAGGATATCAGGATCCTCCATTATCCTCGGTTGATATCAATTCGGATAAGTTGGGATACAGTGCTGCTAAGCTTCTGATAAGTTATTTAGAAAATGAAATGGATATTTCTCATTATATTATTGAAACTAAACTTGTAGAAAGAAATAAGAAATAAGAGTTGTCTTCATTTTTGTGTAAGGCAGCTTTTTCTATGTTGTAATCAGAGAACAAATATCCAATTAAAAAATAGCTGCCAGGCAGCTATTTTTAATAACTATATTCCGTTAATAGAGCTTTTCATAATACTCTTTAAGCATTCTCTCTACAGAAAAATAATCTTTTGTAGAGAGGATACTTTCTCTCATCATTTCTTCCCATTTGCTCTTATCATTATAATAAGTTGGGATAACCTTATTTAAAAGGACGTCGTACAGGCTGGCTAAATCATTTCTATCCAGATCAATTTCATCCTGACTTTCAAACCCATTTCCTATCTGCCATCCATTAATGCCGTCCTTGCAGGCTTCAGGCCACCAGCCGTCTAAAATGCTTAGGTTTAATACTCCATTCATTGCTGCCTTCATACCTGAAGTACCTGAAGCTTCCTTTGGCCTTCTTGGATTATTAAGCCATATATCAGAGCCTGTTGTAAGCATTTTCCCTATTTCCATATCGTAGTTTTCCAGGAAAACTACAGAACCTGGATATTCCCGTGTTAGCTTTACTATATTTTCAACTATCTCTTTTCCTGTATCATCCAAGGGGTGTGCCTTCCCAGAGAATATAATCTGGAGCTTTCTATTTTTTATAAGAGGTTTAATTATCTCTTCCTTTGAGAATATGAAATTACTTCTCTTATAAGGAGCTGCTCTTCTTGAAAAACCAATTAAAAGAACGTCTTTATCCAGCTTAACTCCATTTCTTTTATACACAAAGTCCAGCAGCTTTTCCTTATTATCTTTGTGAATAGGAAACAGATCTTTGCCTGAAGATGCCGCAGCCACCATCCTGTTATCTACCCAGGTAGGCATGTGGATTGCATTTGTTATTCCTATTATATCTGACCTGCCATCTATATCTTTCCACATCTCATTTGAAGTTTCAGCATGAAGGGCACTTACTGCATTGGATTTTCTGGAAAGTCTTAAAGCTGCTACTGTCATATTAAAGGGGTCTCCTCCCAGCTTAATAAGATCTTCTCTTTTTATTCCGTTATCAGCCCCTAAATACATTATTCTGTCTATTGGATGAGACTCATTTCCCTGAACTATTGGTGTGTGGGTAGTAAATACTATTTCATTTCTTGTCTTATTTAATGCTTCATTAAAGCTTAGGCCCTTATCCATCTTCTCTTTAAGAAGCTCAAAACCGGCAAATAAAGCATGACCTTCATTAAAGTGGTAAACCTCCGGCTCTATTTCAAGAGCTCTAAGAGCTCTTACTCCGCCTATTCCCAGAATCATTTCCTGGGCGATTCTCTCTTCTCCAAACCAACCGTAAAGCTGACCTGTTATGAAATTATCACCTCCGTTTTCTGGAAGGTCTGTATCTAGAAGGTAAAGAGGATTATTTCCGAACTTATCGCATAGCCATACCTTGCAGGTTATTTCTTTGTTTCTTATATTTATTTTTACTTTAACGCCGGTATCTTTTAAGAAGTCATATTTATAGTTATGGTATGTGTCATAGGGTTTGCCATCAACACCAATCAGCTGGTCTGTATATCCCTGTTTCCAAAGTATACCTATTCCCACTAAGGGGTAATTATAGTCCTTAGCTCCTTTTATATAATCTCCGGCCAATATGCCAAGACCTCCGGCATACATTTTAAAGCTGGAGTCAAGTCCATATTCCATTGAAAAATAAGCAACTGTTTTTTCTTTATCCATTATTAACCTCCTGATTTATTTTATTAATAACTACTAAATCCTGGTCGTTTTTTAATTTATATTCTTTCCCATACAGGTAAAGTGTTAAGCTGCCGCCTTCCAATAAAGAGATGGTTATGTCTCTTTTATCTGCCATCATATTTAAAAGCCTTCCTCTAAATAAGAATTTAAAGGAGTAGCTTTCCCATTTATCCGGTACATATGGATTAAAGGATAAATTATCTTCCTTAAATCTAAATCCTCCGAAACCATGGACTATGGACAGATAGGAGCCTGTCATGCTTGTTATATGAAGCCCATCATCAGTATCTTTATTATAATTGTCCAGGTCTAATCTGGATGTCCTAAGGTAAAGCTCATAAGCCTTATCAAAACTACCTATTTCTGAAGCAATAATAGAGTAAATACAAGGGGACAGAGAGGATTCATGAACTGTCCTTGGCTCATAGTAATCAAAATTCCGCCTCATAGTTTCAATATCAAATTTATCATTGAAGAAATATATTCCCTGCAGTACATCAGCCTGCTTAATAAAAGGAGATCTGAGTATTCTGTCCCAGCTCCAGTGCTTGTTTATAGGAAGCTCTTCCTTTGGAATATCAGATGCTTTAATCTGCTCTTTATCCAGGTATCCATCCTGCTGAAGGAAAATCCCATTTGCTTTATCATAGGGAAGATAAATATTTTCTGTTATATGGAGCCATTTTTTCTTTTCTTCCTCTGTTAATGACAGCGAATCTTTTAAAGCAGCATATTTTTTTGGAAACTTATCTTTTAATAATTTTGCTGTATCTAAAGTATATTTAATATTCCAAGCTGCCATATAATTTGTATACCAGTTATTGTTTACATTATTTTCATATTCATTAGGACCTGTAACTCCTAAAATAACGTATTTTTGTTTATCCTGGCTAAAGCTTACCCTGCTGGCCCAAAATCTTGAGGTTTCAGTGAGAACTTCAAAACCGAAATCTGCCAGATATTTCTCATCATTTGTATACCTTACATAATTGTATATAGCATAGGATATAGCAGCATTTCTATGGATTTCCTCAAAGGTTATTTCCCACTCGTTATGGCATTCCTCACCATTCATTGTAACCATAGGGTAAAGAGCACCACCTAGTCCCAGTTTTTTTGCGTTCTCTATTGCTTTTGGAAGCTGCTTATATCT
Organism: Clostridiaceae bacterium; assembly: GCA_041670885.1. Taxonomy (GTDB): domain Bacteria; phylum Bacillota; class Clostridia; order Clostridiales; family Clostridiaceae; genus JAJBWD01. The sequence continues at coordinate 5,357 of JBAXYJ010000072.1, forward strand.
GTACAAAAGCAAATTTCTTGCTGTCTTTTCCTCTTTAGTACTCAAATAAAATGGGAGGCAGTAAGCTTCCGTATCCCAGTAGGTGCTTCCTCCGTATTTTTCACCGGTAAAACCCTTAGGACCTATATTAAGCTCCGGGTCATCTCCTGTATATGTCTGATTAAGATTAAATATATTAAATCTTATTCCCTGCTGGGAAGCTATATCTCCTTTTATTTCAATATCACTGTCCTGCCATATTTTATCCCACTCCAGGCTGCTTTCATGAAGCAAAGTGCAGAAGCCCTTATATTTAGCCTCTTGCAGTATTTTATCTAATTCCTTTTTCAAATCTTTATCTTTGAAATATCTATTAGAAGACAGCACTGCATATTTTATTATGGTAAAATTACTGCCTTTAGGGCAGACTTTTGAAACTGAGTTTCCTGCAAACTTTTCTTTTTTAATTATACCCGGTTCTAAACTTATTTTTTCAGAATCTAAGAATAGATCATAGGAATAAGAAGCTGAAACCACAAAGCCCAGTTTTTTGGTTTTTAAAGTTATATTTCCATATTCCTTAGCTGCTTCAACATGAAGAACTCTCCAGAAATATTCATCATAGTTTGAGTCCTGATTATAAACATCTGCATCTAAATACGGGACAAATTCTATACTTGTATCTTTGTCAAGAGGAGTAACAGAATAGGAAATTGAGGCTAGTTCCTTAGTCTTCATGCTGAGAAATCTTTTTATATTAAACTGAGCTCTGCCTCCATCACTGCAGGTTACAATAAAGGATCTTTTAAGCCAGCCTTCCTTCATATTAAGTACTCTTCTGAAGGAAGATACGTCAGCGTTATTTAAATCGATTAGCTGATCATTTAATTTAACCTTTATTCCGATAAAATTAATGCTGTTTAATACCTTGGCAAAATATTCAGGATAACCATTTTTCCACCAGCCAACTCTTGTTTTGTCCGGATAATAAACTCCTGCTGCATATGTTCCTCTAAGGCTGTCACCGGAATAATCCTCTTCGAAATTACCTCTTATTCCCATATGGCCGTTTCCAAGGCTCATAATGCTTTCAAAAAGCCTTACTCTGTTCTTATTAAAGCCTTCTTCGATTATATTCCATTCATGATGCTTAACTAATTTAACCATAATACACCCCACTTAATGTGCAACCGTTTGCATAAAATATTTTAAAAATAATTCCATAAATTAATATGAAATTCAAAAATACCATATTTAATTATATGAATATAATAACATTTGGTGCTATAATAAACAATATATTTTTGAATATTTTGAGGTAATTATGGAACTGATAAACAGAATTGATTATGGTGTATTTAATTTTATTAATAATTATATAAGAAGTAACTTATTGGATTTTTTTATGATAAAAATAAGCAGTCTGGGAAATAGCGGGTTTATATGGATTTGCTTTGCAGCAGCATTTCTTATAAATAAAAAGTATAGGAAAACAGGATGCATTTTATCTATAGGTCTCCTTACTTATTTAATATTTGGAGAGCTGCTTTTAAAAAATCTTGTAGCAAGAAGCAGACCTGATTTTTCAATAGCTTTAAATGTAAAAATACCCAAAAGTTATTCTTTTCCCTCAGGACATACCACCTCATCGGTTTTAAGCTGCCTTATAATTTCAAAATACATAAAGAAATTAAGATTTATAGTTATCCCTCTGGGAATATTAATTTCTATATCCAGATTTTACATAGGGGTGCACTATTTTTCAGATGTGGCAGGGGGAGTTATACTAGGGTTAATTATATATTACATTACAGTATATATCGGACATAAATTTGGTTTGGATCAATGATTCAGACCATTTATTTTTTATATCTTCACTTTTTTCTGGAAGTTTGAAAAATATAATTAGTATGAATAAAAAGGATTAAAAAAACAAAAACTTATTCATAAACGAATCTCAATATATTCCGACATATTTTTTAGAATATTATTGTTCGTTACGTTACAAATAATAATATGTAATTAACCCTAAAGATATTATATAATACGAATAATAATCTAAAAATTGAGTCCCAATATATTGACTGTAAAAATATTTGATGTTACTATTAAAGTGGAATTTGTATCAGGAGGTTTATTATATGAAAGTTGCAATAATATTTGGAAGTAAGTCGGATATTGACATAATGAAGGGAGCAAAAAAAGCTCTTGATGAATTTAATATTGAATCTGTTGCTTTCATTCTATCGGCTCATAGAGTCCCTGAAAAACTCAGAGAGGTTGTAAATGGCTTTGAAGAAAATGGAACAGAGGTAATAATAGCAGGAGCAGGCTTAGCTGCACATCTGCCGGGAGTTATAGCTTCCTTTACAACTATTCCGGTAATTGGAGTACCAATCAAAGCTGAAATTTTAGGGCTTGATTCACTTTTTTCAATAGTTCAGATGCCAAAAGCTATTCCGGTAGCTACAGTAGGCATAAACAACAGTTACAATGCGGGAATTTTATCAGCTGAAATTTTATCAATAAAGTACCCGGAGCTTAAAGAAAAATTAAAAACTTATAGAAAAAATATGAAGGAAAATTTCCTGAAGGATAACGAAGGAGTGGAATTATAATGGAAAAGAAAGAATTAATGTATGAAGGGAAAGCAAAAAAGGTATATGCCACAGATGATAAAGACCAGGTTATTATATACTACAAGGATGATGCAACAGCTTTTAACGGAGTAAAAAAAGGACAGATAGAAAACAAAGGGATATTGAACAACAGCATAACATCAGCTCTGTTTAAACTTCTTGAAGATAACGGAATAAAGACTCATTTTGTAGAGAAAATAAATGACAGGGAGCAGATCTGCAGGAAAGTTCAGATAGTTCCTGTTGAAGTAATCGTTAGAAATGTTGCAGCAGGCTCCATGGCTAAAAGGCTTGGTTTAGAAGAAGGATATAAGCTAAAAACAACAGTTTATGAGCTTTGCCTTAAAGATGATGCATTAAATGATCCTCTTATAAATGATTACCATGCAGTAGCAATTGGTGCCGCAACTTTTGAAGAGCTGGATAAGATTTATGCTCTTACAAAAAAAATAAATGAAGTTCTTAAGGAATTTTTCTTAAAACTGGGTATTAACCTTATAGACTTTAAGATAGAGTTTGGAAGATATAATGGAGATATAATTCTGGCAGATGAAATCTCACCGGATACCTGCAGATTCTGGGACAGCAAGACAAATGAAAAGCTGGATAAGGACAGATTCAGAAGAGATTTAGGAAACGTACAGGATGCATATATTGAGATACTAAAAAGAATTACTGAGTAAGGAGAAAAATATGTTTATAAGTGATGATAAATTCAGAGAGGAATGTGGAGTTTTTGGAGTCTTTTCTACTGAAACCGAGGCAGCTGTCAAGGTTTACTATGGATTATATGCCCTTCAGCACAGGGGACAGGAAAGTGCAGGAATTGTAACATCAGATGGGGAAAATCTTTTTATTTATAAGGATATGGGCTTAGTTTCAGAAGTTTTCAATGAGGATAAATTAAAAAAGCTTCCAGGAAAGCTGGCAATAGGTCATGTCAGATATTCTACAATGGGGGCCAGCAACATAGAAAATGCACAGCCTATACTTGGAAAATCAAAACTTGGTTCAATTGCCATAGCTCATAACGGTAATCTGGTTAATGCTGATGTTATAAGAGAGCTATTAGAAGATACGGGCTGCGTGTTTCAAACCTCCATTGACTCTGAGGTTATACTGAATCTTATAGCAAGAGGAGCTAAAAAAGGTGTAGAAAAAGCAGTGGTTGATGCTATATCTGCAGTTAAGGGTTCTTATGGAATTGTACTTATTACAGAAGATAAATTAATAGCAGTGAGAGATCCAAATGGCATGAGGCCTTTATGCATTGGCAAAACTGAAGACTCATATATAGTATCTTCAGAAAGCTGCGGAATAGATGCTGTGGGCGGAGAATTCATAAGAGATGTGGAGCCGGGAGAAATAGTCATAATAGATAAGGATGGAATCAGGTCAATAATCTTTGCTGAAAAAACAAGAAAAACCACCTGTTCCTTTGAGTATGTATATTTTGCCAGACCGGATTCTGTAATTGATGGAATAAATGTATATGAAGCAAGAGTAAGAGCTGGAGAAATATTATATAAGGAAGCACCGGCAGAGGCAGACATCGTTATTGGGGTTCCTGATTCCGGAATTCCTGCAGCCATGGGTTATGCTAAGGCCTCAGGAATTCCTTATGGAATAGGTCTTATCAAAAACAGATATGTGGGAAGAACATTTATTTCACCTTCTCAGGAAATAAGAGAAAGAGCAGTTTCAGTTAAATTAAATGCACTGAAGGTAAATGTGGAAAACAAAAGAGTTGTATTAATTGATGATTCTATTGTCAGAGGAACCACCAGCAAAAGGTTGGTTGATATACTAAGAAGAGCCGGGGCTAGTGAGGTTCATTTCAGATCCTCTTCCCCAATAGTTAAGTATCCCTGCTATTTTGGAATAGATACACCTTATAGAAAGGATCTTATAGGTTCTCAGAAAAGTACAGATGAAATAAGGGATGTAATAGGAGCAGATTCCCTAGGATATTTAAGCAGGGAAGGCTTAAGAGATGCTCTTGACAGTGAAAGAAGCTTTTGCATAGGCTGTTTCAATGGAATATACCCTCTTTCAGCACCAATGGAGCAGGGAAAAGAGCTTTTAGAAAGGTAGGATGAAATGGTAAATTATAAAGATGCGGGAGTAAACATAGAAGAAGGTTACAATACAGTTGCTAAAATTAAAGGGTATGCTAAGGCTACCTATAATAATGATGTATTAAATTCATTAGGAAGCTTTGCCGGAATGTATCAGCTGGGAAACTACAAAAACCCAATTTTAGTATCAGGAACAGATGGAGTAGGAACTAAGCTTGATATTGCCTTTAAAATGAAAAAATATGATACAGTTGGAATTGATGCAGTTGCAATGTGCGTTAATGATGTTTTATGCCACGGAGCAAAGCCTCTGTTTTTCCTGGACTATTTAGCCTGCGGAAAACTAGAATCAGATGTAGCATCCCAGATTGTTAAGGGAGTTGCAGATGGATGCCTTATGTCAGGCTCTGCGCTGATTGGCGGAGAAACTGCAGAAATGCCGGGCTTTTATAAAGATGGTGATTATGACATAGCCGGATTTTCAGTAGGAATAGTAGAAAAAGATGAGATAATAAATGGAGACAAAATAAGTGAAGGTGATGCTTTAATAGGAATTACCTCCAGCGGAGTTCACTCAAATGGATTTTCCTTAGTGAGAAAGCTGATAACAGATTATAATGAAATTTTTAACGGCAGAAAAATTGGAGAAGTCCTTTTAACTCCAACAAAGATATATGTAAAACCGGTACTGGAATTAATGAAAAAATTTGAAATTAAAGGAATGGCTCATATAACAGGCGGCGGATTTATTGAAAATATTCCAAGGATGTTCAGAGAAAACTTTACAGCAGTTATAGATAAAAACAGCTATCCTATCCCTGAAATATTCAAGCATCTTATGAGTCTTGGAGTTTCAGAAAATGATATGTACAATACCTTTAACATGGGAATTGGGTTTGTACTTTGCGTATCTCCTGAGGATGCAGACGATGTAATTTTAAGCCTTAAAGAATTAGGAGAGGAAGCCTTCCGGATTGGTTTTATTAAAGCTGGAGGTGAGGGAGTTTGCTTAAAATAGCAGTTTTAATATCAGGAGGGGGAAGCAACCTTCAGTCAATCATTAACAATATTAAAAAGGGATATATGGAATGCAGTATTGAATATGTTATATCTGACAGAGAAGGAGCTTATGGAATAGAAAGGGCTAAGAGAGCAGGGATAACAGCAATTGTATTTGATAAAAAAACATTTGGGAATATTTCTGATAATATCTATCAGATTATATCCGGAAGAGTTGATTACATAGTCTTAGCAGGATTTTTATCAATATTGAAAGGGGATTTAATAAGGGAATTTAAAAACAGGATAATAAATATCCATCCCTCATTAATCCCTTCTTTCTGCGGTGCTGGGATGTATGGAATAAATGTTCATAAAAAAGCTCTTGAATATGGAGTAAAAGTTTCAGGCTGCACTGTCCATTTTGTTGATGACGGAACTGATACAGGCCCTATCATTCTTCAAAAAGCTGTACAGGTTTTAGATGGTGATACTCCGGAATCACTTCAGAGCAGAGTCTTAGAGCAGGAGCATACTGCACTTAGTGAAGCAATAAAATTAATAGCTGAAAACAGGATAAAAATAGATGGAAGAAAAGTTTGCATCTTGAAATAGGAGGTATTGATATGATAAAAAGAGCTTTAATCAGTGTATTTGACAAGAAAGGCGTCTTAGATTTAGCTAAATTTTTAAAGGAAAAGGGCGTTGAGATTATATCAACAGGGGGGACCTATAAGCACCTAAAGGAAAACGGAATCGATGTAGTTGAAATATCTGAAGTTACAGGATTCCCTGAGATGTTAGATGGAAGGGTTAAGACACTTCACCCAAAGATTCACGGAGGCCTTCTTGCAATCAGAGATAATAAGGATCACATGGCTACAATTGCGAAAAACGGTATTAAGCCTATAGATATGGTAGTTGTAAATTTATATCCTTTCTTTCAAAAGGTTAAGGAAGACTTATCATTTGAAGAGAAGATTGAATTTATCGATATTGGAGGACCTACAATGCTAAGGTCAGCTGC
>JBAXYJ010000073.1:0-12055 GCA_041670885.1 Clostridiaceae bacterium
CATGGAGTATCCAGTAAGTACCTGAACAAATATGCATCTTTTTATAAGGCTCATCAGGTATTTAATACAATGGAGTTTACTATATTTTCATATCTGGTTAAAAACATAGAGACAAGTAACAGCTTGGCATCCAGAGGGGATGTCCTATTTTAAATAAAATAGGTATCCATAAATTTCTAAACAGAAAATTATAAGTATGGAAAAACATTAGTGTTTATTTATTATAATATTTAGGTTAATATATTAATATGATAATTTGAATTTATACGGAAATGAGGAATATATATGTATCTAATCGTTGGGTTAGGCAATATTGGCAGTAAATATAATGGAACAAGGCATAATGTAGGATTTCAGGTTGTAAATTTACTAGCCGCTAAGTATAGTATTGATATAAATAGGGAAAAATTCAAAGGTACATTTGGAGAGGGAAGAATAGGAGAGGAAAAGGTTATACTGCTTAAGCCTTCCACCTATATGAATTTAAGCGGGGAAAGCGTTATAGCAGCTTCTGCTTTTTATAAGATACCTTTAGATAAAATAATAATAATAGCTGACGATATATCAATTCCCGCTGGAAAAATAAGAATAAGAGAAAAGGGAAGCGCCGGCGGTCATAATGGGCTTAAGAATATAATACTTAACCTTAATTCAGAGGATTTTACAAGAATTAAGGTAGGCGTAGACATGCCCAAATATGATTTGATTTCCTATGTGCTTAGTAAATTTGAAGGAAAAGAAAAAGATATAATAGAGAAGATATATGAAGCTGCAGCAGAGGCAGTAGTCACCATTATGAGTGATGGAGTTCAGGCGGCCATGAACAAATATAACGGTTTAAAGATTGAATAATGTTTAGGAGTGTTTTGTATGAGACTTAGTGGTTTAATAAGGCCATTTATTGAGTCAGAAGAATTTATAAAAATAAAAGGAAGCGTTAGTAAAGATAAATATCCTATTTCCCTGTTTGGACTTTCAGAGTCTTCGAAAAGCTTTGTTATAAGTTCAATATTTAATCAGTTTGATAAAAATATTTTAGTAGTTACACATAATGAAATTGAAGCCAGAAAAATATATGAGGATATATCTTTTTTCTACCCAAACACATATTTATTTCCCTCAAAAGAAATTGTTTTTTATAATATTGATGCAATAAGCGGAGATCTTAGGTGGGAAAGACTAAAGGTAATAAGAGAAATAGTCAGGCAGAGCAAAAAGATTATTGTAACTGCAGTAGACAATTTAACCTCATCTTATATACCTATGGAATTATACAGCGAGTATACTTTTAAGATATCGCTAGGTCAGCTGATTGATTTGGATGATATCTCGGCTAAGCTTATAGAATCTGGGTATGAAAGAATAAGCACAGTTGTACTTAAAGGACAATTTTCTATAAGAGGAGGCATACTTGACATATTTCCTCCTGCATCTTCATCACCATACAGAATTGAGCTGTTTGGTGATGAAGTAGATTCCATAAGGATATTTAACCTAGAAACTCAGAAAAGCATAGATAAGGTTGAATCTGTGGAGGTTTTTCCTGCAAAGGAATTAATTCTTAAAAAAGAAAATATAGAAAATGGAATAGAAAGAATAGTTAAAGATTTTAAGCATCAAGAGGCTGTATTCTCATCTAAAAAGGATAAAGAAAGATTAGAGAACTTAAATTTAAATGTAGATAAAATATTAGAAGAACTAAGGGAAAAGGGAAGCTTTGAAAGTATAGACAGCTTTATTGATTATTTTTATGAAAAAACCTTTAGTTTTTTTGATTATTTTAAAGACTGCTTTGTTGTTTTAGATGACACAGACAGAAGCTTTGGCAAAATTGACAGCGTATATCTTGAATTCCAGGATACTTTTAAATCATTTTTTGAAAAAGGAGACATAATAAAGGGGCAGGGAAATGCACTTATTCCAAAAGAACAGGTTATAGAATCACTTTTGTCTGAAAATTTAATTACTATGGATACTTTTCCTAAGGCAAATAAATTTTTTAAACCTAAGGGAGTAGTTACACTGTCTGAAATTACACTCCATAATTTCAGCGGTAAGCTGGACTTTCTCATGGAGGATATAGTAAGCAGAAAGAATAGATATTATAAGACTCTTATTCTTGCAGGAACCAGAGCAAGAGGGGAGAGACTTATTAAGAATTTTCAGGACAGAGGAATAGAAGCTGTCTATAAGGATGATATAAATGAAATCAGTAATAGAGAAGTAATTGTTACCTTTGGTATTTTAAATAAGGGCTTTGAATTTCCTGATCTTAAGCTTTCGGTAATTTCTGATACGGAAATATTTGGAAACAACAAAAAGAAAAAACCGCCTAAAGCTATTAAGGGCGGCAAAAAAATAGATTCATTCCTGGATCTGAAGGTTTCCGATTATGTGGTTCATATAAATCACGGTATAGGTATATATAAGGGAATAAAGCAGCTGGAAGTTCAGGGAATAAAAAAGGACTACTTACATATTAAGTACCAGGGAACGGACAGCCTTTATGTTCCTGTAGAACAGTTGGATATGATCCAAAAATATATTGGGAATGAAGGTAATGCCCCAAAAATCAATAAATTGGGAGGAAATGAGTGGGCAAAGGCTAAGGAAAAAGCAAAAAAATGCATTAATGAAATAGCAGAAAGCTTAGTTAAACTGTATGCAATAAGGTCCACAGTTAAAGGGTATTCATATTCAACGGATTTAGAGTGGCAAAAACAGTTTGAAGAAGAATTCCCATATGAGGAAACTCCGGATCAATTAACTGCCGCAGAAGAAATAAAAAAGGATATGGAGTCAGAAAAACCTATGGATAGACTGCTTTGCGGCGATGTAGGTTATGGTAAAACCGAGGTGGCACAGAGGGCAGCCTTTAAGGCTGTTATGGATGGAAAGCAGGTAGCAGTGCTTGTACCCACAACAATACTTGCAGATCAGCATTATAATAATTTTATTCAAAGATATTCAGATTTTCCGGTGAAAATAGATCTTTTATGCAGATTCAGAACAAGCTTCGAGCAGAAAAAAACTCTTCAAGCGCTGAAAGAAGGCAATGTAGACATTATAATAGGAACTCACAGGCTTCTTCAAAAGGACGTAATATTTAAGGACTTAGGTCTTCTTATAGTAGATGAAGAGCAAAGATTTGGAGTAACCCATAAGGAAAAAATTAAAGAAATCAAAAAAAATATAGATGTGCTTACACTGTCTGCCACGCCTATACCCAGGACTCTTAATATGTCACTTACCGGGGTCAGAGATATAAGTATTATCGAAACGGCTCCCATGAATAGATTTCCAATTCAGACATATGTTATTGAGTATAATGATCAGCTGATTCGTGATGCAGTGCTTAGAGAAATAAATAGAGGTGGACAGGTATACTTTGTATTTAACAGGGTTAATAAGATTAAGGAAATGACAAACCACCTGCAAAGTATGATCCCAGAGGCCAGGTTTAGTTTTGCCCATGGGCAGATGTCAGAAAAAGAATTGGAAAAGGTAATACTTGATTTTATTAACAATGAGTATGATGTGTTAGTTACAACTACTATAATTGAAACTGGCATGGACATTCATAATGTAAATACTATGATTATATATGATTCAGACAAAATGGGACTTTCACAGCTTTACCAGCTTAGAGGAAGAGTAGGAAGAACTAACAAAATAGCCTATGCTTATTTTACATATAAAAAGGATAAAGTTCTAACGGAGATAGCAGAAAAAAGGCTGAAGGCTATAAAGGAATTTACAGAGCTGGGGTCTGGATTTAAAATAGCTATGAGAGATCTAGAGATAAGAGGAGCAGGCAATATGATGGGCTCAGCTCAGCATGGACATATGGCAGCAATAGGATATGATCTTTATGTGAAACTGCTGGAAGAGGCTGTTAAGAAGCTGAAGGGAGAAATTAAGGAAGAGCCTATAGAAACTGCTTTAGATTTAAAGGTGGACGCTTATATCCCTGCAAATTATATTGAGGATGAAATGCTGAAGATTGAAATTTATAAAAAGATTGCAGCAATTGGCAGTAATCAGGATAAGATGGATATAATTGATGAACTTATAGATAGATTTTCAGATATGCCGCCTGCTGTGGAAAACCTGATTCAAATAGCTTACCTGAAAAGTACAGCAAATTCTTTGGGTATAGAGGAGGTAAAACAAAGGGATAGAGAAATAGGGCTATTTTTCCCCAATGGATACAATGTAAACCAAAAGCTTATACTTAGTATAATAAATAATAAGCAGGGAAGAATCAGCATTAAAAACAAACCAAAACCATATATTTCAATAGACATAAAAGGCGTTGACAGGGAAAAAATACTAGATGTATTGCTGGAAATTCTAAACTGTATGAAAACAGTTGTTGAATCTTAATGTATTTGTGATAAAATTAAAATATTATAGTTTATATAAAAAGAGCGTATGATTATCTAATTATACAGATCTCTTAGTTTAATGTGAGTGGAGGAGTAACAGTGAAAAACATAAAAAGGATACTAAGTTTAATATCTGCAGGAGTACTGGCGTTTTCATTAACATCATGTTCTCTTATAGAAAAAACTCCCGAGGCTATTGCAAAGACAGTAGTTGCTAAAGTAAACGGAGAAAAAATTACAAAAGGTGAATTAGAAACTGAGATGACACCTGTATTAAGTCAAATTACATCCCAGTATGGAGCAGATTATGCTAAAACAGCAGATGGAATTGCATTAATTAAAGAGCAAAAGCTTTCTATGCTGGATGAATTAATTACCAATAAACTGCTTGCACAAAAAGCAGTTGAATTAAAATTAATGCCAAGCGACACGGAACTGCAAAAAGAAGTCGATACTAAATTTGCTGAAATAAAGAAGACCTATACAGACGATGCAACCTGGAAATCAGCATTAGAGCAGGCTGGATTTACTGAAGCTAAGCTTAAGGAATATCTTAAGATTCAGGTTATAAATACTAAGGTATCAACCTATATGGTTAAAGATGTAAAAGTAACAGATGCACAAATTAACACCTATTATCAGCAGCATACCGTAGATTATACTGAGAAAACAAATACCATAACACTTTCTCATATAATAGTTGCTGACGAAGCTACAGCTAATGCACTTAAAAAGAAATTAGATGCCGGCAGCGATTTTGCTGCACTTGCAAAACAAAACAATACAGATTCAACCAAGACAAGCGGCGGATCTTTAGGGACAATTAATCAAAATAGTACAGATTATGATACAACATTTATGACTGCAGCTTTACTATTGAAGAAGGGCCAGACATCACCAGTTATAAAAACATCTTATGGATACCATATAATAAGATGTACTGACAGGAAAGATTATCCTGTAAAACCTCTTGCAAAGGTTAAGGATTCGGTTAAGGAAACAGTTTTAAACACCGCAAAGCAGACAAAATATACGGATACATTAACAAAATGGAAGAGCGCAGCTACAATAAAAAAATATGAAGATAAGATTTAGGGATGATTGTATCATCCTTTTTCTTTTTGGTGATTCCGGAGCTTAATTTTATAACAAATATATATAAAGTGTATAATATTTCATATTTAGCTAATAATATTACTACATTGAGGAAATTTCCTGACAATCATTATATTAGTTAAGGAGGTATTTTATGAAGGCCACAGGCATTGTAAGAAGAATTGACGAATTAGGAAGAGTAGTCATACCAAAGGAAATAAGAAGAACTTTACGAATTAGAGAAGGAGACCCGCTGGAGATATTTACCGACAGAGAAGGCGGCATCATTCTGAAGAAGTATTCGCCTATAGGAGAGCTTAGCGATTTTTCAAGGGAATATGCTGAATCTCTTCAGATGTCTATAGGCCATATAATATTAATTGCCGATAATGATAATATTATTAATGTAAGCGGTACTCAGAAGAAAGATTATATGGATAAAAAGGTAAGCAGTGAAATGGGAAAAGTAATGGATGAAAGAAAGGCAGTAATAACAGGAGAAGGAGCAAACAAATCTATTCCGGTTTATGAAGATGATGATATAGTTTATTCTTCTCAGGTTATAGCGCCCATTATAGCTGCAGGAGATGCTATTGGAGCTGTAGCCATTCTTTCCAAGGAAAAGGGTGAAAATTTCGGAGAGATGGAACTAAAGCTGGCAGAGACAGCAGCAATTTTTTTGGGAAGGCAGATGGAAGAATAACTCTCTTTCCTTACAAATTTATCATAGGAAATTGCACAGTGGTACTTTCTATAAGGCACTATGCAATTTCCTTATTTTACTCTATAGGGAATTTATATTTTAGAACTGGGAATTGCTAATACTTTAAATTGAATAAATTTCTATAGAGTAAAAAGGATGGGTGCAGGGAAGGCACTTCCCGCTGGTTTAAGGAGGGTGCAGAAGCGTTAGCGACGCCTGCGGGAACCTAAGGTTCCATAGCGAAATCGACGTTAGTCGATTTTTTAGTAATATTTTATATTTATTTAAATAGTTATAATAATAATCTGATATGTTAATATATGGAGGTTATTATTATGAAAAAGCAATCCCTTATAAAAGGGACTTTAATATTAGGACTAGCAGGTATATTTGCTAAGTTCTTAGGTATATTCTTCAGATGGCCGCTGCAGATGCTTATAGGTGATGAAGGGGTTGGTTATTACCAGCTGTCATATCCCTTATACATGTTTTTTATTGCTGTTGCCTCAGGGATACCTATTGCTGTTTCTAAGATGGTATCAGAGAGAAATGCTCAGGGTGACAGTAACGGTTCATTTCAAGTATTAAGAAAAGCTTTGCTTCTTATGATTATTATAGGAGGAGGTTTTTCCTTAGCGATGATAACCTGTTCCAAACAATTGGTTTCCTTTTTTAAGTGGGATCAGAAGTCAATATATTCACTGATGGCTATTTCTGCTGCACCAATTTTTATTTCTGTAATGAGTGTATACAGGGGCTTTTTTCAGGGACTTCAGGATATGACGCCTACAGCCATATCTCAGGTACTAGAGCAGGTTGGAAGGATAACAGTAGGAATATCTTTAGTTTATATTCTTCTTCCTAAAGGGATTGAGTATTCTGCAGCCGGTGCTGCTTTTGGAGCTTGTATCGGCGGAATTATAGCTCTTATCTATCTTTTTATCTTATATAATAACTATAAAAGCAAAATGTACATTAAAAACGTTAAAAGAAAAGATACAATGGACATCCTTATAAAAACTGCGGTTCCCATATCTATTGGAGCTTCTGTTGGCTCTATTATGAACCTTATAGATTCTGCATTAGTTCCTATGAAACTATATCAGGCAGGGTTCACTCATAAGGAAGCAACAATTCTGTTTGCCCAGCTTTCAGGTAAAGCTGCGGTACTTATAAATGTGCCTCTTACACTTTCAATGGCATTATGCTATTCTATAGTGCCTGTTATTGCAGAGAGCTTCGTTTTAAACAGAAAAAATTCAGTAGAGGCTCTTGTATCCTCATCCATAAAATTATCTTCCTGCATAGCATTTCCTGCGTTTTTAGGGCTATATATATTTTCTCAGCAGGTCTTAAGCTTTATATTCAGAGGCCAAAATTCAGGAGCAGAAATATTAAAATACCTTTCAGTATCTATACCATTTTTAATTCTTACTCAGTCAACTACTGCGGTGCTTCAGGCCATAGGCAGATTTAAAGAACCGGTATTTAACCTTCTGATTGGCTGCATTGTTAAGGTTTTTTTAGTTCTGTATTTAGTTAAAATTCCTGAGATGAATATTTATGGAGCAGTAATAGGAACTATCTTTGCCTATATAATAACTATGATTCTTAACTTCATTACCCTTTATAAAAACCTTAGAATCAAGCTGGATTTAAACCAAATTATAATAAAGCCGATGCTTGCCTCATCTGTTATGATATTATTTGTTGAATTTATTTATTTAAATGTCTATAATTATACCAAAAGCAACGACATATCCTTAGGCTTAACTGTTATGGCCGGTATTATTATTTATACTTTTCTTATAATAATACTCAGGGTATTTAGTTACCGGGATATTAAAGGAAGAATAAAAAGGAGATAAATTATGATAAATATCGTTGGGCTGGGTCCGGGCAGCACAGAATCATTAACAATAGGGGCGCTGCAGATGCTGAAATCAGGAGAAAAGGTTCTGCTAAGGACAAGAAAACACCCTACAGTAGAGTATTTAGACAGTGAAAATATAAGCTATGATACATTTGATTCTATTTATGATAAAGGAAAAAGCTTTGATTTAGTGTATGATGAAATTGTAACAGAGATAATAAAGCAGCAGGAACTTTTTCAGGATATAGTATATGCAGTTCCCGGTAACCCTTTAGTTGCAGAATCAACAGTTACAAAGCTTATTAAGAGGTGTAAAGAAGAAAGCATAACCTACAGGATATTTCCGGCAGTTTCATTTATAGATTCTGTTATGGAAACTATAGAGATAGATCCTATTAATGGGCTTAAGATATTGGATGCCTTTGATATAAAAAATCATGTGCTTGATAAAAGATGTGCACTTTTAATAACCCAGGTATATGATAGATTTATAGCATCAGAGGTAAAGCTAAATCTTCTTCAGTATTATAAAGATGAGACAGATATTTATTTTATTAAAGCTGCCTCTGTTAAGGACAAAGAGATAGTAAGAAAAATAAAGCTATATCAGCTAGACAGGCAGACAGATACTGATTACCTTACCTCTGTGTATATTCCAAAGGACATTAATAACAGATATGATTTCAGGTCTCTGACGGATATTATAGGTATTTTACGAGGGGATAATGGGTGCCCCTGGGACAGAGAGCAGACTCATGAAAGCCTTAAGAGGTGCTTAATAGAGGAGAGCTATGAGGTAATAGAGGCGATAGACAATAAGGATGAAGCAGCGCTGCAGGAGGAATTAGGAGACCTTCTTTTGCAGGTTGTAATGCATGCACAGATTGGAGAAGAGGAAGGATACTTTGATATAAATGACGTGGTGGAAGGCATATGTAAAAAGATGGTAGAAAGGCATCCTCATGTCTTTGGAGATATAAATCTAAAAAACTCCAATGAGGTTTTAGTAAACTGGGATAAGATAAAAAATAAGCAGCAGGGAATAAGTACATATACAGAAGGACTTAAACATGTGGCTAAATGTCTTCCGGGACTAATGAGGGCAGAAAAAATACAAAAAAAAGCGGCAAAAGTAGGCTTTGATTGGGACTCTGTTAATATGGCAATAATTAAGGCAGAGGAGGAAATAACTGAGATAAAACAGGCGATTTTTAAGGGTGATAAGGAAAATATGAAGGAAGAAATAGGAGATTTGATATTTTCAGCAGTAAATATTGCCAGATTTCTTGACATAGACCCTGAAAATGCTGTAAATTATACTATAGAAAAATTTATTAAAAGATTCCAATTTATAGAAGAAAAAGGGTTGGAAGCTGGCAAGAATTTAATGGATATGTCTTTAAAGGAAATGGATGCTTTGTGGGAGAAGTCAAAAATTAAATAATATATGATTAAACTCACAAAAAAAGAAGGAATTTAAAAACATTTGAAGAATATCCTTAAATATACCTATTATAAAGGAGGAGACAAAAGTGAATAAAGCAGAATTAATATCAAGTATTGCTGATAAGAGCAAGCTATCAAAGAAGGATACTGAAGTAGCATTAAAGGCTTTAGTAGAAAGCGTTGAAGAAGCATTAGAAAAAGGCGAGAAGGTTCAGTTAGTTGGATTCGGAACATTCGAAACAAGAGCTAGAGCAGAAAGAATGGGAAGAAATCCAAAGACTAAGGAGCCTATGCAGATTGCAGCTTCAACAGTACCTGTATTTAAAGCAGGTAAAGAGTTTAAGGAAAGAGTAAACAAATAGACTCAATATAAAAAGCCTAGTTAACTAGGCTTTTTATGTTATGGAGGTAAAAATGAGATTGGATAAGTATTTAAAGGTATCCAGAATAATAAAAAGAAGGACAGTTGCAAAGGAAGCTTGTGATGGAGGAAGAGTTTCTATAAATGGAAAGACAGCAAAGTCCTCCACAGAGGTAAATGAAGGTGATACTATAGAAATAGCCTTTGGTAATAAGTCAATAAAGGCAAAAATCTTAAAGGTAGAAGCTGCTGTAAAAAAAGAGGATGCTGAAAATATGTATCAGATTATTGAGGGGTAATATAAGAATAGCTGACTTCATATAATTTATATAAAGAGTAAATAGCATAATTTATAAGGCTGATTTTCAGCTTGAAAATTAATTATGCAATTTTGTAAGGAATTATATGGAGGTTTCTATGGAAACTAAAAAAACTGTAAGTGATAAAGAGAATAAAAGTACCTTAACCTTAATTAATCGAAAGAAGCTGTCTATGAGTGGTATATTAGAGGTGGTTTCCTTTAAGGATATAGAGATTGTTTTAAAAACATCTCTTGGAGATATGATAATTAAGGGAGAGGATTTAAAGATGAACAAGCTGGATGTGCAAAATGGAGATATAGTAATAATGGGAGAAATAAGTTCCTTATTATACACAGGCAGAGACAGCAGCGATAAAGAAAGCATTTTGAGAAAGCTGTTTAAATGATATTACCTGTTGATCTTCAATTTAGAATCTTGTTATTTGGGCTCGCTGCTGGTATAATAACAGGGCTTACTTTTGATATATATAAAACTATAACTCAGGACAAAAACACTAATAAATTTATATTTTTTATTCAGGATATACTTTTTTGGATATTAACTGCTTTAGTTATATACAATTTTCTTCTTTACTTTAATTACGCCTATATTTCTATGTATATTTACCTGTACATTACTTTTGGAGGATTTCTATATTTTAAAATATTCAGGAGATCCTTTAGGAAAGTAAGCTCATTTATTAATAAAATATTAATAAAATCAATTAGAATAATTTTTAAAGATATTTGGTTTATCTTAAATTTAGTTATTTTCAAGAGCAGAAGAAAAAAATAACTTGAACTTAATATAAAGTCGATTTAAAATAAGAACAAAGGGATTACCTTGTGAAAGGGGTAATATTATGAAGAGTAAGCTAAAAATTAAAACATTGCTGGTTATTGTAATTTTATTATATGTTGGCTATATTTTTGTCCGTCAGCAGGTTATTATGAATAATATGAAAACGGAGCTGACAGCAAAGCAGAATAAATATAATCAGCTGGTAGGTAAGAACCTTAACCTGAAGGATGAAGTTGAATTGTCTAAGACGGATGCCTATATGGAGAAGCTGGCAAGAGAGAGGCTAGGTCTTGTAAGAAAGGGAGAGATCCCTGTTGTCAATAATGGGAATAATAAATGAGTGAATTGCATAATTAAAAAATTAGCCAGAAGATAATTATGCAATTTTCTGAAATGATTAACTTATAAATAAATTTTTAAGGAGGAATCTTATTAATATGGCCTTAACAGCTGGTAGCATTCTTGATGGGACAGTTATTAATATCACAAATTTTGGAGCTTTTGTAGAAGTGGAGGGTAAAACAGGTCTGGTTCATATTTCTGAAATATCTGATACATATGTAAAGGACATTAGAGAATATCTAAAAGAAAAGGATAAGGTTAGAGTAAAGGTTATTTCTATAGATGATAATGGAAAGATAAGCCTTTCAATAAAGCAGGCTTCTATAAGCCAAAAGCCCATCGATATAGACTGGAGTATAGACAATGGTAATAAACATGTAGACTTCGAAGAAAGGTTATCAAAGTTTATGAAGGATAGCGAAGACAGAATGCAGTCCTCAAAAAAATATAAGGAAATGAAGACCAAAAATTATAAGAAGAGTTCAAAAGGTGTGAAATAAAAGGGCAGGCTGCCCTTTTTTTTACTCTTTTGAAACACATGATTTATAAGCTTTTTTATAACCTCACAATAAATAATAAAATAATGTGTTGACATAAATAAACTAATCAATTATAATAATCTATGTCGCCAAGATGAGATGAATTGCTGAAGTGGCGGAACTGGCAGACGCACAGGACTTAAAATCCTGCGGTGCTTAAAACACCGTACCGGTTCGATTCCGGTCTTCAGCACCAAAATATCGC
>JBAXYJ010000074.1:0-12045 GCA_041670885.1 Clostridiaceae bacterium
AAAAAGCCCCCTTAACTTATTAAATGTGACATTTAAATCAGTTGGTGCTTCGCTCCCTAAACGATATGCAATTGATATAGTATCCTCACAATGGAGTACTATGTACCTAGTATACCACAATAAATATATATTAGCAACCAATAGAAGATTTATGAATTTTTTCCAGAAAGTCCGTGACGGTTTTCAATTAGTTTTTTATGAAGCTCCAAGAATCTGCGACTCGCTTCTTAAAAACCTGGAAACACTGGTGTCCATAATGAAAAGGTAAAAAAAAGAATAAACCGTGCAGCATTAGTATCTTCAACTAATACCACACGGTGATATTCTTTAGGCTCTTAACTTTGCAAAAATTTTATGCACCTTCTGTTTTTTTGCTCTTTTGTATATCATAGTGAGAAACTCACTTATTCTTACTTAAGACTATCCACAGACCTACTTGACTATAGTCAATATGATAATTCGTAATACCAGCTTCGGACAATACACTGCGGAATTTATCCGGTGCATCAGGCCCGATGTTTTTATTAAGATGTTCAAACCAATCCGGATTACGCTTTTGCATTTCCTTGTCTATCTGTTTTTTCAACTCTGAATTCCCGAATCCGCCGCCAATAAAAGCCTTCCCTCCCGGAGCCAAAACCCGGTATATTTCGCAGAAAGCCTTTGGCTGGTCTTGCCAAAAAAACACAGATCCCCTGCTTACGATAATATCTGCAGAGTTACTTTCAAAAGGCATTTTATGCACATCTGCCAAAAGCACCTTTACCCTGCTGCCAAGGTTACGGTCATTCAAATTTCTTTCTGCAACCGCAAGCATTTCCGCATCAATATCTATGAGATAAACATCCAAAGTGCTTTTTTCGGCTAAAGCAAGTCCAAGATAACCATTACCACAGCCTAAATCCAGACATAAACCTTCATGAATTCCGCTGGTTTCTATGAATTGACCAGCTATTTCCGGAAATACCGGTGCAATAACCTCACGTGTGAGTTTATCATATTTTTCTGCTTTGTTTATCATAATCTTTGTTCCATCTCCATTTCATTTTTTTTAGTTACCTGATTCCATTTGTATAAATACTCAGTTATACGTGACTTACCCGACGTTTTAGAGGCCTAATAAATAAAAATTCCAGAACAACCAATATTGCTAAAAGTACAATAATCCAAGCAAACAGCTGTTCTGTTTCCAGGTAAGCACGGGCAATTGCAATTCTTTGACCCATTCCCTCACGGGCGCCAAGCAATTCTGCCATTATAGTCAAACGCACTGACGAAGCCAGTGACAGTGAAAAACCGATAATAAGGTAATTCCGTATAGCTGGAAGGTATATCTTCCTGATAATCAGCATTCTTGGCAGACTATAAACATGTACCATTTCCAGCAAATCATTATCTATTGACCTGACTCCTTCCGCTGCATTAGTGTGCATTACCGGAAATACAAGCAATGCTACCAGAAATGTAGTCATTTTTGTTCCCATGCCAAACCAGACCATGGCCATGGTTACAAATATGATAGCCGGCACAGCCAGTAAAAAATTTATCATGGGCTGCATAAGCAGCCCCAATCTTCTAAAGTGGCCAGCCATAAGTCCGCTGATCAATCCAATTGCTATTCCTACGCTAAGCCCACATATCTGGCGTCTAAAAGTAAATGACAGGTTTTCTGATAATTCCCCGCTTCTAATAAGTACTGACAACGCCTGAAAAGTTTCAACCGGTGATGGCACCAAAATCTTTTCATAGCACATCGAAAGTAACTGCCAGGCTAGTACCAATAAAAGTATACCGGCTAAATAGCAGTAATTTTTTTGCCTAATAGTAGAATCCAGCATCAGGTAATTTGCCTCCAAAAACTTTGGTGTCAGCAGTCTCACTTAATTCTTTAAAGAAAGCTGTAACCTCTTTCTGACAATCTTTAGCATGCTCCGGCTGAAGACGAGAATACTTTATTGATTGACTTACTGCTGCAGCCTTCATGGAAGGAACGTGCTTTTCAACGATAGGTCCTATTGCTTCCGCATTATTATTAACCCACTTAGCGGTATCAATATATGTTTTTTCAAATGTTGTTATCTGCTCAGATGTTATCCCGCTGCCATTTACAACAACGATGCCGGCCATAGGTAATCTGGTACCTTCCTGACCTGACAGTTTATTCCATTCTTTAGTCAGATCTACTACCCTGCTTAGCTGAATTCCGCCCTTTTTTGCATTTAAAGAAGCTATACTTGATTGAGGCTCATTTAAGACAGCATACTTTATCTTGCCTGCTGTAATAAGAGTGGATGCTTCAGACATATCCATATATGTAATTTTAAGATCTTTCTCAGGATCTATATTATTTTTTATCAGCAAATGGCGGAAAATCATATCATGAATACCGCCTTTTCCTGATATAACCACTTCTTTTCCCTTAAGATCCTGCAGCGTTTTAACTTCTGATTCGGTACTCATAACGTAGAGCATTCCCCAGACGGTAACCATAAGCATTTTTACATCCAGACCTTTATTGTAGCAAAACAGTGCGTTACTTACCGGAGTACTGCACAGCTGGACTTCCTTGGAAGTAAGCATAGAGGTTAACTGTTCACCGGACTGCCAGGGTTTAAGTATAATATCGCTGTTTTGATCTGCCATCTGTGCCAAAGGATATGTAACAGGTCCTGGAGCACTTCCTATATTAATTTTAAGATCCTTTTTAGCCTTCCCGGCGCATCCTGCCATGGAAAATATCATAGTAAAACATAATAACATTGCCATAATCTTTTTCTTCATTTTTTATTTCTCCTTCACTCTACTTTATTTATGTTGTTCATTAACGTATACTTTTTTGATGATTCAAGAGCATTAAAAATAACCTGCTTTAGTGTATCTGTATATGACACTTCTAACCTTTGGCCAGGTTCCGGATAAATGTCAGATATTATACGGCATGGCCTCCCCTCAACTACTACAATGCGGTCACTGAGCCTTATTGCTTCTACTGCATCATGTGTAACCATTACAGTAGTGCAGGTATGCCATTTTTCTAAAGAAATCAGAAGCTCCTGCATATCCTTTTTAAGATTTTCATCCAAGCCATTAAACGGTTCATCCAGCAAAAGCAAGTCAGGCTGAATAATAAAAGCACGTCCAAGTGAAACTCTCTGTTTCATGCCGCCGCTTAACTGTCCGGGATAATACCCTCCGAATTCTGCTAATCCTAGCAGCGGCAGCAGGCTTTTTACACATTGATCACGTTCATGTGAACCCAGTCCAAATTTGTATAAGCCAATCTGCAAGTTTTGTTCAACTGTTAACCAGGGAATTAGCCGGGGTTCTTGAAAAACATAAGCTAATCTCCGGTCATCGGATTTAACCTGTCCTGAATCCGGTTTTTTAATACGTGCCAGCATATTTAATATGCTTGTCTTACCAACACCTGAAGGCCCGAAAAGGCAGATAAACTGCCGCTTATCACAATTCAAATTAAATTGTTCAAAAACTTTTAGATTTCCATAACTTAATACAACATCAGACAGACAAAACAATTCCTCTCACCTCCCAAAACCGAATATTCAGATTGTTTTGTTTAATTATTACTACCTTGAGTCTTAACCTTCAGAACTTTTTATTGCTTTTAGAAAATACTCCCATCCCTCCCAACGCAGACTAAAATTATGATCTGTCAATAACTTAGGGATTGCTGTGCCTGCTGCAGCCGGTACAAAAGTCTGGAGTGCCAAATATTCCTGAACTTGCCGTGATAATAATAAATCCCCTATTTTTAGCAAGCGCTCATCAGCTTTTTTACTCCAAGTCATTGTCAGTGGCATACAGAAAAAACCATCATTAAGCCAGAGCATACGAATATTTTTATTGTGCGAAATGCGGGCAAAAGAGATATTAGTAATTCCTATTGGATATTCACCCTCATCCACAGCGTTAACTACATTAAGCGGAGCACCCTGACAAACAAAATTCTTTTGTAAATTATCGAATTTTTCCGGATAATATGCTTTCATCAGTGCAAAAAGCATTTTAGGTGCCATATGATGTCTATCCGGCATTGCAATTTTCCCGCTCCATCGATTATCCAGTAAATCTTCCCATACTGATGGAAGATCCTTTTCCTCAAATAAGCTGGGATTATAGAATACTGCAAACGGCATCACTGTAAAAGTATTGAAATAGCCTTTTTTGTCTGTAAACCCTCTATCAGCCAATTCCTGACGCAAAGGGAAACGACCAGTCAAAGAGCGGAAATTTTTATTCAAATAACTCTCGGAATATTTGGCAAAATAGTTGGCACCGCTAATCACCATATCTGGTATATTTCCATCCTCAGAATTATTTTTAAGATATCCATTATCTGTCTGACATTGATTTTCACATATAATCTCAATATGTATTCCCTGTTTTTTCTCCATTTCCCGTCCATATTCTTTTAACATTTCTTCTATTGCCCTGCTAATATTTAGCGGTAAGTGTACAAAGACTCTCGCCATAATGTCCAATCCTCCTTTTCTTTATTTCCCAATTCAATATTTCCCTCTTTTCTTAAGTGTTCACGTAAGATAGAAATCTGCTTTTCCACTTTAATCAAATCTTCCAATATTCTTTTCTCTTCTGGCGTAGTATGGCATATTCTCTCCATCCCGCCATTTCTCATTACTACTCTTTGCTGGGCCATCAGAATCAATGTTGGATCATGAGAAACAACCAAAACGATCTTTCCCTTTCCTGTCAATATTTCCAACGCCTGCAGACGGTCAATGCCGGCATTTTCTATTTCATCTATAAGCACTATTGGTGCGTTGCTGATTAACGCTACATCAGCCACCATAAGTGCCCGGGATTGCCCCCCACTTAATTTAGTCAGATTCGTCATAAAAGAAACCGGTTCCCCGGAAAGCTGGTTGGTAATTGACAGTACCTCCTTGATTGTTTGTCCAGGTTCTTGGATACCCCTCACCTGAGCATGCATCAAAAGAAACTCTTCAATGGTCATATCAATTACAAAATTCATATTCTGTGATACTTGTGCAACTAAATAGCGCAGAATTCTTCTATCCTTATATTTATCCGCAGGTTGATCATTGATCAAAATACTCCTGCCAGTCAGCGTTTCTTCCTCGGCACAATGCTCAATATCAGATATTAATTGAGTTTTTCCTGATCCGGTAGGGCCAACCACAGCCAGCACTTCGCCTGCATTAATTTCTAGCCTCTGTACTTTTTCAGAATTGCCTTCTTTATCCAAGCCACCCAAAATGGTTATTTTATTCAACATCAATCCACTCTCCCAAAATCAACTTTTTTCACAGTTCCCATCTGATAACTTTTGCCAATAATGGTTTCGCCTGCACAATAGGAACAGATTGCCGCTGGCATAGGGTTCTTCAGTCTTTTGCCGCTAATCCCATCTAAGGTCCTACACTTAAGGATCTCATTTTTTAAGGTCAGTGCACCTTGGCCTGTCAAACCATTAATATCCAAAATCTGAGCCTGCGAATTAACCATTTCTACCTTATAGCGAAATACTTCTCTTTCTGCCTGGGAAACAATATCTCCTTTGGTAATAACTACAATATCTGCCGAGCTTAACATAGGTCCCACCTTTTGCGGTGTATCTATACCAATCAAATTATCTATGACACAAATAGACAAACAATCATATACAGCCGGTGCACAACGGTGACATAGCCCGGCTGTTTCCAGTACAACTATATCCGCTTTCTGTTCCCACCCCCAGCGCTCAACCTCTTCTAAGTTGGACACATAAAAGTGATCCGGACAAATATAATCACTCAGCCCAACAGCTACTGGTATTCCAAGTCGTTGGTACTTCTTATCATCCGAAGTCTGTAAACAGTCAATTTTGCAAGCTGCAACTGAAAATTCACTCTTCAAAAGATGGCGAATCACATGAACCATAACCGATGTCTTCCCGGATGATGGTGTACCGGCAACAATAACAAATCGCATCAAAATTCCTTCTTTCCTAGGAAAATTTTAACCACAATACATAATAAAAACATTCATATCATAATTAAACTAAACTTAATCAAATTAAACAGTATTAAAAATAGCATAAATATAGTATAATGGTTTTAATAAAGGAAATATGTAACTATAGTTACACTTTGGAGGAAAAAATGTTTAAATATACTCAAGAATTATTAAAAAACAACTTGTTCAATGGTTTCACTGAGTTTGACATAAAAAAGCTGATAGAATTTGATCACTGTATAATCGAGAAATATCCTAACAAAACTCTAATAATCCAAGAACATGATAAATGCAAATCCCTAGGTTTTGTAATTGAAGGTTCATTAGCAACCCAACAATTTTCATCCATAGGTGATAACATAACGTTAAAGATTTTAAAAAAAGGCGACAGTTTTGGTGAGGCACTTTTATTTTCTTCTGATTCAGAATATCGGTTCAATTTGATGACCACATCAAACACTGTAGTTATATATATACCCTTTGATCAAATAAAAAAAATGCTAACAGAAAGCATTAAATTCAGCACGAACTATATAGTATTTTTATCAGACATGGCCTCAACATTCCACGTCAAAATTAAAATTCTGTCACAAAAGGACGTGAGAACAAAGTTGATTATTTATTTATCCAAGGAATCCAAAAAATTCAACAAATTATCATTTGCCTTTGCTCACAGCAAGACTGAAATTGCTGATTTAATCGGTGCAGCGAGACCTTCTGTCTCTCGTGAATTTCAGCGTATGCAGCAGGATCAATTACTTAAATATGACCGCAAAAGCGTAACTATATTAAAGCCGGAAATGTTTTGCTATTAAGTTCTATCAGCAGGATGTAATGTCCTAAATGTGAATTTAGCAATATGTTTCAATGATAAATATATAAGAGTATTACTCCAAATAATACCAAATATTCAAAAGGAACTATAAAATTAAAAGAAGAATTTTATAATAAATTTATAAATATAACTTAAAAAACCACACTGTTTAAAGTAGTGGTTTTTTTCTTTTGGTGGAGACGGGGGTACACAAGTAACTGTTTCGTTTCCAAATATACCGCTGCGATAAAATCGTGAAGAGTAAAAATATTCTTATTCTATAATTGCAATCCCATAAGTCCATATAATTGCGAAAAATTTTATCCTGTTTTCCTCAATATCAGAGTACCGACTTTGCTGATAGTATACAATTTAGGTATATCTTTCTATTTTAGTTATCTTTTAAAAATTATTTTAATATAAATATGTAATAGAAATGGAGTTGGTAATATCAAATAAGTAATGAATTTTCAATTTTTTAAAATTATTACCATTAAAAATCATAAATTAGGAGGTTATTAAAATGAAAAAACTATTTGCTAAAATAGTTATAACGGCTCTACTTATCACGCAACTATCAACACCTGTATTGGCATGTACTGAACCTCTTACTCAAGGGTATTGGAAAAATCATGTATGTGAATGGTGCCATGAGTTACAAGATGAAAATTTATGTGGTTATACATGGCAAGAAGTCCTCAATACACCTACTAGAGGTGATGCCTGGTATATACTGGCTCATCAATATATCGCTTTTAGGTTAAATATTTGTAACGGAGCATTTGACAGATGTTCATATAAAGCTGAACTTGCTCAAACTGAAGAACTTTTAGAATATGGACCAGGCAATATACCTGCGAATTTACGTGCTTCAGCCATAGAGTTAGCTGAAATGCTGGACGAATTGAATAATAAATGATATAAAATGGAAAAGTTTTATTCAATTTCCTACAGCCGGCAGGAAACAGACTGTAATAAAAACTACCTCTATTAGAAATTTGCAGTTTATACTTTTTAATCTTCTTAGATCCAGGCAGTGACCTTTGCTCCATTCTATCACTGCCTGTTCAATCAATATAGCAACAGTGCATAAACACCTTTTTAAATTCAAATCAAAAGAGGAATTTTATAATAAATTTATAAATATAACTTAAAAAACCACACAAAAATGTGTGGTTTTTTCTCATGGTGGAGGCGAGGGGTTCCCATCTTCTCCTTGTTGATATTGCTGCTCCCAGCATTTTACTTGCCTCTTGTATTGATAATTTTAAAATAACACCTCCATAAGTATATTATGAGCAATGATACTCATTTTTACATCTATGGAGGTAGATTTAATTAATTATTTTGCAGCTGCTGTTAGCCCCAAAAATTTAATCTGGTTTCTCTATGCTAACATAACATTCTGTCCCATCAGCACCTGTTAATATAATTGTAGTTACTCCAACTAAATCCGGCTGCTTTGCATCTACATAACGATAAAATACGTGCAATTCTTTGTATTTCTTCCCTGTATCGGTTACAATTTCCGGAATATGCCCGTAAGCCGATATTTCAGTCCAAACACCATCATCCTTTGATGCACTTGTCTTTTTTACAGACTTTTTTTCATTATTGTACGATACAACTTTCCCGTCAAAATAATCAAGCATGGCTTGTATCTGCTTGTCAATATCCGGAAGCTCCTTGGTTCTTTGACAAAGCAACTCCTTTATTCCGTCTGCATTATTTTCCGATAGGCAATTAAGAATTGTTTCAGTTGCATTCATTGTTTTATCAAAATAATTATTTTTGCTGCCTGTGTTTTTTATACAACTGCAAGAGGATAACAACATAATTGCCATTATCAGCAATATAACTTTTTTCACTGGAGCAGCCTCCTTCCGTATTTTTGTATAAAATGAAGCCGTCTCATTTACTTTTTTACACATAAACTTATATATCCATATATAGCTCTAATTTACAAAATCAGCAAGATATTTTTATGGTTTTAGTGTAAAAATTTAAAACACTCGATAGCTTTTAATGTTTATTGCAAGTACTTGCAATAAACATTAAAATTCTCTATTCAATTACAACTTCAACTTCAGTAATATCAATCATAGTTTCAATAATCTTCTGCTCTTTATATTAATTTTTATTTAATATTACTCTCAAAAAAATTTACTTTATTTTAAAAATTATTTTATATAATTAACATTAAGTATAATTTAAAAATAACAGTAAAAAATATAATGGGTGATTTATTATGACAAATGAGGAAAAAGCATATATAGCTGGCATTATAGATGGGGAGGGAAGTATTATGTTAATTAGATTTCATAATAATCAGTTTCCGGCTCCATGTGTTAGTATTAGCTCTACTACCTTAGAGTTACTGGAATTTATCAAAGAAAAGACAGATATGGGTAAAATAATTAATAAAAAGGTATATAAGAATTACCATAAAAAATCTTATTCTTACATTTTAACGCATGATAATGCAATAAGACTACTTGAAATTATCGAACCATATTTAGTTATAAAGTCGAAAAAAATGAGAGCAAAACTTATTATAAATGAATATAAAAGCATTACTTCCAGAAATGGCAGATATTCAGAAAAAGCTTTAAAATTAAAAGAGGAATTTTATAATAAATTTATAAATATAACTTAAAAAACCACACAAAAATGTGTGGTTTTTCTCATGGTGGAGGCGAGGAGACACATTATCCATTATTACTAATGGTGCTGACTATCCCACGAGCTTAATAAGAAAATTAATTTAAATCTTCCTAATTAAGTTCCCTGGCATGTTATGGAAGTAAAATTTAGTTTATTCCTTCCATCCTAGTGCTTCATATCCTAAGACTTAGAAGCCTATGAGTCGATAAGTAGCTGTTTGGTTTCCCAACATACCACTCGGTATTGCCGCCGCCATTGCGATGCGGTTTCACCGATAGAGCCAGGTTTTCACTTATGAATCACTTCATAAGGCGACTCTTCTGAATCGAACCCCTGTCCGAAAACAGCTCTACAAAAGCATCTCCGAGTGCAGCTCTTGATTTAACATTCCCTCTGGTATACGCCCAAAAGCAGGCTTATACTTTTAGTAGCTTCATAAATTCCGTTCCTGTGTCAAAGCTTTCACAGGCTCGTTTTCCCACTATCGACGCCAGTATCCGGGCCGTGGGACTCCCGGGCTGACGTTAGCAGACTAGGCTGCTAAAGCTAAATTATTGTTATCGTTTATTATTTTTCTCAGTTTTTAACGTAGTTCCGAGAACCTACGACTCGCTTCTTAAGTATCACTCATCTCCGTCGAAACCATTACGCCCCCATGATGATAATAATAATTTGCTTACTTATAATAACTCATATATGAAGTTATTGCAATGTAAATATTTATAAAAATTGTATTAGTATCTGCTGTCTTCCTTTAAATGTCTTTCTATAGCTCTGTTTGCATCCTTCTCCAGCATAGAATCTCTTTTATCATAGAATTTCTTACCCTTTGCTGCTGCTATTGCTACCTTTACTCTTCCATTTTTAAGATATAAAGATAAGGGCACCAGAGTATATCCGCTTTGAGCTGCGTACTCTTCCAGTTTTCTTATTTCACTTTTATGAAGAAGAAGCCTTCTTTCCCGTAGTGGGTCCTTGTTGAAGATATTACCCATCTCATAGGGACTTATATGCATATTACATACATATATTTCTCCATTTCTTACTTCAGCATAGCTGTCCTTAAGGTTAGCCTTACCAAGCCTTATGGATTTCACTTCTGTCCCAACCAGCTCAATACCGGCTTCATAAGTTTCTTCTATAAAATAATCATGGAAGGCTTTCCTATTCTCAGCCAATCTTTTAAATCTTTCTTTTTCATCAGTCATTATAACACCTGCTTCAGAAAATTACATAGTAATTTGTAGTCTTTTATTATATTATACCATAGTTTATAAGGCAATTCCTATACCAAAGTATCTTTGTTTTGCTGGGAGGCTAAAGGTATTTCGATGGCCTCATCTTCTACTTCTTCAAAATATATTTCTCTGGTAAACATATCAACCCTTGAAACCTTAATTTTTATTTTATTGCCCAGGGAATATCTTTTTTTAGTTTTTTCTCCGGTAAGGGTCAGATGTTTTTCATCAAAATTAAAATAGTCACTTCCCAGAGAACTGATATGAATAAGACCCTCAACAGTATTTGGCAGTTCTACAAATAAGCCAAACCCGGTAACTGAGGATATAATGCCTGAATATTCCTTTCCAATCTTATCCTGCATATATTCTGCTTTCTTTAAGTCATCAACTTCTCTTTCTGCTTCTGCTGCTATTCTTTCTCTTATTGAGGACTGATCTGAAGCATATTCTACATCTTTTTTAAGCTTATCTGTCAATTTATCATCAATTTGGCCTTTAATATAGCTTTTAATTATTCTATGAATCATAAGATCCGGGTATCTTCTGATAGGTGATGTAAAATGGCAGTAATATTTAGCAGCCAATCCAAAATGTCCGGTACATTCCGGAGAATATCTGGCCTGCTTTAAAGACCTTAAAAGAAGTGTGCTGACAACTGTTTCTTCCTCTTTTCCCTTAACATCTTCAATTACCTGCTGAAGTGCTTTGGGATGAACTTTTGTCTGCCACTTAATGATATACCCAAGATTATGAACAAACTCATTGAAGTTAAGAAGCTTTTCTTCATCCGGATCCTCATGAATTCTATAAACAAATGGGACATTTGCCCAAAAGAAGGTTTCTGCTATGGTTTCATTGCATACCAGCATGAACTCCTCTATTATTCTGTTAGCAATTGCTCTTTCATAAGGTCCTATATCTATTGGCTTCCCAAGCTCATTTAGAGTTATCTTGCTTTCTTCAAAATCAAAATCTATGGCTCCCCTATCCATTCTCCTTTTGTTTAAGACATTAAACAGTTCTTCCATAAGAAGAAATTCCTTATATAGATAATTATACCTTTCTATCACTTCAGGATCTTTATCCCTTAGTATCTTTGTAACATTAGTATAGGTCATTCTTTCTTTTGTTTTAATTATACTCTCAGCTATCTTGCTGTCCTGAACCTTTCCTGTTTTATCTATCTCCATAAAGCAGCTTAAAGTTAATCTGTCAACTTTTGGATTTAGTGAGCAGACACCATTGGAAAGCTTTTTAGGAAGCATTGGAATTACCCTGTCAATCAAATATACTGAGGTACCACGCTTTAACGCCTCTTTGTCAATAGCA
>JBAXYJ010000075.1:0-11989 GCA_041670885.1 Clostridiaceae bacterium
ATTTCTGAAATTTTTGTAGTAAAGTCTAAATTTTGCCCTTCGGTATTTGGAACCTTCAAAGTTAAAACAGTTTTATAAATCTTTTTGAACATATTATATTCCTCCCTAACCTAATTACTAATTTTAATAATATAACACAGATAGCAACTGATTGCTTTATCTGAAATCATTATACTACATAAGGCACAATAAGGCAATAACTATTAATAAGAATAAGCTTGCCTTAAGTGGCATTATTAAAAATTGTGATATCAGGAAATTGAAATCATAGACCAAATGCAAGAATTTCACTGCTCAAGGAATTTTTTGTTAGCTATTAATCATGCAGGAATTAAATTTTGCTCAAAGTGTTATGACAAAATATGGCCGTTTAATGGAAAATAACTATGGGGAATTAAGAGATGTATATCTACAAATAATAACCGTATCGGAGAAATCTGATACGTTTTTTTATAAGTTTTCAGGTATACTTTTCATTCCATGGAGTCTGGATTTATATTTTAGCGTAAAAAGGAAAAGATATAACTAAATGAGGAAATTGCATAATTCATAAATTAATTTTTCATGCAATACTTGTTATTAAAAACATACAGAAAGGAATAGATTCACAATGAATAATAAAAATAGTAAGCTGGCTTTGGGAATAGCTGCATTATTTGAAATAATACTGATAATTACTGCTGTCACCAGTATTGCATCAAAACAATGGAATGATTTAGCCTTAATATTCCTGGCTGCTATATGTATTTTACTTCCTTTTTTAATTACCAGTATTGCTAATATAAAGGATATAGTACTGCCTCAAAGCTTTCAATTAATATCAGTATTATTTGTTATACTTGCGCAATACTTTGGGGAAATTAAGAAATTCTATATTGTATTTTGGTGGTGGGATTTACTTCTTCATATTATATCCGGCAGTTATGCAGTTATTACTGTATTATATTTAATACAAGGAATTATTATAAAGGAAAAAGGAGCAGCTAAACAGCGATATACAATTTTTACTTTAATATTTGCATTTAGTTTTTCAATCGCTTTAGGTACTCTATGGGAAATGTTTGAGTTTACAGGAGATTATCTATTTAAAACAACTATGGTAAAAGGCGGACTTGAAGATACCGCATCAGATTTAATCGTAAAAATTTTATCTGCTCTTATTACTTCGATAATATATTATTATCGCTTAAACCAAAATATTTCCAAAAGTTGATTTGTGATAAATGTTATAGCAGCAATCCTCACCTGGATTTGGATAGAAGTACCCCTAATTGCAGGATAATTAAACTACGATTGGGGGTATTATTATGTTGGTAAATAAGATGAAAAAATTCAGCAGTAAGTATAAAATTGCCACAATTAAATTGAAACAGGTTAGTCTTTATATAGAAAATATTAGCCCTATAATTAAGATAAAGAAAACGGTTACGTTACTGAAAGGAGTAGAAAATTATGACAGAAAATTTGAATGTTAAAATATTTGCTGATGGAGCTGATTTAAATGACATGCTTGACGTATACAAAAAGGGAATAGTTAAGGGCTTTACAACAAATCCTTCATTAATGAAGAAAGCAGGGATAACAGACTATAAAAAATTTGCAAAGGATGTTTTGAGTAAAATTAAGGATATGCCGGTTTCCTTTGAAGTATTCTCAGATGATTTTACTACCATGGAAAAAGAGGCAGAAGTACTTGCTTCCCTTGGTGAAAATGTGTATATAAAAATACCGGTTACTAATACAAAGGGAGAGTCTTCTGTGCCTCTTATAAAAAAATTATCGGATAAAGGTTATCACCTTAATGTAACAGCTATTTTTACACTTTCACAGGTTGAAAAGGTTGTAGCTGCTTTAAAACCCGGCAATAAAAGTATAGTTTCTGTATTCGCAGGCAGAATTGCAGATACAGGCACAGATCCGGTAGCACTAATGATAAATGCAAAAAAATTATGCAGTAAGGTTAATGGAGCAGAACTTTTGTGGGCAAGCTGCAGAGAAGTTTATAATATTCTAGAAGCTGATAAATGCGGCTGTGACATTATTACAGTAACTAATGATGTGTTAAAAAAGTTATCCAATGTAGGCAAAGATTTGTCGGATTATTCACTTGAAACAGTAAGAGGATTTTACAAAGATGCATCAAGTCTGGGATTTTCAGTTTTGTAATGGAGGGAAGGCGGTAAATTAAATGTTTAAAGATTCAATCGATGCACAGACAGTTGAAGTTAATGTTGATGTTAAAGACTGGATTGATGCTATAAAATTTGGCGGGGAACTTTTAGAAAAAGACGGTTCTATTGAAAATAGATATATTGATGCAATGATAGATACCGTAAAAAAGATGGGACCTTATATTGTTATTGCTCCAGGAATAGCAATGCCCCATGCCAGACCTGAAGCTGGCGCAAAAAGAATTAGGATAGGCCTTTTAAAACTTAAAAATCCAGTAGTATTTGGTAATCCGGAATATGATCCTGTTGATATAGTAATATTTTTATGTGCTGTAGATAATTCATCTCATATTAGTGTTTTAGCAGAGTTTATGCAGCTGTTGGAAGATGATGATTTTTTAAGGGTCGTAAGAAATGCTTCTGTGAAGGACGAAATATTAGATTATATCAATTTAAAAAAATTTAATTGATAAAGGAGGAGAACGGAATGAATATTTTAACAGTTTGCGGCAACGGAATTGGAAGCAGTCTTATGCTGGCAATGAAAATAGAAGAAATATGTAATGAAAATGGAATAAAAGCAAATGTAGAATCAACTGATTTTAATTCTGCTCAGGGGAAAAAGGCTGATTTAATAGTAACTGTAAAGGAACTTGCATCTCAATTTGAAAACAGGGAGGTGGCAGTGGTCAGAAGTTACGTAAATAAGAAAAAAATTACTGAAGATGTATTGGACATTATCAAAAAATTAGCAGATCAATCAAAAAAATAGGAGGGAAAATTTATGGTAGTATTACAATTTTTCAAAGATTTTTTATCACAGCCTGCATTATTAATGGGTTTAATGGCATTTGTCGGACTTATAGCATTAAGAAAACCTGGATATAAGGTTCTTACAGGAACTTTAAAACCAATCCTTGGATATCTGATGCTGGCAGCTGGTGCTGACGTTATAGTAGCCAATCTTACTCCACTTGGGCAGATGATTCAAAAAGGATTTCATATAACAGGGGTTGTACCAAATAATGAAGCTATTGTTTCTGTAGCTCAAAAGGTTCTTGGAGTAGAGACTATGTCAATACTTCTTGCAGGCCTTATTATTAACCTTATCATTGCCAGATTCACTAAATATAAATATGTATTTTTAACCGGTCATCATAGTTTCTTTATGGCATGTTTGCTTTCTGCAGTACTTGGTGCTTCCGGAATGAAAGGTATCGAGCTTATATTAGTAGGTGGATTTATGTTAGGAGCATGGAGCGCAATATCACCTGCAATAGGTCAAAAATATACTCTTTTAGTTACTGATGGTGATGATATTGCCATGGGTCACTTTGGAAGCTTAGCATATTATATTTCAGCCTGGGTTGGCTCAAAAGTAGGCAAACCGGAAGAAAGCACTGAAAAAATGGAAATACCTGAAAAATGGGGTTTCTTAAGAGATACAACAATTGCTACTGCCATTACAATGATGTTCTTCTATCTTATAGCAGCACTTGTTGCAGGAACAACATATGTTTCAACAATATCAGGAGGTGCATCACCAATACTGTTTGCTTTAATGTCAGGACTTAAATTTGCAGTAGGTGTGACTGTTGTTTATAATGGTGTAAGAATGATTCTTGGAGATCTTATTCCAGCTTTTCAGGGTATTGCTAAAAAAATTATTCCAGATGCAGTTCCTGCAGTTGATTGTGCAGTATTCTTCACATACGCACCAACAGCTGTTGTATTAGGATTCATAAGTTCATTTATCGGTGGTGTAGTAGGATTATTTATTTTAGGAGCAGCAGGCGGAGTACTTATAATTCCGGGACTTGTACCTCATTTCTTCTGCGGTGCTACAGCTGGTATATTTGGTAATGCTACAGGCGGCAGAAAAGGTGCAATTGTAGGAGCATTTACAAACGGACTTTTGATTACCTTTGCTCCGGCACTTTTACTTCCGGTACTTGGTTCATTAGGATTCCAGAATACAACCTTTGGAGATTTTGATTTTGGTGTACTTGGTATCACCATTGGAAGAGCATCAAACTGGATAGGTAAATATGGAGTATATGGAATTGTAGTAATATTTGCACTGGCACTTATAATTCCAAACTTTATAAAGACAAAGTCTAAAGCAATAAATAATGTAAATATTAGTGCATAATAAATACGGAGGGGCTATACTATCTATAGCCCTTTATTATTAATTGTATATGAAAAAGGTGAATAAATATGTTGAATAACAGATGCTCAAGTATCTTAGATAGGATTATAAACAGTGACAATTCAATAATGATAAATGAGCTTGCAGAAAAATTCAATATTAGTTCAAGAACAGTAAGATATGACCTGGATAAAATAGATGATTATTTACTGGCAATTAATATGCCTAAACTTGATAGAAAGCCTAATAATGGAATTTCTCTTATATTAACTAAGGATGAACTGAAAAAACTGTTTGAGTTTCTTAGAACAACTAATAATTATGATTATGTTATGTCTCAAAAAGAAAGAATTATGTACATGCTTAGCGCATTGTTGAGTAAAAATGATTATGTTACCATAAATAGTATTTCAGAATATTTAATGGTAAGCAGAGGCACTATTATTAATGACATGAATGAAATGAAAAAGTGGTTGTCTAATAACAATATAGTATTTGAAACTGCTAAGGGACATGGTATAAAAATTTCAGGAAAAGAGATAGAGCTTAGAAAAGCAGCAACTAAACTGCTCTTTCAGAGTATGGACAGGATAAATAATTTAAATATAATGAAACTTTTTCAGGATATTGATATGGAGTTCATAAGAAAAAGCATAAGAACTGCAGAAGAACAGATGGAGAGTACTTTTTCTGATGATGCCTTTAACAATCTTGCTTTTCATATTGCAATAGCAATAAAGAGAATCCAGATGTCAAAGGACATTAATATGGATATGAATGAGCTTAAGAATTTAAGGAAAACAGCAGAGTATGCCATAGCTTCAGTAATAGCTAAAATGCTGGAAGAAAAGTTTAATATAATTGTTCCTGAAGATGAGATAGGTTATATTACAATTCATTTGCTTGGAAGTAATATGTATTCAGCTAAAAACAGTGAAGGAGATGATTGGGTTCATGTGCAGTTAATAACATCAAATTTAATTGAAGAGGTTGAAAATAGAACAGGCTATAGCTTTAAATATGATAACCAACTTTTTGACAGCTTATTGCAGCACGTACGCCCAGCTTTATACAGGCTAAAGCATGATCTTAATGCGAAAAATCCCATGCTGGAAGAAATTAAAGAAAGTTACCCTAATATGTTTAATAATTTAAAGAAAAGTGTTGTATTTGTAGAAAAGGAAACAGGGAAAATATTTAATGAAGACGAAATAGGATATTTAACACTGCATTTCATGACTTCTTTAGAAAGAAATAAAAAAAATAATTCTAAAAAACCTAACGTCCTTGTTGTGTGCGCAACCGGCATCGGTACATCACAATTTGTTTCAACAAAACTAACCACATTATTTAATATAAATATTATTGATACAATATCAGCTCATGATGTGGATAGAGTACTGAAATTTAATGACATAGACGTCATTATTTCTACTATACCTTTAAATGTAAAAAATATTAAATGTATTCAGGTTAATACGTTTTTAACTGAAAGAAATATTAGTGAATTAAGTTTATATTTTGCTAATCTGGATAATGAATTTAATCAGAATAAAGATCAATCAGCGAAGACAGCTTATGATAATATCCTTAAAATAATAAATGAAAACTGTGTAATAACTAATCATAAAGAGCTTAAGGAAAAACTTGCCGGGTATTTTTGCGTATCTGAAATAATTAATGAACAGTTTAGGCCAACATTAAAAGAACTTATAAATAAAGATTGCGTAAGAATTAATGAACAGGCTGATAACTGGGAAGAGGCAGTGAGAAAGAGCGGGCAGATACTTAAAGATAATGGCTTCATATCAGACAAATACATAGATGCTATGGTATCAATGGTAAAAAATATAGGAACATATATTGTTATTCTTCCCGGTATTGCAATGCCCCATGCGAAGCCTGAAGAAGGAGCTTTAAAGATTGGTTTCGGTATTATTACTTTAAAAAACCCAGTAGTATTTGGCAGTGAAGAAAATGACCCTGTACAATTAATAATAGCACTTTCTGCTATAGATAATGTAAGTCATATGAATGCACTCAAAGAATTGATGGAAGTAATAGAAGATGAAAAATTTATGGAAAAAATAAATAATGTAAAATCGTCTGAAGAATTGCTAGCACTATTTAATGAAGTGTAACAACAGCCCGGAACTAATTAATATTTTTAAAGCTGTAATATGATGAAATACATTAACAAAACTGTTTATTAAATTATTATAGTATAAAGAACTGTATATAGGTAACTTTAACTTGATGAAAGATAAATTCACTCATAATAATAGGCATAGTTATAATTTTAGAACGGTGGGCTGCAGTATTGTTAGCT
Organism: Clostridiaceae bacterium; assembly: GCA_041670885.1. Classification (GTDB taxonomy): domain Bacteria; phylum Bacillota; class Clostridia; order Clostridiales; family Clostridiaceae; genus JAJBWD01. Next base: position 6,653 of record JBAXYJ010000075.1, read on the forward strand.
CGCTTTTTTATGCCTTAGATAATCAATAACAGAATTTATATTTTGTCTATAATTCCAAGATTAATGGTCATTTAAGAGTTAAGAAAATAGATACAGGAAACAGTGTGGTCTTTTAGTTATATGCAAACCTAATGCATTTTTATATATTATGTAATATAATAATTTTAGTAAATAAAATAGAAGGTGAGAATAATGAAAAGTGTTTCTGCGAGAAAAAAATGTTATTTCACTAATTCAGCTATAGCTGATTTGGTTTTTATATTAATGAGAATTTTTAATAATGAAGAAATGCCTATAAGCCTTCAAAATGTATATACTGAGGATTATATTAATGGGATTAAAGAAAAATATAGATTTGCAGGAGAGATTATCACGTCACTACCCTCAAAAGGATATGAAATGCTGGAATTTTTATTAAACAGCAAAAACTTTAATAATATGCAAGAGTATAAGGATTTAGTAATGAAATTAGAGGATGAAGAATTCTTTTACATATTCTATGGACAGTATGTTGATAGGGCTTTAATTGGTTCAGCCTTACAAAGGGATGAATGTTTAAATATTTTATACTCTAAATACAACTCTATAAGCTCTAATTATTTAGCACTTAAAAGCTTATTTTTTAATAAAAAATTATTTTTAAAGGAACTCTTTTTATGTCTTGAAGAACTTAATACAAAGAAATTTATTGAAGAGTATGAGAAAATGACTGATTATATTAACAATAACTATCAGAAGGTTGAAGCAGAGCTTGAAGTAAAGGATCCACTTGAATTTTCAGAAAGCATAATGGGGAAAACCTTTAAAAATAGGGGACCCTACCAGGAATTTATTTTTATTCCTAGTTACTTAGTACCTGGAAGAGCTGTTAGATTTTTTGGAGAAGATCAAATATTAATCTATTCACCTGAATTTAAAGAATTTAGCAAAAAGGACATAACTAAAGTATTAAAAATTATATCAGATGATACACGTTTTGAAATCATAGAATTGCTGTCAAAGAATAATTCCATGAATGGTAAAGAACTTGCAAATGCTGTTAAGCTTTCAACACCTACAATTTCACATCATATTGAGCAGTTAAAGGAAGCTGGATTTATTAATGAGGAGCGAGTTAAAAATTCAAAGTATTATAGTATCAATTCAAACTCAGTTAAGGAATTTATTAAGTATCTTTCAAGCACATTAAATAATATTAAATAATATTAGCAAAAGGATTGTAGATATAGGTTTAATCATATCTTCAGTCTTTTTTTATTGTTGAGAGAATTATTGACAAAACTGTCAGCTAGTCATATAATACAATCATCTAATTAGATAAACATCAATATAGTATGCTAATTGTTAATAAGGGGGAAATAAAATGGGTTTAGCCATTGAAGTAAACAATTTAAAAAGAACTTATCATGGTACCATAAGTATGAGAAAGAAAAAAACAATTGAAGCTCTGAAGGGTATCTCATTTACAGTTAACCAAGGAGAAATTTTTGGACTTTTAGGCCCAAATGGGGCAGGTAAGACTACCACAATCAAGATTTTAACAACTTTACTTGCACCTTCTTCAGGTGAGGCTAAAATTTTTGGATATAATTGTTTTGGTGAAGAGAAATTCATCAGAGATAAAATAAACTTTATTTTTGGTGGAGAAAGAGGCTTGTATTGGCGGCTTTCAGCCTATGAAAATCTGCAGTATTTTGGTGATATATATAAAGTACCGGGCAGGGTATTAAAGCAGCGTATTCCGGAATTAGTTAAATTAGTTGGATTAGAGGGAAGAGAACATGAAAAGGTAGAGAATTTTTCAAAGGGGATGAAACAGAGACTGCAAATTGCGAGAGGGTTGATAAATGAGCCGAAAATTTTGTTTTTAGATGAGCCCACAATAGGTTTGGATCCTGTTGGGGCAAAGGAATTAAGGAACATTGTTTTGAAACTTAAAAATGAAGGAAAGACTATACTGTTAACTACCCATTATATGTATGAAGCTGATGAACTTTGTGACAGGATTGCTGTGATTAATAATGGAGAAATAATTGATATTGGTACCACAAAACAGTTAAAGCTAAAATATATTAATGATGAAAATGGATTGCTGGAGGATGTGTATATAAAACTTGTAGGCGGTGATAAAATTGCATAATATGAAGGTTATTTACTCTACCTTTAAACTTCATCTGTCACAGTCATTTTCAAGAGCAACCTTTAGGTTTTGTATAATATTTCAGCCCTTAATCTATACATTTATTTTAAACATGATGTATAAGGATTCATCCTATACTAATTATGTAAATTTTGTGGTCTTAGGCAGCGGGCTAACAAGCTTATGGAGTTCTATTTGTTTTTCTTCAGCGGGAGATATTGAAAGAGAAAGATATATGGGTACTCTTGAAAATCTATTCTGCAGTCCAACTAAATTTTCAGTAATAATTATCGGGAAAGTAATTGCCAATACTTTTTTAGGGTTAAATGGCATGTTTCTAAGCGTGATTTTTACTAGAATATTTTTCAATAGTTCTATGTATATTAAGAATGGGTTTTTATTTTTATTATGCTTTGCATTAATGATTTTTTCATTTATCTGCATTGCGCTGGTGATATCCCCCATATTTACACTTTCAAAAAACGCCAGAGCACTTATGAATTGTATGGAGTATCCCATATTTATTTTATGTGGGTTTATATTTCCAACAGATATGCTGCCGGGATTTTTAAGGTATGTTGGTTATATATTATCACCAACCTGGGCTGTGAAAATTCTAAGAGAGAGCTCTTTAGGTATAAGTAATTATAATTTATTCTATAGGGAGATCTGTATTTTATTAGTTATATCAGTCATTTACCTTATAATAAGCAGGCTTTTATTTATAAAGATAGATAAAAATACAAGAATTAAAGCTACTTTGGGGGTAAGTTAATATGGATATAATAAAGAGGATATACAGGAATGGGCTTTATTCCTTTAAGGGTTTGTATGGTTTCTTACAGCCACAAGTATATTTACTTGTTAAGGTCATTAACCCTATTTTTCAAATTTTATTTTTCTCATTGGTAGCCAGGCATGCATATGGTGATAAAGATATAACTCTTTATATAATAGGAAATGCATTTATTCTTTGTATGTATAATGCTTTCTTTGGAGTAGGATGTAATTTAATTGACGAACGAAGCTTTGGAACACTAAAACTAATAATTGGATCACCCTGTAATAAGTTCAATCTTTTTATAACCAAGTCAATTTTTCATATACTGGATGGGATTATAACTGTTGTCATAGGATTAATTACAGGTATTATATTTTTCAATGTAAGAATTCAAATTAATCAGATACCAATATTTGCATTATGTTTATTAAGTGTAATTTTCACTGCTTGTTCAATGGGATTATTTATTGGCAGCATTGGGCTTGTTACCAGAGATATAAACCTATTGTTAAACTTATCTTCTATGATGCTTATGGCACTATGTGGAGTAAACTTTCCCACAGAAAAGCTGCCCTACTCTCTTCAATGCTTCAGTAACATACTGCCGCTGACTAATTCATTAAAGGCATGCAGGTTATTAATAAATCATGATATTTTAAATTTAAATGCAATATATTTTCTAATATTTAAAGAAGTATGTTTAGGTATAGTATATTGCATTATGGCATATTTAGCATTGAAGCTGATGGAAAGATTGGCAAAATGCAGAGCCACCATTGATATATATTAACCCTGGATAGAAATGTCCCGGGTTTTTTTATAAAAAATGTAATGTTGAAACAGGAAAAATATACAATAATAGACTAATATGATATTGAATAAATAAAATTATACTATGAGTATAAATAGTAAATCAGGATCTAATCCCAAGTATGCAGTTCTTATGCAGGAAGAATTAGGCGGTGAAAATGGTGAATTAAAAGTATCATTACAATATCTGTCCCAAAGAAATACAATAGATTTTCTGCTTAATGGTAAAGAAGTAAGAAATATAATATATTTTAAATAAAAATATTTTATTTTCATTTTTCAAGAGTCATTTCCGTACAATTATATATAATGATAAAATTAGGGAGCGGTAAAGATTATGATAAAGAAAATAGTATCAATTTTATTGATTTGTCTTTTTATATTTACTATGGTAGCATGTACTAATTCTAATAAGTCAATCAAATATAATAAAGTCTACTCTGAAGTCTTTGGTTTTTCTACTGAAACTAATAGTGAAGTACAGAACCCACCAGAAAAGGACATATATATTTTTAATAACGAAAAAGAATGGTCAGAGTTCACAAGCACACATCTAAATAAGTTGAAGATTTCTGATTTAGACTTTAATAACAAAAAAGTTTTATACTTACAAGTTGATTGGTCTGAACCATTATCAGGGTTGGTATATACTATCAGCAACATAAGTGTTGATAATGACAAATTAAATGTTACTGTTAAAAAAGAAAATACCCAAATGAATGTTTCATCAAATGTAGGAATTTTCTTCAAGTATATTATTATTTCCACAGTTGATAAAAGTGCTATCCCTGATAATATTATTCCTAATTTAATAATAGATAAATAAAAATCAGAGAAAACTCTGCCTATCATTTGCTAATATATTTGTTAGCAAATATGTTATTTCTACTGTTTTTGTTATCATGCACCATAAAACGAAACCCTTGAGCTCATAATCGAGCTCTTTTTTTATGAGCAAATAATAACCATTAAGCTGTAATAGGGAATTTATGAATTATGCAATTTCCTCATATAATTTCCTAATATATAAATATTTATTTTGCACATACTACATATAGAAAATAGACTTAATTTGGAGGAAAATATGAATAAAAAAGAGAATTTTTTAAGTGATATAAAAAGCGGAAATAATATAAAAATTTCGTTAATGGTAATGAAAATCATAGCCAGAGATCCTGATAAGGTTATATGCATGCTGGCAGATAAAAGCGGAGAAATAAAAGGGATTATTCCAAGTAAAAAGAGAGATATTGCAGTAGGTACTGTAATGAAAATTGAAGGATATAAAGATGGAAACCTGGATGTTAAAAAATATGAAGTAATTTCAGATTATGATATCTCTGATTATCTTCCAACTGTAAAAAGACCAATTGAAGAGATCATGGAGGATATAGAGCTTTATACAAATGATTATATTATGTCAAGGGAAGGTAAAGCTTTAAATGATTATTTCTTTAAAGATGAAGCTTTTCTGGATAAATTTAAAAGAGGAATTGGCGGAGTTTCCATGCATCATAATTATATAGGCGGCTTAGCGGAACATACACTAAATGTTATGTATCTGACGGCTATGCTTTGCGAAAGATATGAATGCAGGAGGACAGAA
>JBAXYJ010000076.1:0-11894 GCA_041670885.1 Clostridiaceae bacterium
ACTTATTAAATATAAGTTTGAAGATAATTTCAATCAGGATAAAAATAATGTCTCATTTTCCTTCTGTGATAAAAAGTTTATTTATTTTTCAGTTTCTACTATAAATAATGAACCAGATGATAAAACAGGTTCCTATCGGATGAAAATGGAGGATTTTAAAGTAGACAGGATATGATATACTAAATACAGGTGATTATATGAAATACTTTAATGAAAAAAGATTTTACAGCCTTAATCAGTTTTTAAGAGAAAAATTTGGAGATAAGGTTTGTAAAATTTCTATAGATGGGGGTTTTTCCTGCCCAAACAGAGATGGGAATATAGGAAGTACAGGATGTATTTACTGCAGCGAAAGAGGTTCCGGCGATTTTGCAGGAAGCAGAAACCTTGCAATAGATCAGCAGTTTGAACAGGTTAAAAAGGTAATGAATAATAAGTGGAAAAGCGGAAAGTATATAGCCTATTTTCAGGCTTATACCAACACTTATGCTCCGGTTAATATTCTGAGAGAAAAGTATTATCAGGCCATAGAGAAAGAAGGAGTTGTTGCTCTGTCTGTGGCAACCAGGCCAGATTCAATAAGTGAAGAGGCCTTAGATCTTCTGGAAGAAATAAATAAAAAGACTTATACATTTATAGAACTTGGGCTCCAAACCTCAAATGAAGAAACTGCAAAACTGATTAACAGGGGTTATCCTTTATCTGTATTTGAAGATGCATTAAAAAGAATAAGAAAAAGAAATATAGATGTAGTAGTTCATATAATTTTTGGGCTGCCCGGAGAGAATAAGGGAAATATGCTGGATACTGTAAAGTATTTAAGTAGTCAAGATATTCAGGGAATTAAGTTTCACCTTTTACACCTTCTTAAAAATACTCCGTTGGTGGATTTATATAATAAAGGTGGTTTTAGGTTTTTAACTGAAGAAGAGTATATAGATATCTTAACAGATTCTATAGGGCTTCTTCCTGAAAACATTGTAATCCACAGACTGACAGGAGATGCCCCAAGAGAGCTTCTGATTGGCCCCATGTGGAGTCTGAAGAAATGGGAGATACTAAATAGTATTGATAAGACACTAAAGGATAAGAATATATATCAGGGTTTGTACTATCATACAAATTGACATGATAACTTTTGTTTGTTTTAAGAATAGATTAAATTCCTCCTTAGCTGTAAAATTATAATATAATAATTAAGGAGGAAAAGTTTTATGTCAAATTTGTCATTAAAGCATATTTATAAGGTTTATACAGGAAATGTAACAGCAGTTAAAGACTTTAATCTTGAGATTGAGGATAAAGAATTTATAGTATTTGTTGGACCTTCAGGCTGTGGTAAATCAACAACTCTTAGAATGATAGCAGGACTTGAGGAGATAACAAAGGGAGAATTATACATAGGAGAAAAGCTGGTTAACGATGTAGCTCCAAAGGATAGAGATATAGCAATGGTTTTCCAGAACTATGCCCTGTATCCACACATGACAGTGTTTGATAACATGGCATTTGGACTTAAGCTAAGAAAGATTCCAAAGGCAGAAATAGAGAAAAAGGTTAAAGAAGCTGCAAGAATTCTTGACATAGAGCATTTATTAGACAGAAAGCCAAAGGCATTATCAGGTGGACAAAGACAAAGGGTAGCACTCGGACGCGCTATAGTAAGAGAACCTAAGGTATTTTTGATGGACGAACCTTTATCAAACCTGGATGCTAAGCTGAGAGTTCAGATGAGAACAGAGATAGCTAAGCTTCATAAGAGACTTGAGACTACATTTGTATACGTAACCCATGACCAGACAGAAGCTATGACCATGGGATCCAGAATAGTTGTTATGAAAGATGGTGTAGTTCAGCAGGTAGATACACCTCAAAACATATATGAATATCCTACAAACATGTTTGTTGCAGGCTTTATAGGAAGTCCTCAGATGAACTTTATTAATGCAGCATTAGTAGAAGAAGATGGGAAAGTATATGCTAAATTTGAAAATGAAAAGGTAATATTAACAGAGAATAAGACTAAGGTATTAAAAGAAGGAAATTATATAGGAAAAGATGTTGTTCTTGGAATAAGACCGGAAAACATTAATGACGGTGATGAATTCATAGCAGAGCATAAGGATGCAGTAATAACAACACAGGTTGAAGTTACAGAAATGATGGGATCAGAAACATATCTGTATTTAAAGGATGGAACTACCAGCATTACTGCAAGAGTTAACGGAACATCAAAAGCTAAATCAGAAGACACAATAAAGGTAGCATTTGATGAAACAAAGATTCATATATTTGATAAGGAAACAGAGCTGACTGTATTATAGGAGGAAACTGATGTACAATTTCATGAATATTTTAGCAGATATAGAAGAAACTGCAGGAATCCCATTTAGAATTGAATATAAAAATGGGAAAGTATTTTACCAGGGCAGATTAAATGGCAGCAGGGAGAATAAAGTCTCTGAAGTTTCAATAAATAGTGAAATCCTTAATCTGTTTTTAGATAAAGAATATGAAATGTGTGCATCCCTTTTAAAATATACCATAGAGAGCAGAATAAAAGAAATAAAATCAAAAAAAGAAGAAATATTAATTAATTTGTTGTCCTCTAAAGAAGTTTTAGAGGACGACTTGTATTTGAATTTACCTTTCCTTTCAGGAAAAACTATTATATTCCTTATCCATCTGCAGGGAAGCAGATATGATGCACTAAGTATAATAAAAGAATTATACAGAGATGCTGATGCCTTTACGATAATATACGGCGATGACATACTTCTTATAAAAAATTCAGAGGACAACAGTGAACATGCGGGCAGCATAAAGGGCTCCATGGCATCTGAACTGTATATTGACTGCAGCGTAAGCTTTGGAAGGGAAACAGAAAGCTATAAGGGAATAAGAAATTGCTATGAAGAGGCGAAAAAAGCACAGCTTTATGGGGAGACATTTGGTGTAAAGAGCAGGATATACAGCTACGATAACCTTATGCTGGAGAATATAGCTTATAATTTAAATGAGAAAACTAAAAAAGAAATGCTGGATATCCTTAAGTATAAGCTGGACAAATTTGATGGTGAAATGATTAATACTATTGAGGAATTCGTAAAAGCTGATCTAAATATCAGTGAAGCCTCAAAAAATCTTTATGTTCATAGAAATACTCTTATATACAGGCTGGATAAGATATATAAGGAAACTGGCTTTGATATCAGGCTGTTTAGTCAGGCCTCGGTTTTTGTAATTGCTTATTTACTATGGAAGGCTGATAAATAATTTGGTATAGTATGGAGGTAAACATATGTTTATCTCTTATTTAGTGAGATTGCATAGTGCAAATCCCCAAGAATGGCGTATTTACGCGGTTCTTGGGCTTTTCTATGTGGTGTGATACCTGTATGATACCTATTTTATCTAATTTTATACTGTGCTGTAAGTAAATTTGGAATTTCTTCTGGTTAAACAGGTATATATTGTGTGAGAATGTATAACATATCCAGTTATCCCAAATTGCGGGTAGTGAGATAATGAAGGGGCATGGAATCTGATTATATTGAAAGAGGTGAAAAAATGGCAAAGGACTTAACGACTTCGCAAATTGATAGACAGAATATTTTGAATAATGATTTGGCAATTCGTGAAGTGCAAAATCAAACTGGCTTACAAGGGATAATTTTTGAAGATAAATTATGTTTTACAAAATCTATGACGGCAACATATTTTGATGTTGATGTTCGAACGATAGAAAGATATGTTAGTGAAAATGTTGAAGAAATTTCTATTAATGGTTATGAAATCTTAAAAGGGAAAAGATTAAAGACCTTTTTGGATTGTGTAATTAGTCAAGATGTTCCCGACATAAATGTCGGGAACATCAGTAATCGAACTCCGCAAATTGCAATATTTGGATTTAAAGCATTTTTAAACATGGCAATGTTACTGACTGAAAGTGAAAATGCAAAAATTCTTCGTAAAATCATGTTGGATATCGTAATTGATTTTGTTAATCAAAGAACAGGTGGATTGACAAAATATATCAATCAACGTGATCAAGATTTTATTAGTGCCTTTTTACAGGAGGAAAACTACAGGAGAGAATTTACAGATGCCCTTCGCGACTATGTAGACATGGGAAATAGTAAATATGCCATTTATACAGATAAGATATATCAAAGTATTTTTAAAGAAAAGGCAACAGAGTACAAAAAGATATTAAGTTTGACAGAAAAAGACAGAATGAGAGATACACTCTATTCAGAAGTATTAGACTTAATTTCCTCATATGAGTGTGGATTAGCTGCAATGATGAAAGAACAATCTGAACAGTTGGGACGCAAATTAAATAATTGGGAAATGACAGATCTATTTACTGCATTTGAAACTCTTCCGCTATGGAAACCTTTAATTGTAAGAGCTAGAACAAAAATGGCAAGTCGTGATATGGCCTTGAGAGATGCTTTTCATTTTCAGCTTAATGAATATATTAAGCCATTAGAACCAGAAGAATATGAAAGATTTCTTGGTGTTGCTGGAGACGAGTTAGAGAAGCTGATGAAGGAGAATCAAGATGTGCTTCTTAGATTAAAGGAGCGTGGATAGATGGGGGAAGTTAATTATATTTCGGTAGAAGAGGCGGTAGAAATTCATAAGTCAACCATTGAAAATAGTGGTGGTGGCGACGATGGAGAGCTTGATATTGGAAAGCTAGACAGTGTTTTGACACATATACAAAATGATGAGTATTATCCCACATTTTTGGACAAGTTGGAGCATTTATTTTTTTGTGCTTGTAAATTTCATTGCTTTATTGATGGAAATAAAAGAATAGCAATCACATTAACAGCAATGTTTTTGTTGAAAAATGGATATATGTCCATTGCCAATATCTATTTCAGAGAGATGGAAAATATCAGCTACCATGTGGCGGCAGGACATATCAATGAGGAATTACTTAGGCGAATACTAGAGGCTATTTTAAATTGTACTTATGATGAGGATGAGTCGTTAAGACTTGAAATATTTAATGCGATTTCACTTGAGGATGAGTTTTACTAGGAAATTAAGCAGGGATATTGCATCAGAGGTAAAATTGTTTTAATCTTAATAGTAAGGTATTGATAGAGTCCATTTTAAAATTAAAAAATTTGGGATTTGTTTAAAATCTTAGATAGATTAGAAAAAGAAAATTTAAAGTAATTGAGGATAATTTAGAGAGTATATATAAGCTAATGTTTAGCTAGCAGGGAGATGAGGTGAGGAGATGTCCTATGTTGTAAAGTCATCGGAAAAAACAAGAAAATCTGGAGCCGACACAGAAACTAAGGCTCTATTATATCTTATGAATTTTCGTAAGGATAGTGATGAAATATACTTTTATATTGTGGATTTTTTTAATGATTTAACGGGAATGGATACATATTCGGATAAACTATGGGATTTACAATCAAAAGGAGCAACAGGAAATTCACCCAAAGCAATAGGAAAAGAGCTTGTTACACTCTTTAAGAATTATCTTAGTGACTTTGAATTGAGAACTTGCCCACCTGAGAAAGAAAAAGATTTTATACAAGAATGTCAAGTTGCATTATCTAAGGCGCTTTTTAATAAAAACTCTGCGGAATCATTTTGGGCATTACTTGAAAATGTTTATGGAATTATTGTAAATGATCCAAAACTTGATGTGACTGGGGTGTTTAATAAATTAGATAGGAATTTGGCTGCTAATCGAAAGTCAAAGTGGGAAAATACAATCAAAGAACTAAATTCACTTAATAGAAACATTGATGTGGGTGAATTAAAATGTATGGATTGTAATTCAAAGAATATTTCTTTCTCAACGTCATCAAAGCGGACAGCATATTCATTTGATATTTCTACAGTAGAAATGAGAAATGATATCATTAATTCGATAAATAATAAAATGGCTGCATATGATGAAGAGATAGAAAAATATGATGCTGCAATTTTAAATGAGCAGTGTCAGTTACAAGAGCTGATGAAGGATGATAATATAACACTCGAAGCGATTGTATCATATAAAGAACAGATATTTTCTGCATCAGATGCTGAAAAACAAATTGTAGATATTGATAAAAAAATAGGAGAACTACAAAATAAATTAATTGTTTCCGAGAACTCAATAGAAGAAGCAAAAAATCAAAGAGAAGCAATCATGGAAGCAATTGTAAAAAATATGAATGTTTTGTACAAAAAAATTGATTCCAATGGTAATTTAGTTTTCGATGGTTTGTTTACGAAAAAGGATGAGATTTTTTCTGGTAGTGAGGCAACGATTTTTCATATCGTTAGAATGTATGCAATACAAAAGATGATGGGACATATGCTACCTATCATCATAGATTCTTTCAGAGCAGAAGATTTGTCGACAGCTAAAGAAAAGATTGTTATTGATGAATTTAATAAATTACCAAACCAAGTAATATTTACAACAACTCTTAAAGATGAGGAAGTTGGAAAGTATGATAATAGGCAGGAAATTAATCATATAGATTATAAGGACCATATTCCAAGCAAGATGCTTTCACAAAAATATTGCCAACGTTTTAGTGAACTGCTTAATGATTTTGCGTTTGAAGTGTTGTGATACCAAAATATTACCTATTCAATTGCATACTCAAAATAATAGGTGGAATAGAAAGAAAAAAACACAATAAAACGGTTCAGAAATACTAAAAAGATTCGCTTTAAAGCGAATGGTTAGGGAGATTGCATAATTACCTTCATCTGATCCATCTTGAAAATAACGAATCGTACCGTTTTTTCAAGATGGAATATAATCATAAATTATGCAATCTCTTATTTTTTTGGAGGGTTAAGAATGAAAATAGACGTAATAATATCTGCAAAATATATTGAAGAAGAAAAATTGAGAGGAAAAGCAGCGGTAATAATAGATACGTTAAGGGCCACATCTACAATAACCACAGCTCTTAACAATGGGGCTAAAGAAGTAATACCGGCACTTACTATAGAAGAAGCACTAGCTAAACAGAAAAATATAGGTACAGGACTTTTAGGCGGTGAAAGAAAAGGCCTTAAAATAGATGGCTTTGATCTTTCAAATTCTCCTCAGGATTACAAGAAGGAAACAGTAGAAGGAAATACTATAATATTCACTACTACAAATGGTACAAGAGCTATAAGAGGAGCAAAATATGCTGATGAAATATTAATCGGATCTGTATTAAATGGGAAAAGTGTAAGCGGGGAGCTGATAAAGCTCAATAAAGATGTGGTTATAATAAACGCAGGAACCTATGATGAGTTTTCCATAGATGATTTTCTCACAGCAGGTTATATTATTGATCTGATATCAGAAAAGGAGGATTTGGAACTTACTGATATAGCAAAAACAGCTCAGTTTATGTACAAAGAAAGCGGAGACTTTTCCTTTGTGGAAAATGCTGCCCATTATAAAAGAATGATAGAAATAGAACAGTTTGAAGATTTAAAATACTGTTTTAAAAAGGACATTATAAGTGTTGTTCCAAAATATAAGGATGGAATAATAAAACTTTAGAACCAAATATAAATATTCTTCGTCTAATGATTGAAAGGAGAATATTATGGAGATTAATGATTTAGTTAAAAGTGCAGTAAATGGAAATGATGATGCCTTTTATCAGCTGGTATCCTGCAAAAAGGATATGCTGTACAGGACTGCTTTTAGTTATGCGAAAAATCGGGAAGATGCTCTTGATATTGTCAGTGAAACAGTGTACAGAGCCTATATATCACTGAAAAAGATAAAGGAGCCCAGGTATTTCTACACATATCTAAACAGAATCCTTATAAATACAGCCATAGACTTTTTGAGAAAGAAAAAAGATACAGCAGAGATAAAAGAGGATATACTGGCAGATAAAGCTGAAAGTGAATCTTATATTGACCTTAGAAATTCTTTGGACTCTCTAAGCGGAGATTATAAGGCAATTATCATAATGAAGTATTTTCAGGACTTTACACTAAAGGAGGTAGCAGAGGTTTTAGGCTGCCCCTTAGGTACTGTTAAATCAAAACTCCATAAAGCCCTTTCCATTCTAAAATTAGATTTAGAGGAGGGATATTATGAATAAAAAGATAGATAAATTAAAAGAAGAATACCAGAATATAGAGGTTCCGCCTGAAATAGATTTTGCCTTGGAAAAGGGGATAAAAAAGGGGAAGAGAAGAAAAAAGACAGGAAGAGAGTATATGGGACTGGCAGCAGCTGTTTTAATATGTATTATGTCTCTTTCTGTATTTAAGCTGAGAGAAAGCAGTCTTTCCAATAAAGCCTACGAAAAGGAACCGGCAGGAATAAGCTTAAGCCTTTTAGGAAGCAGTGACAATCTGCTTAAAATACTAAAAGATAATCAGAATGTTTATAACACCGGAGTAAGAGGTGGGGCTATGTATGGTACTGAAGATGCAGCCACAAAATCAGCTTCAAATAAGGAGTATTCAAATACTAATAATCAGGTTGAAGGAGTAGACGAAGAGGATATAGTCCAGACAGACGGAAAGTTTATATATACCATTGATGAAGCAGATGGAAATATAGACATAGTAAGGGCTTATCCAACCTCAAAGATGGAGCTTGTAAGCAAAATAAAGCTAGACAAAAGCTTTAAACCTTCAGGAATTTTTCTCTATAATGACTACCTGGTGGCGGCAGGTAATGTTTATCCCACATTAAGCGAACAAAATGCAAAATCTAATTACAGCATGAAGTTTATTTCAAGTAAGACTCAGCTTGTAATTTATGATATCAGTGATAAGAAAAATGTAAAGAAGGTAAGGGACCTAAAGGTTGAGGGAGGCTATGTTACCTCCAGGATAACAAATAACAAGCTGTTTATAGTTTCAAATAAGTATTTAAGCAGAGAAATAATAATTGATGATAAGAAAAATGGTGAAGTAAGGATAGAGGATAGCGCTGCAAATGGAGAAATAGTAAATTCCTATGATAAAATAAAGTATGTCAGCGGAATAGAAAGTGGAAGCTATTTAAATATTACAAGAGTGGATTTAGAAAATATGAATTCAATATCAAAGACAGACACAATATTGGGATTTTCAGGGAATGTTTACTGCAGTTTAGATAACCTGTATCTTACAGGAGTGAGTTTAAAAAATAATAAAGCAGAGACTCTAATTTATAAATACTCCTTAAAATATAATAAATTTATTGCCAAAGGAAGTGTGGAAGGGACAGTTCTTAACCAATTTTCAATGGATGAGAACAATGGATACTTCAGGATAGCCACTACCACAGGAGATTATTATGGAATAGGTGGAGTATCAAATGATGGACATAATAATTTATATATATTAGATAAGGATCTTAAAATATCAGGGAGCCTTAATAACCTGGCAAAGGATGAGAGAATTTACTCTGTTAGGTTTATGGGAGACAGGGGGTATATAGTAACCTATAAGGAAATGGATCCCTTATTTGTAATAGATCTTAAGAATCCGGCAAATCCTAAGGTTTTAGGAGAACTTAAGATACCAGGGTTTTCTAATTATCTTCACCCCTATGATGAAAACCATCTTATTGGACTTGGAATGGATTCGGTTTTAGTTACTGAAGGGGGAGAAAAAAGGGCAAGACCTACAGGACTTAAAATATCACTCTTTGACGTGACAGATGTAAGTAAGCCTAAGGAATTATACAAGGTGAACATAGGGGGTGAGGGCTCCGGCTCGGAAGCTCTTTATAACCATAAAGCCTTTATGTTCTCAAAGGAAAAGAATATTCTATCCATCCCCGTTGATATTAGAAATGGGTACACTGATAGTAATGGAAAGCAGGGAGCAGCCGTCTTTTCTATAAACCTGAATGGGATAAAAGAAAAAGGTATTATATCTCAAAGTGATGGGATGGATAAAAACAGTGAACTTTATAATTTAAGTGCAGTTAAAAGAACTCTTTATATAGATGACGTTTTATATACACTGTCAAATGAAAAAATAACTGCAAATGATATAAATAGTTTAGATAAAATTAATGAAGTAAAACTGAAGTAAAAAAACAGGCAGGGACATGAAAGCCCCTGCCTGTTTTTAGAATACCTGAAATATTATGAACTTCAGATAATAAGATTCGTCAGAATTATAAAGTATTGGGTGATCCGGTGCCTGAGTCCTGAATTCCACCTGCCTCAGGGTACGCTTAGCATCCTTTGAGGCTTCAAATATAGTTCTTTTAAAAAGCTCCTCATTCATAAAATGGGAACAGGAACAGGTAGCTAAAAAGCCTCCCTCATTAATCATCTTCATTCCCCTGAGGTTTATCTCCTTATAGCCTCTTACAGCAGCATTAACCGTTTCTCTTGCCTTTGTAAATGCCGGAGGGTCCAGTATTACCATATCGTACTTCCTGCCTTCCTTTGACCAATCCTTAAGAACATCAAAGGCATTATGGCATTCAAATTTAACTATATCTGAAAGGCCGTTAAGCTCTGCATTTTTTTCTGCCATTTCTACAGCCTGTTTTGAAATGTCTATGCCAAGAACAGATTTAGCTCCTGCTATTCCTGCATTTAAGGCAAAGGAGCCTGTATGGGTAAAACAGTCTAAAACATCTAAGCCTTTCGACAGTTTTTGAATTGCCTTTCTGTTTTCCTTCTGGTCTAAAAAGTAACCGGTTTTTTGCCCTTCTGCTATATCTACGTAATATTTTACATTATTCTCATTAATTATTATCTCTGTTGGGAAGCTTGGAGTTAAAAATCCCTTTGTCTGCTCCATGCCCTCCAGCTCTCTTACCCTGGCATCGCTTCTTTCATATACACCCTTAGCATTAAAGTCTTCCATCAGGATTTCTACAAATATTTTCTTATATCTGTCAATCCCTAAAGAGAGAGACTGAATAACGTAGTAGTCTTCATATTTATCAACAGTAAGCCCTGGGAGAAAATCTGCTTCTCCAAATATAATACGACAGCTTGATGTATCAATTACCTTTTTTCTGTAATCAAAGGCAGCTTTAAACCTTTTTCTGAAAAATTCCTTGTTTATTTCCTGGGAAATATCCCTGGTAAGCAGTCTTATGGCAATTTTAGACTTATCATTTACATATCCTTTGCCGATAAAATCTCTTTTAAAATTATAAATCTCTGCAATGTCCCCATTTTCATAGGTTCCGTCAAAGCCTTCAATTTCATCTGTGTAAATCCACTGATTGCCGCTTTCTGCTTTTTTCCCCATTCCTTTTCTTAAATATACCTTACAAGTCATAACATCCTCCATAATTTTCTATAAATCCGTCAGCTTTTTCTTTAATCATATCCATATTTTCCCTTGAAAATTCATCATATACACCATAAGCCTTCATACCTGCCTTTTTTGCCCCTATTATTCCGGGCAGAATATCCTCAAAAACCAGGCAGCTTTTCGGATTTACATTTAATTTTTCAGCGGCCAGAAGATAAACATCAGGGCAGGATTTTGGCTTATCTACTTCACTGGTATAGGTAAATGCGTCAAAAAAATTATAGATTTTATTTTTTTTCAGCACAGCCTCTGTAAGCTCTTCTGCATTTGATGTAGCTAAAGCCAGCTTTATATTATTTTGTTTAAGATGAGATAAAAATTCATAGGCACCTTCCTTAAGAACAATACAATTGCTGTATTCATAATAAGCCATATTATACCACTCTTTTAATATTTCATCTTCAGTATCTTTAAGATGAAATCTATTTTTGAAATATTTTGCTGTTTCTTCAAAACTTAGATGTTCTATATTTTCCTTTAAGTCTTTTGGCAGAGGTATACCTCTTTTATTTAAAAATTCATAATCTATTTTGTACCAAAGTCCCATGGAGTCAATAAGGGTTCCGTCCATGTCGAAAATGGCAGCTTCTATACTTTTTAGCATTCAATCACCC
>JBAXYJ010000077.1:0-11834 GCA_041670885.1 Clostridiaceae bacterium
AAATGATATAATTACGCCTTTGTTTGGACTTTTTTTGGGAGGGACGGACCTTTCAGAACAATCATACCCACTTCATTCAATAACAGGCAAAATTATACCGCTAAAATATGGGATGTTCATTCAAACAACTATTGATTTTTTAATTATCGCCTTTTCTTTATTTATCATTATTAAAGCTATAAATAAATTCAAGAAAAAGAAAGAAGAAAAACAAGCAGTGATGCCGGAGCCTTCAAAAGAGGAAGAGCTTCTCTCTGAAATAAGAGATATATTGAAGGAAAAACAGCAATGAAGCAGGGATATGCTCCAATTTTAAATTCAATTCTATTTAAGGGACTAAACGAAGAAAAAATTTCTGAAGAAATCAGCAGAATAAATTATACTATCAGGGAATATTCAAAGGATGAGATAATAGCTCTAGAGGATTCACCCTGCAAAAGTGTGGCAATTGTTTTAGAGGGAGAAATAGAACTGCAGAAGATATATGCCTCCGGAAAAGTATTTATACTAAGAAAACTTCAGGAAAGTGAAGTATTTGGAGAAGTGGTTGTTTTTTCAAACAGAAATACATACCCGGCAACAATAGTCTCGTCAACCAGTTCAAAAATAGTGTTCTTAAGCAAGGAAGGAATTCTTAAGCTTTGCAGAATAGATGAGGAATTCTTAAATAATTTTATGAAGCTGATGTCATCAAAGATATTGACTTTAAACTCTAAGCTTAAAGAAATGTCATTTAAAAATATCAGAGAAAAGATTGCTAATTTTATTCTGGAAGAATATAAAAGCCAAAATAGCTTAAAAATAAAGCTTAAAGATTCAAAGAAAAATATAGCTCTTAATTTAGGTATATTAAGGCCTTCCCTTTCCAGAGAACTTATTAAAATGAGAGAAGAAGGCATAATAAATTTTGACAGCAATTATATATATATATTAGATCTTGATAGAATTTATCAAATTTTAAATTAGAAGGGAAATCCCTTCTTTTTATTTTAATGCCTTATTTCCTTAACATATTCCTCCGCTATTTTAGTCCAATTATTCCTGCCAGGCTGCCTCTTTTCCCATTGCTTCCTCTATGAGAAAATAAGAATTTGCTGTTACATTTTGTACATACATCAGTAACTGTTATGTTTTTTTCATTTATTCCAGAATTAATCAATATAGCTTTGTTTATCTCCCATAAATCTATTTTATATTTATCTTTTCCGTCATTTTTAATAAATGAATCTGTTTTAAATGGGAGACTTTTAAATTCCTCAGCTACCTCTGCTCCTACCTGGAAGCAGCAGGGGCCTATTGAAGGACCAATGCCAACTAATATATCTTCCTTCAATGAACCATACTTCATAAATCTATCAACCATTTTCCTGCCGATTTGAAGAACCGTCCCTCTCCAGCCTGAGTGAGCAATTGCTGCTACTCTTTTTACAGGATCTAAAAAGTAAATTGGTACACAGTCAGCAAACAGCCCTACAAGAAAGATTCCGGGCACATTTGTAATAAGACCGTCAACGCTGTCATAGTCCTTATCCCTTATCATTCCTTTTCCCCTGTCACTGCTTTTTACCTCTCTTATTACGTCACCGTGAGTCTGAGAAGAAAATACAAGATTTTCATAATTTATGCCCAGGGCTTCAGAAAATAATTTATAATTTTCTGAAACATTGCCAGAATCGTCACCTCTGTTAAAGCCTAAATTCATAGATTCATATATACCGGAGCTTACTCCTCCCAGCCTTGTGCTGAATCCATGAACCAGAAAGCTGTATTTATTGAAACCGGGAAATGTTAAATAATAAACCTGTCCCTTATTATCTATATTTAAGTTTTTTGTTTTTATATCAATCACTATATCACCTGCATTTTTGTAAATCCTATTTCCATTATACTAAATAAGCTTCAGCTATTCCATCATTTCAGTCATATGCTTCCAATACCTTTGGGGCATATGGTTTTTCTGCAGCTTTTCGTTTTTTCTTTCATTAATTGAAATGGATTTAAAATAGTTTCTCCATAATTTTTCGTAAAATACCTGGTCACTTTTATTTATAAGCTTCTCTCCTTCTTCTCTGGTAAAGGGAATTATCATCCATTCCTTCTTATTATATATAGCTGCCTCATTTCTTTTTAAATCATGAATTATGAAATTCTGATCCGGAAGCCTGGTTTTAAAGTGATTAGTTATTATAGGAAGAACGTAGTGGTCAGGCTCTATGGATGAGTAATATAAGTTATTTATATTTTTAAATCTAATAAACTCCAGCATTCTTAAAGCTTCCTTTGATACCTTTTCTCTAAGCTGACGGATACTCATAACTATTTCGTTATTATGATATAAATCTGTTCTGGGACCCAGCTTAAAGGCCAGCTTTATATATTTCAGAATAAGAGTATCGCAGTCTTTTGCCTCTGATAGATAAACATAGTAAATATTTTTAAGGGAGTGTTCTGAAACTTTTTCTTTTAAAGCCATATAAACTTTTCTGTATTTATCCATATCAGTCTCTATATGCTCTTCCTGATAAATAAAATTAGGCTTATATATTAAAGCTTTCTCTATTTTATCCGGCATTTCTATATAATAAGCTTCATATACGCAGGTTAAAAGTCCTGAAAAACTTCCATCATAAGTAAAACACTTCATACTCTCCTCCTGAATTTAAAAAAAGCTAATCTGCTGATACATATTTTCCTGAAATCCTAAGCTGAGCCTATCCTTTAAAAGGGCTTCCCGGAAGGAGAACTCCCCTCTCCATTTACCATTGCAGGTTATAAAATATTTTGCCCTTTTCATCACTACTCCCAGCTTTTTTAGATCATCATAGTCAATTCCTGATACTGTTCTTGCCTGAATTATCCGCTCTGCTGACTTTAATCCAATTCCTGGAACTCTGATGAGAGATTTTAAGGAAGCTTTATTTATCTCTAAAGGAAATTTTTCTATATTTCTTATAGCCCAATCTGCCTTTGGGTCCATACTTATGTTTAGGTTTGGGTTATTTTCATCTAAAAGCTCCTTTGCTTTAAAGCCATAAAACCTGAGAAGCCAGTCTGCCTGATAAAGCCTGTGCTCCCTAATTAAAGGGGCTCTTAGAATTCCATTTAGCTTAGGACTGTTTGATACCGGAACATATGCTGAATAATATACTCTTTTTAATTTGTACGATTCATACAGGTTTTCTGCCATATTCATAATGCTAAGATCACTGTCGGGAGTTGCTCCAATAATAAGCTGGGTGCTTTGACCTGCAGGAACAAATTTGGGAGTGCTTTTATATAAAACCAGATCCTTTTTATTATTAATTATACTATTTTTAATTAATTTCATAGGATTAAATATTGAATCCTGGTTTTTTTGAGGAGCCAATAGCTTCAAACTCTCTCTTGATGGCAGCTCAATATTTACGCTAATTCTGTCTGCATAAAGACCAGCGGTATGAATTAATTTTTCATCTGCTCCGGGTATTGCCTTTAGATGAATGTATCCGTTAAATCTGTAATCTTCCCTTAAAATTCTTACAGTCCTTATTAAAAGCTCCATAGTATAGTTTGGATTTTTAAATACAGCTGAGCTTAAAAAAAGTCCCTCTATATAATTTCTTCTATAAAAATTAATGGTAAGGTCTGCTGCCTCTTCAGGAGTAAAGGCAGCTCTTTCTACATCGTTTGATATCCTGTTTATGCAGTATGCACAGTCATAAGAACAATAATTTGTCAGCAGGATTTTAAGAAGAGAAATGCACCTGCCATCAGAGGAAAAGGAATGGCATAATCCGCTTTTAAATGAATTTCCTATGCCGCCTTCAGTATTTTGTCTTGTACCCCCTGAAGAAGAGCAGGATACATCATATTTGGCAGCTGCAGATAATATTCTTAATTTTTCATTAATATCCATACACCCTCCGAAATAAATTAAAGTTATTGAGTTTATCTATAATGATTATACCAAACACACGTTCTTTTGTAAAACATATTTCTTGTATATTTAACACCTAAATAAAAAATAAAAAAGACAGCCTAGCTGTCTAAAATGGTCCTTAAAATTATATATAACTGTTTAAAATATTTTTGAGTAAGCCTCAATATGGTTTCCTTCAGAATCTTCAAATTCCAAAACATAGCTGTCATTTATTTTTGTAAGAGGAAATACAATTTTAGAATTTAACTTATTTAGCTTTTCCATAAGTTTATTCATATCATTAACATTAAAACTTGGCAGACAGTTATTCCCCCAGCTTTTCTTTTCATTAACTTTTTCGTTATTGAAAAGGCAGAATCTAAATCCATTAATATTAAATATACTAAATACCTGATCATAAGTATCCGGATTAATATTCAAAAGCCTCTTATAAAAATCTACTGCCCTGTCCATATTATTAACACAAATATATAGTGAGTTTAAATTAAATTCCAATTCCATATGTATCACCTATTTATTTTCTTTTATCGTTTAGTAATTTTACTGCTCGATTAAAATCCTCTTCCTCAACTATTTCATTAACCACATTCTCATGATTTATTAAAATAAACCTGATAGAGCTTTTAGACCAGTCTTTGCCGCGGCTAGTTTTTATTTCTGAATATTTTAATTCATCAGCAATTCCCTGAAGGCTTCTTCCTGACAGGTATAGATCATATATTTTTTCAATAACCAGCTTATTAGAATAAGCCTTTCTTCCTGCATTTCGATTGTTTAATTTAATTTCTGAACTTTCCAGCTGCTGCTTTAAATTATATATTTCATTAAGCAGCTTATCATTTCCTTCTTTATATTCTTCTTTCATCTCATTTATTTGAGAATTAAGCTTATTTATCTCTTTGCTGTAGCATTCATTCATAGCTTTCAGCATTGCTATCTGGTCTTGAAGGGACTTCATTGTTACTATTGCCATATATAGCCTCCATAAGATACAACTGTTCTTAATTTAGTATACCTTATGGATAAATATAGTTCAATTATTAATTATTAAACTTACATTCTAAGCATAAGATTATTTATTATTCATATAATGCTAAGCAGAATTTTTGACAGTGAAGTATTGAAATTATTTTTTTAAATAAAAAAGGATATCTCACCATAAAAATTACTTTTATTATGAGATACCCTTTATTGCTATTTTATGTCAGCAGAAATTACTAATATGTGTAAATTTATTCTACCTTAATTAGCTTTCATTTCCTTACCTTTAGATTGAGGCTTATTGCTAAATACTGAAATTGCTTCAATTATTAATACTATAGCAAGTACAAACAGTACTACTGCAAAGGTTCCAAGTATAAAATTCGGCTTTGCACCAAATAGATACTGCTTCATCAGAAGAACAAGTGCTGTAAGAGTTACACCAAACATGAATATCATTGGGAGCAAAGTATTGATATACTTTCTTCCTGATTTTGCAAGCCAAGCTGATATTGCAAGTAGTGCAAGTCCTGCCAGAAGCTGATTTGCAGAACCAAATATTGGCCATATCTTTGCATATCCATATATTAATAATGCAGCTGATGCAAATACTGTTATGAATGTTGAAAAATAAATATTAGCAAAAGTCTTCTTAGCTGAAGCTGATGCATTATCAAAGAACTCCTGGAATATATATCTTCCTATTCTTGTTGCAGTATCCAGGCTTGTTAGTGCAAAGGCTGAGAAAGCAAGAATTACAAATACCTTACCAACTGCTACTGGTAATCCAAAGCTGTTCATAAATACAGCCACACCACCAGCAAAAACTTGAGCAGGTGTTCCAGTAGATTTTGCTACATATCCAACTGCTATAAGAGCAATGATTGCTACAAGACCTTCTATAAGCATAGCTCCATAGCCGATTAGTTTAGCATCCGGTGCTTCTTTTGTAATCTGCTTTGAAGTTGTACCTGAGCTTACCAGTGAATGGAATCCGGATATTGCGCCGCAGGCAACTGTAACAAATAAGAATGGGAACAATGTCTGTCCTTTAACTGTAAATGATGTATAGGCTGCCAGCTGCATTGAAGGATGAGTTATAACAATACCTACAACTGCTCCAATTAACATAGCATAAAGAAGGAAGGAGCAGAGATAGTCTCTTGGCTGAAGTAAAACCCAAACCGGAAGAATGGATGCCAGTGAAATATATATAAGCAGAAGAACATCCCATTGAACTTTTGTAAGCTTTATAATCGGGAATGCATAACCAATCCATATACATAAGAAAAGAAGCACAACTCCAACAACTGTTGAAACTCCTATTGGAGCATTTTTCCTGTACACAAAGAAGCCAAATACCATAGCAAGTATAATGAATAATAATGAAGCAGTACCAGCTTGTGCACCAACCAGTGCTGTTGGTTTTGAAGCATCAAAGGCAAAGGTAGCAGCACAAATATCTGTGAATGCTGCAACTACCAGAATAAGAGTAACCCAGGCGAAAATATTAAATATCATCTTACCTCTTTCTCCTATATTAACCCTTATTATTTCGCCTATTGACTTACCATCATGTCTTATAGATGCTAATAAAGCACCAAAGTCATGAACACCGCCTATAAATACACTTCCAAACAGTATCCATAAAAATACAGGAACCCAGCCAAAAACAGCAGCCAGGATTGGTCCTGTTATTGGGCCTGCGCCAGCAATTGAAGAAAAGTGATGGCCTAAAAGAATTCTGGCATCGGCAGGACAGTAGTCAACGTTGTCAAATTTTGTGTGAGCCGGAGTTTCCCTCTTAGGATCTACCCCCCACTGCTTTGCAAGGTATCCACCGTAAAGCACATAGGCAACAAGAAATACCACGATACCAATTAGTAATAATAGTAATGAGTTCATAAAAAGCCTCCTTTATTTATTTAAAAGTGTATTTTGGTACACTTTTTTAACTTTTGCACCTTCCTTATTAGTAATAATGCTGCTATTCTGAAGGTCTATTAATATTAGGCGTATGTCGCTCCAGCCATGTAAATAAAACAAATAGGCTTTTGTAAATTTAAATTTTGAAATAGTTTTTATAATTTCATCACTAGCTGAGTTTTCTGATACTACAATGCCAGTAATAGTTGTGGATTTGTGGTCTCTGTTTGGATTTACAATTTTTTCTGTAGTGCTTTTTAAAAAAATTATAAAATCATTTATATCATTAAGGTTTAATTCATCAAAGGATTTAATAAAACAAAATTCATTCACTTCAAACTTATCAATAATGTCATTTTGAGTTACGAAAGTTCGTCCCCCAACATCGCTGTAACGAGCATATATATTTATAGGGTAGTCCAACACCTTAACGTCCTTTTCTATAGTAAAATGTTTGCTATACATTTTCTCTAACAATAAAAGGTAATCATTTGTATTCATATTATCCTCCAAGTATATCGTATTACCAATATTTAAACGATTAAATTATTTACTTAAAATTTAATAATTTAAGACCTATGCAATTTCATATTACTTTTTTTGAGTTTTATATATTATTCATATCATTACTGCTATGCTTATATTATACTATCGAATATTATGAAAATCTATAATATTCTCATTTTTCTGAATATTTTTATGCATTTTTTTAAGATGGAATTGCTAAATTAAGCTAATCTAAGGTAATTTTTTAAAAAATGGCTTTAATAATAGGAAATATGGTATCTTATTACCTTTACTTTAAAGATTATATATGGTTTATATAGAATCTCAAGCATGGTCTATGAATCTGGCTTCTGGTTTTAATATACATTTAGAAGAAGTTTTGGTTTCACACTTATTTTCAAATTTCAATAAAAATTCAGTGTTTTTCCCTTATACACTTGTATTTAATTTGATAGTAAGGGGTAATGGTCTCATAGCGCGGGGGATTGGGTGAAGTATATAGACAAAGGTTGCCGTGCATGAAGCCCAAATTGAAATGATACTAATTAATAAAGCTGTTTTATATAATTGGGGAACTAAGTGAAGATGGCACAATTGCCTTTACCCTGGCTTTATTTTTATAGAAATAATTAAAACCAGCCATAGAGGCTGGTTTTTTACTATTGGTCAAATAATTTTTTATAAAAATAGGTTATAATGTCACTTCTTTTTATTATGCCTATAAAAATATCATTATCATCTACAACTGGCACAAAGTTTTGGTTTATTGACGTAACAACCAGATCCTCTACATTACATGTTATGCGAACCGGCTTATTATTAGTACGTAAATCTACATCTGATAATACCACTTTGTTTGTATTCATAAAGTCTAGTCCAGGTGTATTTTTCAGCTTTCTTAACAAATCTCCTTCTGTAAGCGTCCCCACATACCTGCCCTTATCATCTATTATAGGTATAGCTGTATATCCGTTATATTCAATTTTCTCCATCGCTTGTCTCATAGTAGAAGTTGCTTTTTCATAAGCCACATCACTTTTGGGCGTCAAAAAAAACGAAATATTCATAATCCAACCTCTCTTACATAAAAATTTAATCTCTGGCTGTAAGTATAAAATTAGCCCTAAACCCAATCCACCTTTATATTATACTATAAATATGGCATTTTGGTGTCATAACATTTAAAATCACTGAGTTTATCATCCGCTTGAATATAAGGAAATCAATAGACCTTCTTTTGCAGCAATGCTAATTAATTATTTGCAATCAATCTCAGCTTTGATATCAAAGGAATATAAATATCATTAGTGCTGAATGCAGACAACCTAAATTAGAAAGGGCATAGGCTCTTTATAATGCTCCGCAGCAACATCAAAACATATCCATAATCCAGTACGGGAAGGTTTATATTTGTATTCCTTATTTAAATATTGCCTCAATTTCAATGTTTAAATATCTATTTGCTGCTTAATGCAGGAAATCCTTGTATTATAATCCATGGTTTATATGTAACCACTCTAAGATTAGGTGTTAAAGAACAAGGGAAAAAAATAAAGGTTGAGGGGATCTTCTATTTCAAGTCCTCTCAACTCTTATCTTGTAGGTTTTAAATAAAGTTTGATCAAAATATTAGGCTTCAAGCTTAATTTCTCGTAAAAATAAGAACAATATTTTTAAACAAAGATTGATTAAAATATTGTTCTTATTTTTTTATGAATACTTATTTTTGTAACAAAGTTTAAATAAAATTCATATATATATGTATTAATTAAGCTTTCATTTTCTACTAATAGCATGTACACTTTTAACAAATAAAATTCAAATGCTCATTTTAGCATTTACCCAAAATAAATTATTTATATGCTTGTCTCATCTTGTAATGTTTTACAATTAGTTAAATTTCTTTTTTTCTCTAGACTAATTAATATACTCTTTAATTTTTCAATTTGTGGCTTTCCTTCATTTTTTTCACACAAACCACGTATATTCATTAATAAGAAATCTAATCTTCTTGTTTGATATCCTAACTTTAGCTTATCATAAAACGCTTCGATAAATTTATCATTTTTATATTTTTCAGCAATCTTGATATAATACATATCATCTCGTAGAAAAACATTTTTTATTTCGTTAAAATCAGGATTTAAAATATCTTTATACTTTTCCTTAATAATGAATTCCTTTTTTGCTCTATTGCAATCATAACAAGCTAGAACTAGATTTTCTATCTTTCCAGCTATCTCATTTGAAGTAAATGAAGATTCACATATGTAATGATCTACTTCAAACAAAATAGAACTAAGATTATCTATAGAATTTCCACAATAACTGCATTTATAATTATAGATTTTCATAAAGTCTTTTTTATATTGGCTATCGTTCTTCTTTATTTGATTATAAATAATTTTTACTTTAGGATGTTCTTTTTTTATCTTATCATTTAATTTTTTCTTTTTTTTATCTACCTCATTTAGTTTAGGACAGTAGATTGTATTTCTATAATCACTTTCCACTTATATCCCTCTCTATCTCTTTAAATGCATCAATAATATCATTTATATCACTAGTAGTTAATTCATCATATTGCGCCTTTCCTTCTAGTGAATTTAAAATTTTCTCAATCAAAACCTTATCAATACCTTCGTTACTTTTCAATTTATTAGCTATATTTCTATAAATATTCACATTCTTAACTGCTTCATCTAATATCATCTTTAATCTTTTTGAATAATACTCCTGAGCATTGTTATATGTCTTACCTTTATACTTAGAAAAAGTACCATATTCCTCCTCTAATTCATTTTGAGTTATTACTATGTAAGTGGTAAACTAAATTCCATAGATTTAGGCAAATAAAAATCCATAGTTTTTGGCATTTAAAATTCCATAGTTGTCCATAAAACCTCAAAGGAATGATAGAATTATTCCGGAGGTGAAAGAAAGGATGACTGATTGGAAGATGTATGGTGAAATCCAAGAGTACAAAAGGAAAGGCTTTAGTAAAAGCCAGACTGCCAGAAAACTGGGCAGAGACTACAAGACGATACTGAAATACTGGGACATGTCTCCAGATGAGTATGCTGCTGAAAGGGGGAATGCTTTAACAAGACCACGTAAAGCGGAATCTTATGAAGAATACGTGGTGGAATGTCTGACGGCATATCCAGACATGTCAGCCGCGCAGCTTTATGATTGGCTGCTGGAAAAAAGGAGTGGCACCAAACTATCATTTAAACCACGTGCATTTCGTAATTATGTAGCTGATATTCGTGAACAGTATGGAATTAAAAAGCCGCAGAAAATTCGGCAGTATGAAGCAGCTGATGATCCACCAATGGGTGATCAATCACAGGTAGATATGGGAGAGATTATCCTTGAGACAGATACCGGCAGACACAAAAAGGTTTATTGTTTTGCCATGGTTATGTCCAATTCAAGACATAAGTTCGTCTGGTGGCAGGAAAAGCCCTTTACGACAGAAAGCTTTATCTTATGCCATATGAAAGCATTTTTCTTTTTTGGAGGACGTACAAGGGAGATTGTCTATGACCAGGACAAGATACTTGCAGTAAGTGAGAATCATGGCGATATCATTTATACAGAAAGTTTTCAAACTTTTGTAAGCATAATAAAATTTGATATTTATCTATGTCGTGGTAATGATCCAGAAAGCAAGGGACGTGTGGAAAACGTAGTAAAGTATGCAAAGCATGGCTTTTGAATATTTCGCGCCAGCGGCGCCACTGATACGCTTTATAGCTCCACCTTTACGGCTAACAGCTCCACTTATCACCTAATTCACGCAATAGCTCCACTTCGGCTTCATCCTTTTGTAAAATATATATGAGGATTTCCTCAAATTTTACAGAAGGGAGGCCAATAAATATGGCCAACAAAATCAATGTGAAGCTCATCTTAGAGCTGCGTGCCTCGGAGTTGTCAAGAAACACTATCGCAGCAACCCGACACATCGCAAAACATTCTGTCAGCGATGTAATTCATATCTCTGACGAAAAAGGCATCCTGTCTTAGACAAATCAAGACCAGGTATGTGAGGTTTCCAGATCTTTTAATGGAGTATGGTGATGCTTCGCTTGTTCAGGGTCAACAAGAAAAGCTCCTCACTCGATACGGAAAGATTCCTTTGCTTATCATTGATGAGTGGCTGGTCTCAGATATATCTGACAGCGAGTTATACTTCCTCTTTGAGCTTATGGAAAGAAGATCCGATACAACATCTACTATCTTCTGCACTCAATACCGGAAAGATGACTGGATCAAACGCATGGGTGAAGGTGTCCAGGCAAAAGCTATCGTTGACAGATACGCTTATTCCGCTTTTTGGATAGAAACCTGAAGCATGAATATGCGAGAATACTGTGCCAAAAACAAAATTTAACAATCATTTACGTGAAGCTCAAAGGCGAACCGCTGGTTCGCTAAGAAAATCTACTGGAGCGGAACAGAGTTCCGCTCCGGAGCTTCTGCCGCGAAATAATCA
>JBAXYJ010000078.1:0-11704 GCA_041670885.1 Clostridiaceae bacterium
CATAAATAAAATTTGATTTTGTATTTTTATATATTTTTCCTGCACTGAGTTTATTTCGTTATATTTTAAATCGGATAGTTTTAACTTGCTCATAGTATCTCCCTTTAATAAATCTTTACTATTAATCTGCATCCTCCAGCAGTCCTAATTTTTTTATTACTTTAATTAATTTTTCTCCATCTATAGGTTTTGCAGCGTATGCTTCACAGCCTAAATCATAGGAACTATTTATTGTTTCGGTATCATTTAAGGCAGTTGTCATTATTACCTTAACTCTATTTGAATCCAGAGTTTTATTTTGCTTTTCAATTTGGCGAATAGTTTTAAGAACCTTTCTACCATCCGCTTTTGGCATCATTATATCAAGACATATCAGATCATATGGTTTTTTTTCATCAATTGCCAGCAGGAATGCATCCAGGGTTTCTAAACCATTAACCGTAAAATCACATTCCCCGAAAGGCTCTAATATTTTTAACATATATCTTCTGCTTGCTAAATCATCTTCTGCTATAAGTATCCTCATCGTCACACCTCATTTTATATTTTCATCGATTGCAGTTTAATAATTAGAGTCCCTGTTTTTACTGTCTGCCTGAATAGTTCTGCTATAGAACCCTCCTATATTTTTACTGCCTAATTTATTCTCCTATGCCTATTACTTTAATCATTTATTCTGTTCTTTTAATACACTCTGTATTTCCTTAGGAATATCATCAAGACTAACTTGTTTTTCTACAGCTCCCAGTTCATAGGCCACCTTTGGCATTCCATAAACTATACATGAATCCTTATCCTGCCCAATGGTTCTATCTCCTTTTTTTCTCATTTCTAATAATCCATTTGCTCCATCATGACCCATTCCTGTTAGTATAATGCCCATGGCTTTATTATCACAATTTTCAGCTACCGAATAAAACAAAACATCAACCGAGGGGCAATGTCCATTAACTTTTTCTCCATTTAAGCATCTTACAGAATATCCGGTTCCGTTTTTAATAACTTTCATATGACTGCCTCCGGGGGCTATGAGTACCCTGCCCGGCATAACCAAATCACCATCTTCAGCTTCTTTAACCTCTAATATGCAGTTGTTGTTAAGCCTTTCTGCATACATTTTAGTAAATACGGGAGGCATATGCTGAACAATTACAATGCCCGGCATTTCTCTTGGCAATGCCCTCAGTACTTGTTCTAATGCCTCTGTACCTCCAGTTGATGCTCCCACAGCAACTATATTAATTTTGTTGTAAAAAGATTCTGCTATGTTAGAAGTATTTGGGAAATTTGATTTTAAATAACTCAATTTTGATATTGAAGCTATTTTAATTTTAACTGTCAGTTCGTTTATGAAATTATCTGCTGCTGATTTATTTACAGGCTTAGCAATAAAATCAACAGCACCATACTTTCTCATTTCTAAAACTGTATCTGCTGCTGCACTAACAACTACAACAGGTATTGGATACTGCGGCATAAGTCTTTTTAAAAATTCTATGCCATTCATTCTGGGAAGCTCTACATCCAATGTCATAACGTCAGGTCTATATTGAATTATCTTATCTCTTGCCATGTAAGGATCTGAAACAACATCAACAACTTCAATTAAAGAATCTTTTTCCAGTCCCACCCTTAATAATTCGCTAAAAACTCTGGAGTCCTCTACAATCAGAACTTTAATTTTCTCTTTTTTGTTCATTCTGCCTATTCCTTTTCTTTAATATCATTTCTTAATATTCTAATATTTCCCGAAATCATTATCGTCAAGAGATATTTTTATTTCAGGTAAATTACTTGCTTGAGCTTCATTATATGAAGATTTATATTTATCCTCAATATCCTTATTAGCTATTATATCTTCAATAATTTTCAATGTTTTATCATCAATATTTTTATAGGATGCTCTGGATTTACTCTCTTTTTTTAATATAAACCTTCCTATTCTTTCTTTTACCAAAACAGCCTGACTTGACAGTTCTTCTGAAGCAGAAGCACTTTCCTCGGACGTTGCAGTATTAGTTTGTGTAACCTTCGATACTTCCTCAATGGCCTGATTAATCTGTCCTATTGCATTTGCCTGTTCATTTGAAGCTGCAGCTATTCCGCTTACTATATCTGCCACGGTTGTAATGTTTTCTGTAACTTTATTTAATTCTTCTGCAGTAATTTGAGTAATTTTCTTCCCATCTTCTGCTTTTTTAATAGATTCCTCAATCATTCCTGTGGTTTCTTTTGCTGCCTTTGCACTTCTTGCAGCCAAATTTCTAACTTCTTCTGCAACAACTGCAAATCCTTTTCCATGCTGCCCGGCCCTTGCTGCCTCTACTGCAGCATTTAATGCTAATATATTAGTTTGGAATGCAATATCATCTATCACTTTTATTACCTTTGATATATTATTTGAAGATACATTTATTTCTTCCATGGCTTTAAGTACAGACTGCATCTGCTTGTTGCCCTCATCTGCATTTTCTTTTACGGATTCTGCCATCTCATTAGCCTTATTGGCATTTACTGCATTTTCTTTTGTTTGAGTCGCAATTTCTGTAACTGAAGAAGTAATCTCCTCTACTGATGCTGCCTGCTCAGTGGATCCCTGTGAAAGTGACTGGCTGGAGTCTGAGACCTGCTTTGTACCTACAGATACCTGCTCAACTGCAGTATTTATTTCTCCAAGGGTTTCATTGAAAGACGTAATTATTTTATTTGTAGATTCTTTAAGTTCAATAAAATCTCCATGATATTGTCCAGTTACTTGAACATCTAAATTACCTTTTGACATTTCAGTAAGAACTTTTGATGTTTCTTCTACATGCTCATATACACCTTTAGCTACATTATTTAATGCATCTTTCATTTTAGCAAATTCACCTTTATAGTTACCCTTTACAGCTATCTGCAGATTTCCCTTTACCATTTCCTCCATAACCTGGCCACATTCATCAATTGGGTTTATAACATCTTCAAGCACTGTGTTAATACCCTCAATTATAGTTCTGTAGCTGCCCTTATGCTTGGAAGCATCTGTTCTTACATGTAAATTGCCTTCTGCTCCGGCTTTAACAAGTACATTCACATCACTATGCAAACCATTTAATGCATCAAGTAATCCATTAATGTTTTCTTTTACCTTCACCCAATCTCCCTTTTCCTCATGGTTGTCTTTTGGCATGTTTTCTCCATTGCTAAGTCCATTGAAATATTCTCCCATAATATTAATAAAATGCATATATGTATCCATTAAATTATTTAATCCATTAACCACATTGGCCCAATCACCATTAAGCTCTTTTACATCTGCTCTTTTGCTTAATTTGCCATCGGATACTGCCTGGGGAAGCTTGTTGATTTCCAGGGATATATATTTTATAGTGTCAAGCAATTTCAATAATGCAATATTAAGTACATCCTTATCAGATTTAGGTTTAATTTGAATATTGAAATTACCTTCAGCTATTTGTTTTACAATACCGGTTTGACAGCTGGTATTAGCAATTATTTTTTTAAATGAATTGCAGAGCTGTCCTATTTCATCTTTTGATGTGGAATTAATTTCAATATTAATATCTCCGGATGCAAGTTTATCCGCTGCTGTTATTAAAGTTCTAAGCCCTTTACTAATTGATATTGACATGTAAATTCCTATTAATAATCCTACTGCAGCTGTGACAGCTATTTGAACAGTGATAGAAGTTCCATTACTGCCCATAGTGTTAAAGGAAAGCATTGTTAAAATAACCGGTAAAATAGAAACAAACACAAATCCGGTTAATATTTTAGTCCCTATTTTTAAATTTTTAAAAAATTCCATAATACTACCTCCAAATATTTTATATTAAATCTTTAATTGTTTCTTTATCCTCATTATTTAATAATTTGCTGCATTCAATTAAAAGTCTTACATCCTCTCCTATTTTGCCAATGCCGTTTATATATTTATTTCTTGCATTCTTAGTTGTTATTGACGGCATGACAACCTGATCCTCAGGAATATTTATAACTTCTGATACCCTGTCTACTATAAGTCCAACTGTAAGACCGTCTACATCCACAACTATGATACATGTTCTGTCATCATATTCCATAGGCATCTTCCTAAATCTTAATCTCACATCCATTACAGGTATAATTTTACCTCTCAAATTTATTATTCCTTTAATGTAATCAACCAGTTCAGGAACCCTGGTTATTTTTTGAATACTTATAATTTCTAGTATGTATTTTATTTCTATGCCATATTCTTCTTTGTCAATAGTAAAAATTAAATACTTGTTCTTTTGTGTGTCTTCCTCAGTCTCCATTTCATTTTCCATTATTTCATTCAAAACTATCTCCTCCTCTTCAGCTTATCAGTGATGAAATATCCAGAATTAAACTTATATTTCCATTTCCAAGTAAAGTACATCCTGCTATTCCTTTTGTTCTTTTAATATACCTGGGAAGTGTCTTTATAACTACTTGCTGCTGTCCTATCAGTTCATCAGCAAACAGACAAACTTTATTACTTCCGCTTTCAACCATTACTATTATGCCGTCAAACAGATTTTCAACCTTTGTTTCCTCTTCAAAAACTTTATAAAGACGAATAAGCGGATAGCACTGTCCCCTTACCATAATCATTTCATTCCCATCAGGATCTACAATTAAGTCTTTCTCTTTAAGTTTAAAAGATCTGTTAATTGATATGGTTGGAATAGTATAGCTGGCATCTCCTACCTTAATCAGCATTCCATCTATGATTGCCAGGGTTAACGGGATTTTTACTGATATTTCAGTTCCTTTTCCGGGAGTGCTGTCTATTAAAACTGTACCTCTTATTTTATCTATGTTTCTGCATACAACATCCATACCAACCCCTCTTCCTGAATATTCTGTAACAACTTCATTTGTTGAGAAACCAGGTATTAGTATAAATGCATATATCTCTTTATCTGTAAGTTCTCTGATCTTTTTATCTGTAATTCCATTTTCTAATGCTTTATTGTAAATTTTAGTCTTATCAAGACCCTTTCCATCATCTTTTACTTTTATATAAACATCTCCTCCTTCATTCTTTGCTTCAAGGGTTATTGTTCCTTTTTTACTTTTCCCCTTTGCTGCCCTTTCTTCTCCGCTTTCAAGACCATGGTCCATTGAATTTCTAATTAAATGCATTAAGGGATCTGAAATATTTTCTATAATGTTTTTATCTACCTCTGTGTCTTCACCAACAAGCTTAAGCTCCACATCCTTTGAAAGTTTTTTACTCATGTCTCTGACTACTCTGTTCATTTTCAGGAAAGTAGCAGCTATCGGCACCATTCTTACTGCCATAACTACATCCTGAAGGTCATTAATTATTTTTCTGTGCTGCCTTGCTGATTTATCGAAATTTTCAAGTTCAAGACCTTTTAAATCACTGCTTCCAGTAAGCATAGATTCTGAAACTACAAGTTCTCCTACTAAATCCATAAGCATGTCTATCTTCTCTATACTCACACTAAGTACATTATGGGCTAAATGGCTTGTGCTGTTATTTACTGATGCGGTTTTTTTATTATTGTATGTATCTACTTCCGAAGTACTTTCAAAATCATTCTCACCACAGAAATCTATATCAGCACTCTCTATATTTGATGTTTCATTGATATGCTTTTTTATATCCTCAATAGATTTATGCGATTTAAAATATAGAGTAAATCCTTCACTTTTTATAATTTCAGCACTTTCTTCGTTTTCAATAATGTCTTCAGGAAAATAAGAAATATCTTCTG
The DNA here is from genome assembly GCA_041670885.1 of Clostridiaceae bacterium. Taxonomy (GTDB): domain Bacteria; phylum Bacillota; class Clostridia; order Clostridiales; family Clostridiaceae; genus JAJBWD01. The sequence goes on from JBAXYJ010000078.1 coordinate 5,754, forward strand.
CAATTTCATTTAAGTTATGCAGCACAGTAAATGCTCTGACATTTTCCATTTGGCAGCCATCGCTAAACTTAATAACTGCTTTATATAAGCAAATTTTATCCTTACTTTTATTTTCAGAACTGATATAAAATTTAGGCTTTACAGAGTTCTCTTCTTTTTTTTCTGTATCCTGTAAAATTACATCCCGGTTTTCTTCCTTAATACTTGAAATTTTATTTTCAACCCGCTCTATCAAGTCTTTTGCATTGCCATCCGGTTCAATTCCATTTTGGATTTTAGCAATTTCTGTTATTATAAAATCTTTAGCTTCAAGAACTAAATCTGTTACTTCTGAATAGCTGATTTTTATGGGTTTACTTTTTCTTATGTAATCAAACAAGTCTTCCAGTGAGTGTGCCAAAGCTGCTATACCATCAAAAAGCATCATGGCTGAATTTCCCTTTAAAGTATGCATTATCCTGAATATTTCATCAATATTAGCCATATAACTATTATTTTTTTCGCTGTCTAATATTATTTCTTCAAGTTTTTCAATCAAATCGTTTATTTCAAAAATATACATTTCAAGTATCGGGTCCTTATTAGTTGCCATATACATCCTCCTTTTTTCATAATAAAATAAACTTAGCTTAGTAAATTATTAAGCACATTTATAACCTTATCCTTCAGTGAAAATTTATAATTTTCAACTCTCCACATAAATATTATTTGTTTAAAATATCCCATAATCAGGTCAGCGATGTCTTCACTTTCCATATTTAATTTAATTTCCCCACGATTTTTACCTTCATCAATTATTTCTTTCAGAAAGCCTATTCTTCTGTTAATTATCTGGAGGACTTCTTTTTTTATTTTTGGTTCATACAATAAACTTTCATAGGAGCCTGAAATAGATGTAATTTCAGGATAATTTTCATAATACTCCAAAAAAGACTTCATTAAAAAAATAATCCCTGCCTTTGAATCAAGCTTATTACGCCTAATAGAATTCATAATATTGGTATCATATTGGGTATAATATTTTAAAACTTCAATTATAATATCGGTTTTGCTTTTAAAATGCCTGTATAATGCACCTTCTGAAACATTCTCTTTCTTTGCCAGTTCACGAATAGATAATCCGTCAATACCAAATTCATTGATAATATCAATTGCGCTTAAAGTAATTTGTTCTTTTCTTGATAAATAACTTTTTTTCATTCAAACTCCTTTAAATCTTTTTGTATGTGAACGCTCACTTACTTACTTGCTTACTTTTATAATTATCTGCTTTATTTCTTATTTGTCAAGATATTTTATCAATATTTGTTATAATTTGTCTAAAAATTAGTAAAAAATTAGTATAGCCGCAAGCTACACTAACTTTTTACTCTATTATATTCTTTTTCTATCAATAGTATTTGTTCTTTAATTTTATTAATATCCTTTCTTCTTGATGCCAGCTCTGCTCTAAAGGAAGCATTCTTCATAATAATTGATATTATACCAGGTGAGTATTCCTTTATTTTATGAAAAGCTTTTTCACAATTAATAAAGTCTTTTTTCTCTAGATAGCCTTTTATTTTGTTGATTTCTATGGATATAATTTCAAGGCTGGTATTTTTATCTGAAATATTTTTTAACTGGCTTATATTTAAATAATATTCTCCATTATGCAATTCACTTTTTATCTCTTTTGAAGTTAATTTTTCAATGCAATTATATAAATCTGTTATTATAATAGGTTTAGATAAATAATCATCCATGCCAATACTTAAAAATTTATCCCTGTCTTCTTTCAGTGCATATGCAGTAAGTGCCACTATTGGAATATGTCTGCCGCTTTCTTTTTCTTTTTTCCTAATAATTTCTGTTGCTTCTATACCATTAATAATTGGCATCTGAATATCCATCAATACAAGGTCAAAATTTTCTTCATCCAGAATTTCAATTGCTTCCCTGCCATTATTAACTACTTTTATAGTATGATTCATTTTATTACACATTTTTTTAATAACAATTTGATTTGCTTCATTATCTTCAGCTACAAGAATGTTTCTTGAGATATTGGATATTTTGTTATTATAGAAATCCTCTTTACTAATTGGGCTGCTAAGTATTTTACTTTTTACAAATTCAAGCTTAACAGTAAAATAAAATGTGCTTCCCGTTCCCTTAATACTGTCTATCAGAATATTACTTCCCATTAATTCCAGTAGTTTTTTTGAAATGATCAGTCCTAATCCGGTACCTCCATATTTTTTTGTAAAAGAGCCATCCACCTGGCTGAAATTTTTAAAAAGTTTGCCCATATCCTCAACGCTGATACCTATGCCTGTATCTGAGACAGAAAATTTAAATAAGCCCTGGTTTTCTTCTTCGCTAATAATTTCAACTGCAACAATAACTCCGCCTATATCGGTAAATTTTATTGCATTACTTATTAAATTATTTAAAACCTGCTGAATTTTTTTATAATCCCCAAAAATTATTTTATCTATACCCGGCTGGATTTTATATTTCAATTCGATTCCTTTATCCTTAGCATGAACCAAATTAAATTTAACTGTTTTTTCTATTAAGTCTTCAATTTTAAATTCTGCTTTTTTAAGTTTCATTTTTCCTGCTTCAATCTTAGAAAAATCCAATATATTGTTTATAACTTCCATTAATGAATTTGAACAATCTTTAGCAATTTCAAGATTTTCTTTTTGTTCTGCTGTCAGTTCAGTCCGCATTGTCAGGTCTATCATACCGTCTATTCCATTTAATGGAGTTCTGATTTCATGACTCATATTTGCTAAGAATGTACTTTTTGCTTTATTTTCTTCTTGTGCCTGCTCATTTGATACAATAAGTTTTTCTTCAAATTGTTTTATCTTTTCAATATCAAGGCCTAATAAAAGGTATCCAAAATATTTACCTTCTATATAATTTAAGGGTTTACCGTAAATCAGCATCCATCTATATTCACCTTGATTATTTAACATCCTAATCTCAGTTTGAAATGTTATTTTTTTATTTAAGTTTTCTATAAATTCTTCATCAAATTTATCTATATTCCCGCTATGTATGAACTTTTTGTAATCATAATTTATTCTTTTAATATTATCTTCTCCAATAAATTCCAGAAAGTTTTTATTATAATAATCAATCATGTTATTACTATTTAGTCTGCAAAATAATGCAGGAACTTCATTAAGCATGGTTAAATATAAATCCTTTAGCTTAATAATTTTATTTTGTTCTTTTCTTAAATAATTTTCCAATAACATTATTCTTGTTATATCCCTAAATACTATAATTACTCCCATAATAATGTTTTTTTCACCTGCAATCGGAGAATAGTTTGCAGATATGTAATATTCAATTCCGCTTTTAGAAACTAAAATAGTATCTTTTTGTAATCCTAATGATGATTTTGAATTTATGGCTTTTTCCAATATTTTATTTTGCATATGGTAAGTATTTCCTGATTTAATTTTAAATACCTGATCTAAATTCACTCCAATTGCACTGTTATTTTCCCACTCAGTGATTTCTTCTGCAGATTTATTTATATTAGTTATTTGTCCATCATTATCTGCAGTTATTATGCCATCTCCAACACTTTGAAAAGCATTTTTATAATATTTCTCTGTATATTTTAACTCTTCCCAAAGTGCATCTTTATTTTTATTTGAATCAGCATCTTCTATTTCTCTCTGGATTATTTTTCCTAAATCTGATACGTTATCTTTTTTAATCAAATTATTGCATCCATTTTTCATCAGTTCCACTAATTTGCTGCCGTCAATATCTTGAGAAATTAATATAAACGGCAGATATTTATTATAAGTTTTCACCAGCTGAAGTGCTTCAAGAATATTTATATCAATTAACCTGTATCTGCTTAGAACCACATCCCATATTTCACTTTCAAGATTGCTTTTCAGAGAATTTTTATCATCTGCAGTTTTAAAATAAATATCATAACCCTGTTTTTCTAATTGGTTTTTTATAAACAGTACATTTTCTTCATCTTCAATAAATAATATCCTTAACACTTTTCTCATAATTTAAATACTGCCCCTTTTTAAGAAATGAATTTTTTTATAAAAATATATACCATAATATTTTTTAATTTTTTTATTTTATTATACTACTTTTATCTTCTATGAATTGTATATTTATGACTAATAAAATTTGATTATTTTCAATTTTTATGGTATAATAATGACTCAAGGGTAAATACTATTGGTATAAAATTAGTATATCAACAAAATAGTATTTAACTTAGGAGGATAATTAATGAAAATCGGAACAGTAAAGTGGTTTAACTCAGAAAAAGGATTTGGCTTCATTGAAGTTGAAGGTGAAAAGGATGTATTTGTTCATTCATCAGCAATTCAAGGAGAAGGTTCAAGAAAGAGCCTAGAAGAAGGACAGAAGGTTCAGTTTGAAACTGAAAAGGGACCTAAAGGACTTCAGGCAACTGATGTTACAGTAATATAAATATTTTGATATAAATATTTTACCACCCAATAGGGTGGTTTTTATTTTATATAGATTTCCCCCGGCATTTACAGCTTTTAAGCTATTTCCCTGATTAATACCTTTCTATATATTTCTCCCATAGTATTCTAATGCATTTTTTCAATTAATTAAGTTATCACAGCAATTTTATGTTATAATAATTATTGAAATATTAAGCATAAATTGGGGTATAAGGATAAAATGAACTATAATAAATCAAATGATACAAACTGCATATTTATTAAAGTCTTTACAGTAACATTAATTATCGCAACAATTGGAGTTATTGGTTTTGGGCATATCCGCAGCAAAAGAATAATTCAGGAAAACAGAGCTGCTGCAGAACAAATTAAAAAGCAGTTAAATAATAAAACAGAATCACAGGGTGCTAATGTAAATTCTCCGCATAAGTATGAAGGAAAAAACTGGTTAGCTATCGGTGATGGTATTACATCTGCAAATCAGTACCAAAATGAAGTGGCAAAAGTTTGTAAAATCTCCAAAGTTACTACTGATGCAGTGCCTGGTCAAAATTTGGGCATGATGGCTGACAGATTAACTAAGGAAAAGCTTACTGACATAGATTTAATAACCATATTTGGCGGAACTAATGATTACGGTAATAATAAGCTTTTAGGAGCAAAGGAAGATGATAAAACCGTAGATAAATTTTATGGCAATATTAGAAAAGTTATTGATAAGATACAGAGTTTAAATTCAAAGGTTAAAATAGTATTTATAACTCCATTGAAAAGAGGCAGGGTTGAAAACCAGCCTGTATATCCGGCAGCTAATAACGCAGGTAATAAGCTGGAGCAGTATGTCCAGGCAATTAAGTACGTTTGTGGGCAAAAATCAATACAGGTTATAGATTTATTTAACAACAGCGGTATTAATGAAAATAATCTCACCCAGTATACAACTGATAATCTTAGTCCAAATACAGTGGGATATGAAAAAATATCCAAGGTTATTGCTGTCGAATTGGAAAATCCAAAATAGCATTCTGATAAGGTAATTTTGATGCATCCGGCAAAGGAATTTCTTTGCCGGATTTTCATATTTATTATATACATTAAAGCAGCCTCAAATTTGAGGCACTTTTTTTACCCCTGAAGTAATGACACTTACCTTTCTTAATAACTTTCTGCCCAGTCCATTTTAACCTCTCTCTGCGGAATTCTTGTTCTCCCATACACATTGTATCGTTTAGAAATATTACTATCTGTTAATAAACAGCTTTATTAAACGATTAGTTTTATTAGTAAACTTGCTTACGCTAAAGCAGAACATTAAAACTTCAGATGGGGAATTTACTCCGCCTGAAGCAGGCTTAAAGGATCACCCACTTATAGAAGTGGGCGTCTTATAATTTATATAAACGTTTATCTTTACACTTTCAAAACAAAAATCGGACAGTTTTTAAATATTAACCTGCCCGATTAATTTATATCCAG
>JBAXYJ010000079.1:0-11627 GCA_041670885.1 Clostridiaceae bacterium
AAAATTTGGATCATAGAGTAATCTATGGTCCAAATTTTTTATGTATTGTTATGGTTCTTTCAGCAGTGTATCTTCAAAAAAATAATGCTGCTTAATTATATTGATAATCAAGCAGTATTAAACTTTAATACCCTAAGCTTTTATTTACTATTATTACATGAATTCTGTTTTTGTCAAACTGCTTCCTTATAAGGGTGTACTCAGAGCAGATTCTGTCATCTGAGCTGCAGTCCATACAGTATCCAACCTTTACACAGGGAGTTGCTTTATTCAGCCTTTTTGCATTGGCGGGAGCAGACATTTCTCTGTTTCTTTCAATGGCCGCTTCCAGATCCTTAACTATTTTATTGAAGCCTACAACAACTATTACCTTATCTGGCCCATAAAGCATAGCAGCTACTCTGTTTCCGTTTCCATCTACGTTATAAAGCTCTCCATCTTCTGTTACAGCATTTGAGCTTCCAAAATAAGCATCTGCGGAAAAACTTTTTCTAAATACTTCTTTAATTTCTTCTTTTGTAAGGCCTTCTTTATATCTATCAAAAAATGTGTATTTTCCACTCCTTAAATAATCAATAATACCGGTTTCAAATAGAGTCATAGAACCGCCTACTGCCACAGAGGAACCTTCATTTACTATTTCTTCTATTTTTTCTATAAGTTCCTTTTCGTCCTGGACTAAATACCCGTTCATTTTGTTCTTCTTTAATGCTTCTATAGTCCTCTCGATTCTCTTTTCTACTATGAAATCAGAATTTTTATCCATTATACCACTCCTTCTTATTATATTATTTTAAGTATAGTTTATTATTGCAATATGGTCAATACTGGAAAATATATAGGAAATTACCGGATAAAAAAAGAGCATAATTGCTCTTTAACCTGTCTATGCGTTCCTGCCACAGCACTTTTTATATTTCTTTCCGCTTCCGCAGGGGCAGGGATCATTTCTTCCAACTTTGTTGTCATTTCTTACTATTTTTGAATTTGACCAGTCTTTTTTTATTTCTTTTCTTTTTTCCTCAGAGATTATAGAATCCCACTGCTTTAATGAGTAAAGATAATCTGCCTTGGCATCTAACATATTAAAATACAGCTTTTCAAAGTCAATATCCAAGGAAACCTGTGTATTCTCTTCGATATTTTCCAGGTCAACAGGAGTTTTCAAGCTGTCGTTTATTCCATCTAAGAATCCAACTACAAACTGATTTGTAGTGTGGAATAAATCTGACAGGGCTTTTACATTTGAGTTAAGCACTGTGTCTTTGTTTGATAATATATGTTCGTATATTTTCTTTTCAACAGTACCGTACTCATCCCAAAATGCTTTTTCCCCATAAGTTTTAACATAGTTAACTACTAAGTCTGTCCATTCTTTGTATAAGCTCATTTTTTGTCTCCTTTGTTTTTTAAAAATAAATAAAAATCTTATGTTTATATATATAATTATTTCCTAAATTTCAATATAGTTACTTGGCTCACTTCTCTTAGCAACAGCTATATTTATTTCCTTCTTCAAATCTATACCGGCATCCATTAAAGCATTAAATACTGTTTTATATGCTAAATCAGGAAAATTATTTGTTTTGCTGAGATGACCTAATATAATATTTTTTTTGCTGCCATTGACAATTTTTATAATAGCCTCTGCACAGGCATCATTTGAAAGATGGCCTTCATCGCTTAAAATCCTTCTCTTGAGATAATAGGGATATGGACCAAATTTAAGCATCTCTATGTCATGATTGCTCTCCAACAGAATAATGTCGGAATCCATAATCTGATCCTTTATGTCATCGCTGAAATAACCTAAATCTGTTGTTATGGATATCTTTTTCCCTGAGCAGGATAAAGAATATCCGGAAGGATCTGCTGCATCATGAGAAGTACTGTATTTTACTATATCCAAATCTTTAATATTTAAAATGTTATTATCTATGGTCTTCAGATTATGTTCTTTTATAGCCCCAATGCTTGTACCAATTGCTCCCCAGGTTTTTGGAGTAGCATAAACAGGTATATCGTATTTCCTTGATAATACACCAACACCCTTTATATGGTCAGAATGTTCATGGGTTATAAGAATTCCGTCAATTTCTTTTCCTGTTTCACCAATTGAACACAAGGCAGACTCTATGGTTTTGCCGGAAAGTCCGGCATCGATAAGTATCCTGGTTTCATTTGAGGAAACAAAGATACAGTTTCCGCTGCTCCCGCTAAATAAAGAACAAAACTTCATATTAATCTTCCTTTACTCTTATTATGTCTGCACCTAAATTTTTTAATTTGTTTTCAATGTGGGGATAGCCTCTGTCTATATGATCGAGGCCGGAAACCTCTGTGGCTCCCTCAGCTGTAAGCCCTGCTATAATCATAGCAGCTCCTGCTCTCAAATCAGTTGCTTTTATTTTAGCTCCGGTAAGCTTATCAACTCCATCTATAATGGCCAGCTGTCCTTCTACTTTTATTTTAGCACCCATTTTTTTAAGCTCATCTACATGCTTAAACCTGCTTTCCCATATACTTTCGTTTATTATACCTCTTCCCTGAGCCAAAGATAATAAAACGCTCATAGGCTGCTGCAGGTCTGTAGGAAATCCGGGATAGGGAAGAGTCTTCACATTAACAGATTTTAATGGGAATTTATCTGCTATAACCTTTAAGGAATCTCCGTCCTCAATAACCTTAACTCCCATTTCCTCTAATTTAGCACTAATTGACTCCATATGCTTTGGGATTATGTTATTTATTAATACCTCTCCACCGCAGGCTGCAGTAGCCATCATATATGTACCGGCTTCTATCTGATCAGGTATAACGCTGTAGTTACAGCCTGTCAGTTTTTCAACGCCTATTATTCTGATTACATCTGTTCCGGCACCCTTTATATTGGCTCCCATGGAGTTTAAAAAGTTTGCTACGTCTACTACATGAGGTTCTTTTGCTACGTTTTCCAAAATAGTTGTGCCTTCAGCAAGTGTAGCTGCCAGCATAACATTTATTGTAGCACCAACACTTACTACATCAAAGTATATATTTGTACCTATAAGTCTTTCTGCTGTAGCATGGATAGAACCGTGGTCTATTGTAACCTTTGCACCAAGTGCCTCAAAGCCCTTTATATGTTGGTCTATTGGCCTGACTCCAATAGGACAGCCTCCGGGTAAGTCTACATTTGCTTCTTTAAATCTGCCTAAAAGAGCACCTATTAGATAATAGGAAGCTCTCATACTTCTAACATCCTCTGAAACTGCATTTATATTATCAACTGTAGTACTGTCTATAAAAATTGAGCTGTCACTCTTACTAAGTTTACATCCTAAATTTTCTAATATTCTTTCTAAACAATGAACATCTTCAATATCTGGAGTATTGTCTATCTGTGATAATCCATTACTGGCCATTAAAGTAGCAGGTATTATTGCCACTGCGGCATTTTTAGCACCACTGATTTCAACAGTGCCATTTAACCTATTACCTCCGTTAATAATAAGTTTTTCCATTTACTCATCCATCCTTAATCTGAGATTTGCTAAACTACATTATATCATATATATGACTATATGGTATATATTTTTTTGAACTGTACAAATTTCCTTTTTATGTTATAATAAATAAGTATAATTAACTAAGGAATGGAGATATTTATGAATTATTACCTGGTTGCTTTATTAGATGAAGATTCTTATACAGAGGTAGAGTCCCTTCAAAAAAACATATCAAAAAAGTACAGGATATATAAGGAACTTCCAAAACTTCATATTACTTTGGAAGTAATTAGGGATCCGGATTTAGATTTGCTGAGTAAAACTGTAAACGATATTATAGGAAAATATAAGAAATTTAAGGCTGAAGTTAATGGAACCGTATGTTTTCAGCCTCCTTATAAATCAGTTAACCTGTTAGTTGAGAAAAAAGGATATATAGGAAGATTGTCCAGAATAATAAATGAAAAATTAAGAAACCAGGGTTTCCTGGTACGGGATAGTGAAGAAGGCTGGGATCTGCATATTTCGCTTGCAAATACAAACTTTGCAAAGAAGGAGTGGTCCAATGCGGAATACTCCATTGCCTGTGAAAAAAGTATTAAGGAAGATTATCACAAGATGGTCAGAATAGAGAAAATTGAAATATGGAAGCCTATTAATGTAAGAAAAGATATGGTTATAAAAAGTTTTGAATTAAAATAGGGCACACTACCAAATATGAATTAAAACAAAGCGGATACTAAGTGTAAACTCAGTATCCGCTTTGCTATTCACCCATAAGGGTGCACTCTATATATCTAATAAGTTTTTCTTATAGGAAGTATAGATAGTTCTCAGTTCGTCCATTTTGCTTTCCAGCTCAAGCTGAAGTGCTGATACCTTTTCATAATCTTTTGCTTCCGCTGCCAGCTTAATTTTAGTAAATAAGCTCTTATTGTCAACGGAATCCTTCATTAGATATAGTCTTAATTCATGTATTTTCATCCAGTTTTTAATATCTAAATCCAGTGCCTTTTCAGCAGAATGAAGCATTCTGCAGCTTCTTATTTGATCTATATATTTAGATATTATTCTCTGATTTACTTCTGTAACCCATCTGTCAATATAGCCTTCTTTAATGCTGCCTATAAGTTTGTCAGTAAATACTCCTTTTTCAACAAGTACCTTTTTCTTTTCAGGATATTTGTCAAAGCCTGAAAAGTTTTCATATACAGTAGCAGGAGCTTTGCTGAAATATGCATCTCTTTCTTCTGATGTAAAGTCTTCGAATACATCTTCCTCACTTCTGTAAGCTCTTTCTTTAGCAAGATAATCTGCATCTTCTCCTGGTTTCTTTGATAATTCTGCAAGAAGGCTGTCTTCATCCTTGCCGTTTTTAAAGGCATATTCAATTCCATCTAACATTGCTGAATATAAAGCTGAAAGGACTACATATGTGTTTGAATATGGGTTTGGTGCTCTAAGCTCAAATCTTGTAGCCAGTGGATTTAATTCATCTCTTACAAGTCCCATAAGAACTGTTCTGTTTCTTGAAGGAACATCAACAGAGTGTCCTAAAGATGTTACTATACATATAGGAGCTTCAAAACCAGGCTTTAATCTTCTTAATGAATCATTTGTAGAAGATACGAATGGGTTAATAACTTCGTAATTGTTTAGTACACCCATAACTGAAGCATATCCTACTGCACTTAAGAAATGTTTCTTTGTAGCAGTAAATAGATTTATAAACTTTCCGCTTTTTAGTTTCATGGCCATACCAACATGAGTATGCTCTCCGCTTCCTGCAACACCTTCAATTGGTTTAGCTTTAAATGTAACTTCAAGACCATAGCTTCTGAATACTTCTGAAACGATATATCTTACGAATATTTCGTTGTCTGCTGTCTGAATTGCTGTTGAGTATTTCCAGTCAATCTCAAGCTGTTCCATTATATGGTCCAGATTACCTTCGCTGTCAAGCTTAGCCTTAACTCCCCCAACTTCCTTATGACCCATTTCCGGTTCAATACCATAGTCTGCCATAAGAAGTAATGATTCTTCTAAAGCTGTCCTTACAGCACCTTTTGTTTTCTGCCAATATTGCTCTTTTAATGTCTGGGATGTATATAATTTTTCAACTAAAGCAATGTCATTTGGTGTTTTTACCCAAAATTCTAATTCTGTTGCACAGGTAGCTGTTATTTCATCTATATCATCTATTGCTATTCCGTAGGGGGATAATTTTTCCGGATGGTCTTTGAAGAGTTGAAGAAGAGTTTTACTGAAGTTTTCGATACTTGCTTTGAGAAGATATCTTGAGTCAACGAATTTGCCCTCATGTCTTAGGAAACAAGGGATTCTGAGTGTTCCTACAGGCTTTTCCGTTTCGTAATCTATGTGTTCGTAATTGTAGTCAACATACCAGCTGACGTCGGTGTCTGCTATCATGTCCACTTTGGCATTGTTTAGTGTAGCTATTCCTGGAAGGACAACAGATGAACCGTCAGTTTGCACTGCACCATCTAAGAAACCTTTGATATCCTTAAGGAAAAGTCCGATTGGAATTTTTTCGTCGGTGTCATTACCCGTCAGGTCCACACCTATTGCTGAGACGAATTTGATCTCTGGATGAGCAGTCAATATTTTCTCGATTGCTTCCGGAGAATGGTCCTTTTTACCAATAAAGTAAGTTAAATCTTTTTCCATATTATACCTCCTTATAATAGATATTATCTGTAATTGAATTTAAAAATATTCATTAAATTTTATTACATTTATAGGTTAATGTCAATAGATGTACAAATAAATATGCAAGTTTTTAATAAAATTATTCATATTTTAGAAACTTGTATATAAGCAATATCTGGTAGTATAATTATATAAGGAAATTGCATAAGTACCTGTTGGCTGTTTTTTAGGTTAAAATTCAATTAATAGATTATGTGATTTACTTATATAGAGGAAATTATGCAGATAGTGGTGATTATATGATAAATAAAAGTAAACCTATTGGTTTTTTTGATTCGGGAGTAGGCGGAATAAGTGTATTAAAAGAGGCAGTTAAGCTTATGCGGTCGGAAAGTTATATTTATTATGGAGATTCAATTAATGCTCCATATGGAACTAAGGATATAGATACTATTAAAAAATTAACCTTTAAGGGAATTGAATTTTTATATAATAAAGGTGTAAAGGCAATAGTTGTAGCCTGTAATACAGCAACCTCCGCTGCAATTTATGATTTAAGGGAAAAATACAAGGGTATTCCTGTAATTGGCATAGAGCCTGCGGTAAAGCCGGCAGTAAAATTTAATAGGGGGGGGCAAATCCTTATTATGGCAACTCCTGCCACTCTTTCTCAGTCAAAATATTTTAATTTGATTAAGGAGTATAAAGTAGAAGATAAGATAGTATCTCTGCCCTGTGATGGCTTGGCTGAAATAATAGAAGATGGAAATGTATCAGGGAATGTAGTTAAAAATTATTTAAATTCAAAGCTTAAGAAAATAGATGTGAGCAGCGTGGAGACTATAGTCCTTGGATGTACTCATTACCCTTTTATAAAAGAAGAAATAAATAATATATTTGGGCCGGAAGTTCCTATAATAGATGGAAGCTTCGGAACAGTTAAAAGATTAAGCTCTAAGCTTTTAGAATATGATTTATTTACTGATAGTAAGGATAGTGGAACCATAGAAATATTTAATTCTAAGAATGAAGCTATGGTTCAGCTTTGTTATAATCTTTTAAGTATATAGATATGGGGGAAGTAAAATGGATAATTTTAAAATAAACCCAGTTAAAATTATACTCAGGTTAAAACAGTGGGCTGGCTGGTTTATAGCCATATTATTTCCTTTTGCTGCTTGGGGAATAGTTAAATTTACAAATTCACCTATTCTGGTGGCACTTATATACTGGATAGGTATAGGAATTTTGCTCAGATTTACCTTTGATAAGAAGCTGCCTATTTTCCATCCTCAAATAAGAAAAGTAAAAAAAGAAATAGTAGTATTTGTAATAATTACTATAATAGGAGGATATTATTACTCAAAAGGGGTTAAAATAGAGACAAATGCCTGGTATCTAATATTTAATTCAATGCTGTATGGTTTTGTAAATGGATTTTTAGAGATTCTTGCCTGGGTAAACATAGTTGATTTGGCGGGGGCAAGAATAAAGCTCAATGGCTACCTGGCTTTATTTCTTTATGTAGCCTTAATAGATGGACTTTTCTGGAGCAGATTTATGCCTCAGTTCCCGGGAAGTATTTATGTTTTAATTATCATTCAGCTTGTTATGCTGATTACAGGGCTTTCTGTTTATAAAAAGACTGAAGATGTTACCATATGGAGTATTCAGCATATATTATTTAATCTGTTAGTAATCATGCTTACTGGTTTTGGCGTTAATTTATTTATACATATATAGGAGGAGATATTATGAATCCAAAATTTACAATTACAATGGAAAACGGAGAGGTAATGGAGGGAGAGTTATACAAGGATATAGCTCCCAATACAGTTAATAATTTTATTAGTTTAGCAAACTCAGGCTTTTATGATGGGCTTAAGTTTCACAGGGTAATTCCTGGATTTGTTATACAGGGGGGATGCCCTTTGGGTAACGGTACAGGAGGTCCTGACTATTCCATAAGAGGAGAGTTTAAAACAAACGGATTTGACAATGACTTAAAGCATGAAGAGGGAGTACTTTCTATGGCCAGAGCTGCCCACAAAGACTCAGCAGGAAGCCAGTTCTTCATATGTCTTGCATCAGTTCCTCATCTGGACGGAGGCTATGCTTCCTTTGGAAAGGTTCTGAAAGGAATGGAAACCGTACAAAAGATAGCAGCAGTTAAGAGAGATTACAGCGATATGCCTTATGAAGATCAGATTATGAAAAGTATCAGAGTTACCTGTGATGAAGAAGCTCCTGAAGTCGAGAAGTTAAAGAGGAGGTAAGTAACAGTTTTTGAATAACTACTAAAACCTACTAAAATATATTGATAAATTATTAGTTTTATGTTGTCATAAATATTATACGATTGGTCAATTCTCAAAATTAGTAGGTAAAAGTATTCAGACTTTAAGATTATGGGATAATGAAGGAAAACTAAAACCACATCACACAAGAGAAGGCAGACACCGCTATTATTATGAACGATAAATTAATCAAGTTTTGCATGTGCCATTTATTAAGAAGGATAAAAAAATATTGGATATTGCAGAGTATCAAGTAATAAACAAAAAGATGATTAAGGAGTTGTTAGAGAATGATACTGGCGAAGAAAGTTAGAATTATCCCTAGCATAGAGCAGGAACAAAAATTATGGCAGTCAGTTGGTACTGCAAGATTTATTTATAATTGGACACTTGCAAGACAAGAAGAAAATTATAGAAATGGCGGGAAATTCATTAATGATGGTGATTTAAGAAAAGAGTTGACTATTCTAAAGAAATCAGAACTTAATTGGCTGAGTGGAGTATCTAATAATGTAGCAAAACAGGCTGTAAAAGACGCTTGTAATGCTTATAAAAAATTTTTTAAAGGCTTATCAGATAAGCCAAGATTTAAAAGCAGAAGAAAAAGCAAACCTTCATTCTATAATGACAATATAAAATTAAAAGTTAAGACCAATATGGTTTTAATTGAAAAAGTAGGATGGGTTAAAACAGCAGAGCAAATACCTATGGATATTAAATATGCCAATCCAAGAGTAAGTTTTGACGGGAAGTTTTGGGATTAAAAGATTTAGCAATAGTTTCAAATATAGATAAGCCATTTAAAAATATTAATAAAACTAAAGAAATTAAAAGACTAAAAAAGAAGTTAAAAAGAAAACAAAAACAAGTTTCAAGAAAATATGAAAAAGGTAAAATTCAAATGGGAAAGGAAGGTGAAAACCGTTATAAATTTACTAAAACTAATAATATTAAAAAACTTGAAAGAGAAATAAAACTTATCCAAAGAAGGCTTTCTAATATACGTTTAAATCATATTCATCAAACCACGACTGCAATAGTGAAAACCAAGCCCTGCAGAATAGTTGTTGAAGATTTAAATGTGAAAGGTATGCTTAAAAATAAACACTTATCAAAGGCTATACAAGAGCAATGTTTCCATAAATTTATTAGTATTTTAGAATATAAAAGTAAATTCAATGGCATTGAATTTGTAAAAGCAGACAGGTTTTATCCTTCAAGCAAAACCTGTTCTTGTTGTGGAGCAATAAAGAAAGATTTAAAACTTAAAGACAGGGTTTTTATTTGCCCATCATGTAACCATAAAATTGATAGGGATAAAAATGCGTCAATAAATCTTTCAAGATATGAGGAATCAGCATAATATCACATTCAAGATAATGTTGATATGTACTGTTCGTTACGCAGGAATTTAAGCCTTTGGAGCAGCATATCAAACTGGAGTAGTCTTATGACAAAACAGGCTGCTTTGAATAAGGAATAAATCTCTAAATATTAGATTTTAGTAGATTTTATGTAACGGTAAAAATTGGTTTTAGATAATAAAAATATGGTTTTATATTATAATTTAAGCCCTGATGAGCAGGATTTAATAAAAGGTTTATCCAACGAAAATGGAGTACTTAGAACAAAGGAAATAACATCTAAAATGGGTGATATGACAATAAGGGATATTATAAAAGGTCTTGAGTTTATTACTGTTAATGATTCACTTCCTAAAGACAGCCTGGTCCTTTTTAATAATATTTCAGATGGTGGATTAAGTTCCATAATTAAAGGGATAAGAGAGAAATTTAAAAAAAGGCCCATTATGGCGGTAGTTACCGAGACGTCACAGGATTGGTCTTTTAAACATCTTATTGAGCATCTCATTGAAGAAAGAGAGTGGTACAAAAACCACGGTAAGTAATTGGAGGGTACTATGAGCAGGGTTTCAGAATCTATAAAAACAGCAAGATTAAACCAGGGATTATCAAAAAAACAGTTAGGAAAAAAGCTGGGAGTATCGGAGAATTTCATTGAAGAAATTGAATCCGGCAGAAGGGTATTAAATGAAAACCTGTTAAGAAGGTTTTCTAATGTCTTAAATTATCAGGTGGATGATGCAGTTCTTACATCGGATGATGAGGAAGAAGTTATAGAGGTTAGGGAGATACCTAAAAAGGTAAATGAAACTATGGAAAGTGCTTTCTCCTCTGTAATTATGAATTTCAAAATATATGATTATTCATTTTCAGAAGCTAAGGGAGAAAAACAGCTTCCTATATTTGATAATAAAATAGAGGGTTTTCCAAAAGATAAGGTGTTTTTCATAGAAATAGAAAAGGATGATATGTTAGGCTTCAGGATTGCCAAGGGCGATATTGCACTATGCCACAAGGAGTCAGAGCCTTTAGATGATAATATATATCTGATAGAGGTTAATGAAAAAAGAGCAGTAAGGCAGGTTAAGAGGATAGATAATAACAATCTTCTTCTTATAAGCAACAAAAGCACCCTTAGAACCGAAACTGTAGACAAGAAAATAGTTAAGGTACTTGGAAGACTTGTAAAAATTGAAATAAAATTATAAAAGCTGCCTGAAGGCAGCTTTTCACTATATGGATATTAACTTTATACTACCAGCTGGTTACTTTTTCTTTATCTTTATCAAAAAATGCAATTATTAAAAATAGTAACATTAATATTACATCTGAACGAAATGAGGAGAAGCTGCTCCCATTTAAAATTCTCATAGTAATAATTAAAAAAACAGCATAAACTAAGTTTTTTATTATTCTTTTACTTAATGTGTGGGGCTTTTTTAATATCTTTTCTGTTTTTATAAGATATTCCCAAAGTTCCATTGCCGGTACTCCTATAAGGATAAATAAATTATTATAGCTTAATAAAGGGTTTTTAAATAAAAAACAGGATATTAATATTAAAAACAGGATTCCGGCCAATAATTTTAAAAATTCTATTCCCAGCTTTTTTGAATTCATGAGATATACCCCCTAAATAAATATTAAACAAATTATACCATATTTATAAAGCATATTCCATCTAATACATTTTGCTTATTTCAATATCCTTATAATAAAAATTTAAAATATCTTTATAAAGATATCCTTCATCAGACAGTCTCATGGCACCGTACTGGCTCATGCCAACTCCATGGCCAAAGCCTCCG
>JBAXYJ010000080.1:0-11401 GCA_041670885.1 Clostridiaceae bacterium
AAATAGTTGGTAAAAAGCTAAATATAATTTCCTGACGGAGGATAGTATGAAAAGAATATTAGTAACCGGAGCTTGTGGACAAATAGGTTCAGAATTAGTAATGTTTTTAAGAAATATTTATGGAAATCATAATATACTTGCTACTGATATAAAAAATGTAAAAGAAGGACCTCTCTTAGAAGGACCCTTTGAAACGCTTAATGTTTTAGACGATAAAGCCTTCTACCAAGCTGCTAAAAAATTTAATGCAGATACAGTTATTCACCTGGCAGCACTTTTATCAGCAGTAGGCGAAAACAATCCTCAGCTGGCATGGACTATAAATATGGGGGGGCTGGTTAATGGATTAGAGATAGCAAGAGAGCTTAATACAAAATTCTTTACCCCCAGCTCAATTGGATGCTTTGGCCCCTCAACTCCTAAAAAAAACACTCCTCAGGATACTCTTCAAAGACCGGAAACCATGTACGGAGTGACAAAGGTATCCGGAGAGCTTTTATGTGATTATTATTACAAAAGGTTCGGCGTAGATACAAGAGGTGTAAGATTCCCGGGACTTATTTCCTATGTAACTCCTCCGGGAGGAGGAACTACAGATTATGCTGTAGATATATACTATAAGGCAGCAAAGGGCGAATCATACAGCTGCTTTATTAAAGAGGGAACTTATATGGATATGATGTACATGCCTGATGCCTTAAATGCTGTTCATAAACTTTTGGAGGCAGATGGTGATAAGCTTAAACACAGAAATGCTTTCAATATTACTGCTATGAGCTTTGCACCTGAACATGTATATGCTGAGATAAAAAAACTTGTTCCTGATTTTAAGATGGTATATAATGTAGACCCGGTAAGGCAGAAGATTGCAGATTCCTGGCCGGATTCTATTGATTCTTCTGATGCAAAAGAAGAATGGGGATTTACATTTAAATATGATCTGCCTAAAATGACAAAGGACATGCTGGAGAAATTAAAATAAAAACTAATGCCCATAATATTATTATGGGCATATTTTAATTAAATTAATAAATTGCGAGGGATATATGAATAACCAGGATAAAATACTTGAAATAATTAAAGAAGATTACACAGGAATGGGCTGCGCTCTATCTTTTAAATCACCCTATCAGCTTTTGATTGCCACCATATTATCTGCTCAATGCACTGATAAAAGGGTGAATATTGTTACAGAAGAACTTTTTAAAAATTATGATACTCCATATAAGATGATAAAGCTTACTGAAGAAGAATTAGGGGAAGTAATAAAAAGCTGTGGCCTTTATAGAAATAAAAGCAAAAATATATTAAAGGCAACAAGTGAAATAATTGAAAAGTATGAAGGAAAGGTTCCGGATACATTTGATGAACTGATAAAGCTGAGTGGGGTTGGGAGAAAAACCGCTAATGTAGTTTTATATAATGCATTTGCTATACCAACAATGGCAGTAGATACCCATGTATTTAGAGTAGCAAACAGATTGGGAATAGGTAAAGGAAAGAATCCTGAGGAAGTAGAAAAAAAATTAACAGATTTAATTGACAGGGAAAGTTTAGGACAATTTCATCATTACTTAATATGGCATGGCAGATTAGTCTGTACTGCAAGAAAACCCAAATGTAATGAATGCAGATTGTCTTCATACTGTGAATATTTTAATAATGCGAGGCAAAATTATGAGTAATTTTAAAACAATAGAGTGGGTTGATAATAAACTTATACTAATTGATTGTACTAAGCTGCCAACTGAGGAGAAATATATTAGCTGCCAAACTTATGAGGATTTATCCTATGCTATAAAAGCTTTAATAGTCCGGGGAGCACCGGCCATTGGAGTAGCTGCAGCTTATGGAGCAGTTCTCTCAGCGCAGCAGGCTATTTCCAGAGGGTTAAAGAAAGATGATTTTTATAGATTCATTATTAAAGGAATCAGAAAGCTATCTCTTACAAGACCAACTGCAGTAAATCTTTTTTGGGCTTTAAAAAGAATGGAGGTTAAGCTAAATCAAATAAGATATCAAAACGAAAATGAAATTAGAGATCTGCTTTTAGAGGAAGCCAAATTAATTCATGAAGAGGATATAGCTTGCTGCAAAAAAATAGGATACTTTGGAAACCAAATAGTAGCAGAGAATTCAAATATACTGACTCATTGTAATGCAGGCGCACTAGCTACAGCCGGGATTGGAACTGCATTAGGAGTAGTAAGAACAGCTCATAATTCCGGGAAAAATATTCATGTATATTCAGATGAGACCAGGCCTCTTCTTCAGGGAGCCAGGATGACAGCCTGGGAATTATTTAAAGATAATATACCGGTAACACTAATTACTGACAATATGGCAGGATACCTGATGAAGCTTAAAAAAATTGACCTGGTTATAGTCGGAGCAGACAGAATAGCCGCTAACGGTGATACCGCAAATAAAATTGGAACATACTCTGCAGCGGTTCTGGCAAAGGAACACGGCATACCATTTTTTATAGCTGCGCCAAAATCAACCATTGATATTTCATTAAAAAGCGGAGATGAAATAAATATAGAAGAAAGAGATAAGGATGAAGTAAGAAATTTATTTGGAACAAGGACAGCCCCCAGTTCAGTTGATACCTTTAATCCTGCTTTTGATGTTACTCCCCATAATTATATAACAGGTATAATAACAGAAAAAGGAATACTAAGGGAACCTTATGAAATATCAATAAAAGAAATATTCAAAGAATAAAGAAATTGCTTAACCAGCCTAAATGTAATTAAGCAATTTCCCAAATAAGCCTTAGGGCTTATTTTTGTTTTAAGTATTCTATCAGTAATTTGAATGTATTTATTATGGAATCCATATGGGTTCTCTCATATGCATGTGAGGCAAAAACTCCCGGCCCTATAAGAGCAGTTTTTATATCATATCCTGCATGGAGAGCAGCAGATGCATCTGAGGAGTAGTGAGGATAAATGTCGATTCTATAGTCTATGCCCTCTCTTTCTGCAATATCAGTAAGCTTTTTCCTAAGCTCCAGATTAAAAGGACCTGATGAATCTTTAGCACAAATTGAAACAGCATATTCTGTAGAATTTTGATTTGGTCCTGGTGCACCCATATCAACTGCTACAAATTCCTTTGTAAGTGAAGATATATTTGATGAGCCGCCAATACCGACTTCTTCCAGATTACTAAAGAAAAAATTGGTTGTATATGGAAGATTAATTTTGTTTTCCTTTATATAAATAATAGTATAAAGAAGTATGGCAGCAGAAGCTTTATCATCTAAATATCTGCTTTTAACAAATCCATTTTCTGTAATTTTTGTCTTAGTATCAAAGGAAATAAAATCTCCTACATTTATTCCAAGAGCTGAGACATCTTCCTTTGAAAATACCTTTTCATCTAATATCAGTTCCATATTTTCAGGTGACCTTTTAAGATCCCTGGCCTCATCTCCGCTGATATGGACAGAGGGCTTTATAGTTTGTACTGTTCCAGTATATATTTTATCTGAAAAAGTATGAATTGTGCAGTCTTCACCTTCTATTGCATTCATCATATAACTCCCTATAGGGGTAATGCTTAGCCTGCCGGTATCCTTTATCTCTTTTACCATAGCACCCAGAGTATCAATGTGGGCTGTTACTGTTTTTTCTTCTATGCTTTCACCGGCTAAGCAAACCGAAATAGCTCCTTTATTTGTTTGAATATATTTAACCTGATATTTTTCTAATAGATTTCTAATATAATTTGTAACATCTTTCGTATAGCCAGTAGGACTGGGAATTTTAAGAATATCCATTAAAATATTTTCCAAAACATTTTTATTTAAATTCATAATTATCACCTCATATTATATATTAGCATAGCTGGCTAAATATTGAAAAAATAATTTATCTCTAAAATTGTTGCATAATATCTAGTTATAATGTAATATAATGTCAGAATATCTTAGACCATTCTGCTGTAATAGAATAACTTAATATTTATTGAAATATATTAAATATTATTAAAATATAGTATAATTATATGGGTAGCCTAAGGAGGTATAACTTTAATGAAAAAGAAAACAACTATAATATCAACTGCACTAATTATTTTAATCTTAGTAGTATCAATCCCTTTATTTTTATTAAGTAATAAGGTAAAAAGTTGGGACAACCTTATTTATCCTGGTGTAAAAATTAACAATGTTGATTTATCAGGTAAATCCTTAAATGATGCAAAAACATATATTAATAGTAATATAATTAATAAATTACAAGATAAAAAAATTACAGTTACTGCATCTGGAAAGACATACACTTTAAGTTATAAAGATCTTAATATGAAATTTAATGAAGAGGATACACTTTTAAAAGCCTTATCTTATGGGAAAGATTCAGGAATAATTAAAAAGTACAAATTGATAAAAGGGAAAGGCAGTAAAAATTTCGAATTAACTCTTACCTATGATCAGAGTAAAGTAAAAGAACTGGGAGATAAAATAAATAGTGAGATAACAAAATCACCAAAGGAAGCAGCAATATCCTATATTGGAGGAGAAAAGTTTCAGATAACTGAAAGCCAGATAGGATATAAAATAGATGAAAATGTTTTGGTAAATGAAATAAAAACTAAAATAAATGGCAACACTGATGAGATGGAAACAAAAATTGAAGCTAAGGTACAGGAGACAGCTCCAAAGAAAACAAAACAGGATTTAGAAAAGATAAACACCTTAATTTCTACATTTTCAACTAGTTTTGCTACCAGTTCCTCTGGAAGAGCTACTAATCTTAAGGTGGCAGCAGCAGCTATAAATGGTACGGTTCTAATGCCTGGAGAAACCTTTAGCTTTAATAATACAATTGGCAGTACTACACCGGATAAGGGATATAAGTTAGCACCGGTTATAATCAATAACGAACATGAGATGGATTATGGCGGCGGCGTCTGCCAAATTGCTACAACTCTTTATAATTCAGTATTAAAAGCAAATCTGAAAGTTGCTGAAAGGCATCATCATAGCTTGCCCTCCAGCTATGTAAAATTAGGGATGGATGCAACTGTTGCAAGTCCTTATCTTGATTTTAAATTTACAAATTCTTTTAATAGTCCTATATATATAAGAGGTTATGCAGTTAACAGGAACATATATTTCAGTATATATTCAGCAAGCACAGAGAAAAAATATACTTATACTTTTACTTCACAGAGCACAACAATACCAACTTCCTATACAATAAAAAAGGATAATACTCTGGAAGAAGGAAAAGAAAGCATAATTAAAAAAGCATCAGATGGGCATAAAGTTAAGGTATATAAAAACACAATTGAAAATAGTAAAATAATTAAAACAGAACTTGTTTATAGCGATACTTATGAGCCGGTAAAAGGAATAAAGTCAATTGGAACTAAAAAGGTAACCCTGCCGCCGGTAGTGACACCTACAGTACCAGCAGAAACATCTACAGTAACTACAGTGACACCATAAGTAACAGGTGATCAGACTATAGAATAAGAGAGGTATATTATGAGTAGTGAGGAGCTTATTAATAAACTTGCAGTAAATATTGATCAGGTAATAATAGGAAAAAGATTTGAAACTACAAACATTCTAAAGGGAATAGTAGCAGGAGGACACGTTCTTATTGAGGACGTGCCCGGTGTGGGCAAAACAACGATGGTTAAGGCAATTGCAAAGTGCTTTAACCTTTCTTTTTCCAGAATTCAGTTTACTCCTGACCTGCTTCCTTCTGACATAACAGGAGTTTCTGTATTTAATCAAAAGAGTTTTGAATTTGAGTTTAAAAAGGGCCCGATATTTTCCAACATTGTTTTAGCAGATGAAATAAATAGAACCAGCCCGAAAACCCAGTCTGCTCTTCTTCAAGCTATGGAGGAAAAGGAAATAAGTGAAGGCAATACTAACTATCCGATAGAAGAGCCCTTTATGGTTTTAGCCACATTAAATCCTGTTGAATATGAGGGAACTTACATACTCCCTGAGGCACTTCTTGACAGATTTATTATGAAGGTCAGCATAGGATATTTAAATAATAAGGATGAAAAAAAATTTCTTATTTCATATAAGGATAAAAATCCTATTAAATTTATTTCTCCTGTTGCATCAAAAGAGGATCTATTCCAGCTGAGAAAAGAGGCAGCAGAAGTTTTTGTAAAGGATGAAATATATGATTACATTATAAAAATATGCAATGCTACCAGGGAAAATAAAATGATCAGGCTGGGAGTAAGTACACGAGGAACTATGGCTCTTATGAGAATTTCTCAGGTAAATGCCCTGTTTAATGGCAGAAGATACGTTATTCCTGAGGATGTTAAGGAGGCAGCTCCATATGCCCTATCTCACAGGTTGATACTTTCAAGGGAAGCTAAGGGAGAAAAAATGGAAAGTAGAACCGTGATAAATGATATATTAAGAACGATTATCGTCCCTAAGGTGGTAAAATGATAAAGGTTAATAAAATTTATATACTGTTTATTATTTTCTCCTTTATATTTGCTTACTTAGAAGGAGGGGATCTGCCATATGCTATTTTCTATACATTGATTATTCCATTTATTATATCATTTATTTTTCTTTATATTAACAGCAGAAATATAGATGTAAAGTTAAAAACTGATAAAAATACATTCAGCAGAAAAGAGCAGGGAGAGATAACTGAAATATTAAATAATAAAGGGTATATGCCGGTACCGTATGTTCATTACACTAATAATTCCATAAAGGAATTAGACAGTAATTATAAGGGCTGTCTATTTAACTTGAATCCTGATGCTGCTAAATGGAATAAAAGCAGGATTAAATTTATAAAAAGGGGCAGGTATAATATTGGAAGTATATCTTTAGAGCTTAGAGATTTTTTTAATATTGTAAAGTATAAAAAAAATATAAATAAAGACATACTGGTTTATGTATATCCCCAAATATATAAAATATCAGAACTAAACAGCGGAGGAAGGGATATATACAAGGAGAATTATTCTATAGATTCCAGAAATTCTGATATCCATAAATATAAAGATATTAGAAAGTACCAGATGGGAGAAAGCCTTAAAAAAATTCACTGGAAGGTAACAGCAAAAAAAGGAGAGCTTTATTCTAAAAATAATGATAATGTATCTGTAAATGATGTGCTTCTGATACTTGATATGAATATTAAAAATAATTATATGGACGCTTCAAAGGATATGGAAGAAGAATTAGTATCCTATTTTTTATCCGTTGCTAATTATTTTATAAATGAAGGTATAAGAGTTCATGTCCTGATAAGCAATGAAAAAAATCAGGATATTGTATTAAGGGATATGGTTGATTTCCAGCAGCTTTTAGATTATTTCTTAGATAATAAAAGCAGGGGAACAAAAAGTATAATCGATTTTATAAAAAGCTATGATGAGTATTATCAGGATAATAAATGGGTGGGAGTTTTCACTCTGCAGATAGATAAGATCTTTATAAATGGTATAAAAGATATATCAAATATGATTAATTTGTTCTATTTAGCAGATGCTGCCTATATGCCATATATAAGGGATGTTGAAAAAGAGATGGTAAACTGCTTTAGCAGCAAGGCTCTTTTAATTGAGGAGTAATTATGGAAGAATTTAAAGAAGATATAATATATATTCTGCTTGTATTTATTAATTTTCTTTTTGCTTTTAACTTAATGAAATTTTCTTATGCTGTATTAGATTTTGACTATCGTATATCCTTTAGCTATGTCCTTATTGCTGTGCTTATTTTTTTGCTGCTTAAATATGGCATAAAAAAAACATGGATTAAAGTAACGCTTTTGTCCATAATGCTTATATCATCAGCTTGTTATATTTTTATCAACAGAGCTTGGATTATGAGCAGAGTAATTTATGATTTTAATATTATAAATAATAATATATCTAATGATCAGGCAATAAGTTTTAAAAACTTATATATTATACTTATAATAATCATACCTCTTATTATTATTGCTCTCTTTTTATATAGCAGGGGATTATATATATCCATTCCTGTTTTAACCCTTTCCTTTGTGCTTTTCCTATGGTACACAGGCTATACTAAAGAGGTAATAGAATATATTTTTAAATATACATTTCTTAATGTATTCACATTTGTTGTTATCAGTTATATTAAAAATAAAAAGACATTCAGAAAAAAAGATGTTAAGGTAAAGACATCCATTTTTGGTGTGCTTATATATGGAATTTTGTTAGCTGTTATATTCTCATCAATTGTAAGAATCATGCCAAAAGAATATAACGGAAAGTTAACTAGTGATTCCTATTCATATTTTCGTAATAAATATGAAAAGAAAACAGCAAAAAATCCTACAGTTTCTGAAAAATATAATATTTCTTATTCAGGATATAATGACAGCAATACTTCTCTTGGAGGACCGATTAAGCCTGATAACAGTAAGGCTTTTGAAGTATATGGACAAAATTATCTCTATTTAAGAGGAAACATTAAAGATTATTATACCGGCAGCAGCTGGCTTTCAAAAATTAATTCATATAGAAATGATAACCAAAACATAATCTACAGCAAGGAATTAATAAAGAATAGTATAGCTACTGTAAGAATAAAGCCTATAGGACTTACTACATCAACTGTATTTGCACCGCCTGCTTCAATTAAAGTAGATAATGAGGGCAAACAGGTTTTTGCAGACAGCTATGGCTGCTTTTTAAGAGAAAAGCCTTATAATACTGAATATACTGTATCCTTCTATGATGGAATTAAACTGATAGACGACTATAAGGGTCTTAAAACAAATGGAATTAGTACAAATAAAATGCCGGAAAATTATCTTCAGGTTCCGGATACTGTTCCTGAAGAGGTATTTCGTCTGGTTCGTGATATTATTGAAAAAAACAAGGCAGTTTCTGATTATGACAAGGTAGTCTGTTTGAAAAAATACTTAGAGCAAAATTACAAATATACATTAAATACTAAAGAGCTGCCGGAAGGAGCTGACTTTGTTGATAATTTTTTGTTTAAAGAAAAGCAGGGCTACTGCACATATTTTGCTTCGGCCTTAGCCATAATGTGCAGAATTGCTGATGTTCCGGCCATATATGTGGAGGGATACAAACAAACCGGCAGTTCAATAGTTACAAATAATATGGCCCATGCCTGGGTTGAGGTAAATTTGACAAACGATGATATGTGGCTTATTGCAGATCCATCCCCATCAGCCTATCAGAATAGTATAGTGGATGTAAATAAGCCGAAGACTGAAACTGGTGCTAATGTAACTAAAAAAAATAATACAAAGAACGAAAACACCAGCAAAAGTTCTCAGCAGGGTAAATCTGAAAAGACTTGGAGTATTAGTAAAAATACATTTATTATCCTATTGATAGTATCTTCATTTTTATTGATAGTACTTTCTAAAATATTATTTATGCTTATCAGGAAAAGAAAACTTATAAATAGTAAAAGCATAATTCCATTAATGTTTTATTCTTTAAAAAGACTTAGAAGATTAGGGATTAAAAAGGGAGAAACTGAAGGATTTTTAGAATATGCAGAAAGAATAAGGGATAAGGAATTAGGAGATAATATGATAATATTATCAAAAAGCTACTGCAGTGAAGCATTTGGTAATAAAAAAATTGAAATAGATAAAAAGCAGATATATAAATTTATGGAATGTAAAATAAGAAAGGAGAAAGGTTTAATAAAATACTATTTAGATAAAATATTAAGATAATGGAATTACGTAATTTGATGTTTTAGAGTAAAAGTAAGCCTAATGTCAGTATGCAATATTCAAAAGATAAGAAGGTGTTATTATAAATTACAAATTAGTCTGTCTTGATATGGATGGAACACTTCTAAATGATAATAAGGAAGTATCAGATAAAAACAAGGAGGGTATAAAAAGACTTATTGAAAATAATATAAAAGTTGCAGTTTCCACAGGAAGACCTTATGTGAATGCTGGATATTTTGCAGATCTTATAGGCCAGGATCTGCCAATAATAGCTTCAAACGGAGCTTATATTTATGAAAAAGGCAGAGGGGTAATATACAGCAAACCCTTATCAAAGGAAAATGCAGTAAATATAATAAAGACACTAAAAGAAAATGGATTTTACTCTCAGTTTCATGGCCCTAAGGATATTTATACAGAAAAATTAGAGTACTCTTCCCTGCTTATTTCAAAATTTAATCAGATTATTCCTGAAAAAAATAGAATGAAAATTAATATTCTTAAAAATTTTGATGAAATATTAAAAAATTATAATGGTGAATTTTTAAAATGCATATTGATAAATGAAGATGAGAAAAAAATATTAAAGGTTAAGGAAGAACTGAAAAAGCTAAGTGGATTAGAGGTGGTTTCCTCCTCTAAGTGTAATGTTGAAGTTATGGAAAAGGGTATATCAAAGGGAGAAGCTGTAGAAAGCTTGGCAAAGTATTTAGGTATTGGGCTTAATCAGGTAGCAGTAATGGGTGATAATGAAAATGATTTATCCATGATTAAAAGGGCAGGTCTTGGCATAGCCATGGGAAACGCAGAGGATGAAGTAAAAAGTGCAGCAAAATATATTACGGGGTCTAACAATGAAGATGGAGTTTTTTATGCAATAGATAAGTTTATTTTATCGTAATATAAACATAATATTACTGAGGTGGTATTATGTTTAAACCGGAAAAAATTATTATTGAAGAAAAAGCTCTTGATTACCAAATGGGTAAGAACCTATATGACAGGTTTAAAAAAGAAAATAAAGAAATCATAATTCAGAAAAGGGCAAATATAA
Organism: Clostridiaceae bacterium; assembly: GCA_041670885.1. Lineage (GTDB taxonomy): Bacteria > Bacillota > Clostridia > Clostridiales > Clostridiaceae > JAJBWD01. The sequence continues at coordinate 10,765 of JBAXYJ010000080.1, forward strand.
CCTACAGCAGTGAAAATAAAGCAGAAAGATACAGAGAAGGTAAAAAAACATTGATTCTTGGAATAAAGAAAGGCAATAAATTTGAAAGCTGCAAACCTTCAGCAGATTTTCAGCTTCCTCTTGTCTCCGGCTGCAGCGGTATGTGTGAGTATTGTTATCTAAATACAAGAATGGGTGATAAGCCCTATATTAAGGTATATGTTAATAATAATGAGATCATTAAAAATGCTGTGGATATATCAAAGGAAAGAGATAAAACCTCTTTTGAAGCCTCAGCTTTTTCAGACCCCATACCAATAGAGCCCTACACTAATTCCTTAAGGGATACAATAATTGCTTTTAAAGATTATGATAATATAGAATTTAGATTTGTCACAAAATATACTGACGTAGATTCTTTGCTTACTGTTGGAAATAAAAAAACTACAATCCGCTTCAGCATAAACCCGGCTCATATTATTAAAAAATATGAGCATCTTACTCCAAGCCTGGAAGAAAGACTAAAAGCATCTGAAAAGATACTAAAGGCAGGATATAAGCTGGGATTTATAATAGCCCCTGTTTTTATTTATGATGGGTACAGAAATGACTATACAGATTTGATTAAAAAAATACAGAGTACTTATAAGGGAGAAAA
>JBAXYJ010000081.1:0-11356 GCA_041670885.1 Clostridiaceae bacterium
GGGAGCAGAAAGCCCTGAAATTATCAAGTTTGCTGAAGAAAATAAAATGAGTGCAGTAGAGGGCTGTGCCTTAGTCTCTTTGTCAAAAATTAAAAATAATTAAAAAAGTTGTTGACAGTCAGGCTAAATTTATGTATTATATTCTATGTCGGGTTAACCGACTTATTTAAACTAATATGGCCCCTTGGTCAAGTGGTTAAGACACCACCCTTTCACGGTGGTAACATGGGTTCAAGTCCCGTAGGGGTCACCACTATGTGGGAGCATAGCTCAGCTGGGAGAGCATCTGCCTTACAAGCAGAGGGTCACAGGTTCGAGCCCTGTTGTTCCCACCACAAATGCGGCCCGGTGGCTCAGCTGGTTAGAGTGCCGGCCTGTCACGCCGGAGGTCGAGGGTTCGATACCCTTCCGGGTCGCCATATTTTTATGCTGGCATGGCTCAATGGCAGAGCAGCTGATTTGTAATCAGCAGGTTGTAGGTTCGACTCCTATTGCCAGCTCCATGTTAGGCCCCTTGGTCAAGCGGTTAAGACACCACCCTTTCACGGTGGTAACATGGGTTCAAGTCCCGTAGGGGTCACCATATTTATGGGAGCATAGCTCAGCTGGGAGAGCATCTGCCTTACAAGCAGAGGGTCACAGGTTCGAGCCCTGTTGTTCCCACCAAGTCTGGCCCGGTGGCTCAGCTGGTTAGAGTGCCGGCCTGTCACGCCGGAGGTCGAGGGTTCGATACCCTTCCGGGTCGCCAAAAAAGTAGCTTTTATAAGCTACTTTTTTATTTTGTGAATATTTTTCTTAACCCTTATATCATCACCATAGAATTTACAAATTGTGAAATTCCCCAGTAGTCTGGAGGTTATTCTGTCATTGTAATTTTTAAGAATATTCTCCAGTTCCAGATTAGTAGATATAATAAGCTTTTTTTCATTTAATAACCTTTTGTTTAAAAGGTTGAAAAATTCAGCTCTTGAAAAATCATTATTTTCTTCAGTTCCAAAATCATCTATTATTAGAAGATCAGAGTATTCTAAAACTTCCTCACGATACTTATCTTTATTAAACCTAATATCTCTAAGGTCCTGTATCAAATCTTCACTGGTCTTATATAATATGAAATATCCGGCCTTTAAAAGTTCTGCTGCTATGGCGTGGGAAAGATGAGTCTTACCTGTACCCGGGGTACCATAGAACAGTAAGTTCTCATTTGAATCCGGGAATTCTTCTATGAATTTATAACAGGATGACAGAACCTTTTCCATATTCTTTCTTGGAGAATCCTTTTCATATCCTGAGTTTTCACTGCCGTAGAAGCTTAGAGAAAAATTCTTAAAGCTGTTTTTATCAAGAATCTTATTCAGATTTGAATCCTTAAGGTAAAGCTTTGATATCTTTTCCTTATAACAGGGGCATCTTTTATTACCTACATAGCCTGTATCCTTACATAAATGGCAATCGTATTTTAGTTCTAAGTAGTCCATGGAGTAGCCATTAGATACAAGAAGTTCATATTTCTCCGCCCTTAATGAAGTTATTTTTTCTTTTAGTTCAGAAAAGTCCTTATCCGTAACAGTATTTCCTCTGATTGCAGATATGGATAATTCTACTGACAGTCTTCCTATTTTTCTCTCTATTTCAGATACTTTTGGAAGTTTAGAATCTATTTCCTCACGCCTCTCTCTAAGCTGACTTTTGTTTTTACTTCTTATATCGCTATAAACGCTATTTATCTTTTCTAAATACTCCTTAATCATCTTTATCCCATCCTAACAGCTTTTTCTCTATGTCCTTAATATCATATTCTTTCTGCTTATAATCACCATAGGGGCTTCTCTTTTCCTTCTTAAAGGAGGATGTATTTTTGATATCTACATCCTGAGTTGATTTAATACCGGATTCGAACCAGTTTTTTAAGATTGAGTCAATATATTTAAATTCCGTTTTGTTAATTCTCTGAAAGCAAATATCACAGGCTTTAAAAATAACATCCAGCGGGAATTTATAAGTAACCAGCCATTTTGTGATCATTTCTTCCTGAGGCTTCATTACCTCTGTTCCCTGAATGCCTAAGTAGGTTAGAATCTTTCTTATATTAATCCATTTATCCTCGTGGAACTTAATATAGCTTTGAGCATCCTCCAAAGATTTAATATTGCTGTCATTCCATGACATGGCTATCTTTTCTATATATCTGGAATCGTTTTTACCTTTTGATATACAATAATCAACTAATAGAACTATTACTTCAGGGGAAAAATCAAAGTCTTTCATAAATGAAAGATAAAGACTTACCTCTTTAGGAGAAAGCATTCGGCCAAGTAACTTTTCAATACTTTTCAGTAAATCTTTTACCTTGATGTCTGACAGCTCTTCAACTATATCAACTTTTGATTTGCTTTCAGCTTCCGGAGTTAATTCTAAAAACTCTATATCGTAGTTACCCATATTATCTAATTTTTTAAAATTAATAATTCCCTCCTCTGCCCAGTAGTTCCATGCATTAAGCACATCTGTTTCCAGTAAGTTCAGGTTTGAGGCAATTATTTCTGAAGATATTCCAAGTTCTCCGGAGCTCATAAATCTAAGGCCCAGGATATAAACTTTTATGAATTCTCCTCTGGCCTTCGACATGTAATTATCTATAAAAACATTATTAATCATAGTATAGCTGGTGCTGGAGTTTTTGAATTTATATGTACTCATTTAATCATCCTCTTTTTTTATTGTACACTCATTATATCAGATAAGAAATAAGCTAACAAATCAAAGTTCATTAAAAATAAGATGGGTTGATAATATTTTCTTAATAGGTTAAACTATAAGAATATGCAAGGAGTGTGATAAATTTGAAACTCATAAAGTATAAAAAAGAGATGGCTGCAATAGTAATAGCTGCAACAGTTTCTTATTGTACTTTAAATTATCGGGTTATAAGACCAAATGCCCTGGCCGTTTTAAAGGATGGCAAGACAATAGGTTATGTAAGAAGCAAAGCAGAATACCAAGCAGCAAAAGAAGATTTAGTAAACTACATCCAAGATGCATATAAAACTTACGATTTAACCGATGAATTTCAGCTTAAAAGAGTAAAAGTATCAGAGGATATGATTTTAAATAAAACTGAAGCAGAAAAAATTTTGCTTCAAAGCTCAGATATAAAGGTAGAGGCTGCAGCGCTGCTTATTGACGGTAAGGAAATAGCAGCTGTAGAAAATGAAGAAGAAGGAAATAAGATAATTCAGGGAGTATCAAAATATTATACAAAAAATAGTGGTCTTAAGGACATCAGGGAGATTAAGATTTTAAGTCAGATTACATATAATAAAGCTATGTATCCCTTATCTGTAATAAGGGAGGGTGACCTGGTAATTGAAGATATAATTAAAAGAAACAATAATAATAACCTTATAAAAATAAGCTTCAGCGGAACTAAAACGGAAAACGTAAAAATTAGTCCATCAACCAGAACTATATGGACAAATGATTATGTTGTAGGGACTATTGTTACTAAGCAATACGGGAAATCAGGTCTTAAAGAAGTAGATAAACTTATCACTATGGAAAATGGAGATGTATTGTCATCAAATGCAGGGAGCACCAGAGTGATAAATAAATCTATTGATAAAGTAGTAGCAGTAGGTACGAAAAATCCTATTTCAGCAGGAATAGCCTTCCTTACAAAACCATCAAGAGGGGGTATATCCTCCTACTTTGGGTATAGATGGGGAAAACTTCATAAAGGGATAGATATAGGAGCCAGTATAGGCACTCCCATATATGCGGCAGCAGATGGTACTGTAGAGAGTGCATCCTGGGACAGCGGAGGATACGGCAATCTTATTAAATTAAGCCATGGCAGCGGAATTGAAACACTTTACGGACATACCAGCAAAATGGTAGTCAAAGCAGGACAGAAGGTTAAAAGAGGACAGCTGATAGGGTACGTTGGTTCTACAGGACATAGTACAGGACCTCATGTTCATTTTGAAGTCAGGTTAAATGGCACTGCAGTAAACCCATTAAAATATTTAAAATAGAGTTTACCGTGAAATGTTATTAATAATGCCTTCACCTTGAAGGTATTTAGGCAAATTAATTATTTTACAGGAAGCCTTAAGCAGAGATTTTATATCATCTGTCTGAAGGCTTTTATTTTTTTCAAGCAGCAGTGCTGTCAGGGCAGCTGTATATGCTGATGATAAGGATATACCGGAAAATGAGGAATAACCTTCTTTTAAGGGTTCAGGAAATAATCTTTTCCCGTTTCTCTCAGGAATATATTTTATGCTGCTGTTTAAAGAGGATAATCCGGAACAGGGAGCTATAAATTCAGGCTTTTTTATTCTAGAGTTCCCTCCTGAAGAATCTTTATAAATATCATTATTTAAAGTATCAAAGCCCCCTACTGTTATACAATTTTCCAGCAAAGAAAATCCTGTTATGGAGTCTTTAGATGTGCCATTTTCTCCGGATGAAGCTATTATTGAAATTCCCATATGACAGGCCATATTAAATAGTAAACTAAAGGCTGCAGTTATACAGCTGTTACTTATTTGAAAGGGCATTAAAATTATTTTTATACCAAATTCCTCTGAATTCTTAATAAGATATTCAATAGAGTATAGGATACATGAAACAAATGATTTGTTATTGCTGCTGAAGGCTTTTATCATAAATATATCTGCACCAGGTGCAATTCCTTTGAATTTTCCCTTGGAGGAATAGCCTGAGGAGCTTATTATTCCGGAGATTAAAGTCCCATGCCCTGAGTCATCATAAGGAAATTTATAATCATTTACAATGTCTAAAAATCCTATAATTTTATTTTTAGGGAAGGATAAATCTTTATGAGGAAATACTCCGCTGTCTATTATACCAATGGTTACACCCTGACCTGTTAAATCAGACTCAATATTTACTGAAGACACCATGCCTTTATACTTAATATATGAAGGTAAATTTACACTTTCATCCAGCATGATATAACTTACAGAGGGGTACTCAATTAATCTAAGCAGAGAATTTTTGCTAAGCTTAGCACATATTATATTAGAATAAGTAAGCTTGTATATGATCTGTCCCTTTAGTATAAGTACTCTTTCTGCTGTCTTATCAATCAATGAATTACAGGATATAAGTACTCTGTACTTTTCGTAATAATCCTGCTTAATAAGCCATTTTATGTTTTTATCTAGTTTATTGCTAATTCTAAACATATAAATACCCAAAAATTGTTACATTATATTATATTACTAGATATGGGCATTGTTTCGGATTTTTTAATAAAAATTTACTCTATCCTTTCCACTTGAAAATTACAATGCCTGCTATCATGACGATAACCCCAATAATTTTTGTTAAACTAAAGGGAGTGTACTTAGCTCCAAATAATGCAAAGGCATCTATAATGGCAGCTGAGGACAGCTGAGCTATAAGAATGGTGGATATGGCAAAGGTAGTTCCCATCTTTTCTATTCCTATCATAACTGCATATATGATTATTACGCCAAGGATACCTCCTAATAAATATATTTTATTAATGGTTTCCAGTTTTTTTAAATTGCCCCTGCTGAAAAAAATAAAAATTAATATGGTTAGAGCGAGTCCTGAAAGCTGAACCAGCATATTCGTTTCAGTAAGACCTATTTTTTCTGAGGCCCTGGTGTTTAAAACTCCCTGAAGACTCATACAGACTCCAGCTAAAATGGAAAAAATTAAACCAAGCATTTTATCACACTCCTATGCTTAGTTTAACCAAAAATATTAAATATATAATTTTACGAAAATAATCAGTTTCTCAAAATGAGGGAATTTGAAAAACGTTAATAATTCGTTATTTTTAAACTGAAAAGCCAGCCAAAAGGTAATTATGCAATTTCCTGAAAATAAAAAAGCTGCATATGCAGCTTTAGTTAGAGTATTGTCCTATATAATTTCTCTTTATTATGTTGTCATCTAACCCTAATGACCTACCTAGACAAAAAAAATCTTCCAGCAGTGTTATGTAATTATCTTTTGAGGAACAAACAATCAAATCGTTAGTGTCAATAAAAAGATTTAAAAATTGTTCAGTAACTTCCAAATCCAATTCTTTATCTTCTATTGTAAGCTCTGAAAAATTCTTTTCTACCCCAATGGACACTAAAGATCTTAAAGATTTAATATACTTGGTAAGTATTAAATCTTTATCCGTTTTCTTGCTTTCACTCCAGAAATTATAACAGTTAGTTTCAGCAGCCAATTCTCCGATAGAGACTTGAAAAGCCAGTATTTTTTTTGTCAGCAGGGATTGACCTTCCAAATGCTGTGTTTTTAAAATACTTTTGTCTCTTTCTCTTTGAAATAATATTAAATTATCAACATCCATATCTTTCCGCCTCTCTTCTGTTTGTGTAAAGAATATGTAAATATATTGTATCGAATTTCAACAAAACAATAAAGATGTGGAAACCTTTACAAAAAAATATTTTTTTAATTCAGTTATTTAATATATATAATATTAAAATAAAGTAAAATTAAGGAAATTAAATATTGGAGATTAATTTTGAAATTTCCTTAATTTACATTAATGTAAATATGTTATAATATATTAATGATATATGTAAATTTGATTAGGAGTGATTATATGAAAGGGAAAGTAATTTGGGGTTTTCTATTTATTATTTTAGGAGTTATATTTTTAATAAACTCAATTTTCGGATATGAATTTATCAGTGCATCTAATCTTTGGCCTTATATAGTTCTTGCTTTAGGTTTATCCTTTGAGATAAGCTATTTTAACAGCAGAAAGGATCCGGGCATATTAGTTCCCGGAGGGATACTTACTGTGCTTGGGCTCCTGTTTATATTTGAAACATTTACTAAATGGAATTTTTCAGGCTACACTTATCCTATATATACTCTGTCTGTAGCTATTGGATTATTTCAGTTATATTTATTCGGAGAAAAAAAAGGAGGACTTTTGATTCCTGTATTTGTCCTTACAGCAGTTTCTATATTTCAATATCTATCCATGTTCTATAAGGATATTTATAAGTATTTTAATTCAAAGATACTATTTGCTGTAATTCTTATTTTCATTGGCTGCAGCATTTTATATAATAATATAAAGAAAAAATGATTAAGAATACAGCAGGTTTTGACGGGCAGGGCGGAGGAATCGGCAAAGAAAGAGCTAATAAATGAAATAAAAAGAAGTTGATAAAAAATGCATAACTAAGGTTATGCATTTTTATTTATATGGTATCTCCATTTTGTGCTAAAACAGCAAATAAAACGTTATAAAATATTACTAACATTATTTTTTTGTTTCTACCGGTTGATTTTCATTTCCTTTCTTATTTTTCTCTCTCATCTGTACCGGAGTATTCTCATTTTCTGATGGCCTTTTTGTTCCTTTTTTAGCCACTTTATCACCTCCCTATTATAATATTTGCATTATTTTAAAATTTATGTACTATATAAATTGAGGAGTTGTTAAAAATGAAGGAAGTAATATTAAAATATCTGAAAGATAATGAGAATAAATTTATATCCGGCGAAGAAATAAGCAGTAAGTTAAATATAACAAGAGCTTCTGTTTGGAAGTATATAAATTCTCTTAAAAATGATGGATACCAAATTGAATCAGTTTCAAGAAGAGGCTATAAGCTGATAGGCTCTCCTGATATTTTAACTTATGAAGAGATACGAGCATATTTGAAGACAAATAGAATAGGAAAAAAAATTATATATAAGAAATCCATAGATTCAACTAATTCAGAGTGTAAGAGAATAGCAGATGTTGAATCGGAGGGCACAGCAGTAGTAGGTGAGGAGCAGCTAAAGGGGAGAGGAAGACTTGGAAGAACGTGGACATCTCCTCTTTATAAGGGAATATTTGTGTCAATTATTTTAAAGCCCGACATAGATATGGAAAAGGCACCAAAGATTACCAGCATTGGGGCAGCAGCAGTACTTTTGGCACTTAAGGATATAGGAATAGAGTGTCAGGTTAAATGGCCTAATGATATAGTCATAAATGGCAAAAAAGTATGCGGAATTCTGACGGAAATGAGCGGTGAAATAAACAGAATAAATTATATTGTAATCGGGATAGGTATAAATGTTAATCTAAATACTGATGATATTCCAGAGGATTTAAAAGATAAGGCTACATCACTGCTGATTGAAAAGGGAAAGCATATAGACAGAAGAATACTGCTCTCAGGTCTTTTAAATAATTTTGAAAATTTATATGATGAATTTTTAAAGGGTGATTACAGCAAAACAGTTTCTATATGCAGAGATAATTCATCACTTATAGGAAAAAATGTGAAAATAATAAAAAATGGTAAAGAAGCTGTGGGAAAGGCAATTGATATAGACAAAGATGGAGCCCTGATAATTGAGCATAAGAATGGCGAAAAAGATAAAATAATATCAGGGGAAGTATCTGTCCGAGGAATAGGAAGTTATAGTTAAAGCCGCTGATCAGCGGCTTTTTTCTATAATATAATATAATATAATAAAATAAGTGTTGTTAATTATGCCCCCGGAAACTTAAGATTTCTGAGAAGAACCAGAATTAGCAGATTTTTTATATAATCCTGATTTTATTAGGGCAGGGACAGCAGCTGCAGCTGTTATTGTAAGTAATGCTCCAAGTAAAATATCCTTAACTATAAAAGGGAGCAGTCCTTTTTCTATTGCATACATTACAGTTATGTTTTTCCCCATATATAGCTTTATTATAAAATACATATAGGGAACTCCTATGAGGTAAGTAACTGCAATACCGGAATAAACTGAAAGAGCAGCGATTCTAATATTAAAATTTCTGCTTTTTTCAGATACTTTTCCTACGGTGTAAGCAGCTAACGCAAAGCCTATTACATAACCAAAGGTAGGGGACAGTATATAAGCAGGACCAGAAGAAGCTCCTGCAAATACCGGTAAGCCTACAAGGCCAAGTAATATATAAACTACCTGAGATAAAAGGCCCAGTCTTGATCCTAAAAGCATACCTGCAAAGCAGCATACAAATAACTGAAGAGTAACAGGAACAGGCGGTATGGGTATTGATATTTTTGCTCCTACTACCGCAAGAGCTGCAAAAATTCCAACAAGAATCATATCTTTAGTTTTAAGTTTCATAATAACCTCCAAGTTATATAATTGTATAACAAAATATTACAACAGGGAGGATTGATTGTCAACTTAAAAACATTAAATAGTTTACAATTAAATTTTTATTTGTTCTTTTGTTCTTATCATATTATAAAAGACTTGGTTTACAGGTGTTGGAATATTATATTTAATTCCCATATTAACAACTGTTTTAGCAAACATCTCAACTTCTGTTTTTCTTCCTGCCTCAATATCCTGAAGCATTGATGTTTTTCCTCTGGCACTTAAGGAAGGAAGTGTTTTATTTAGAAATAAGTCCATATCCTCAGAGCTTAAGTTAACTCCAGCTTTAACTGAAATTTGAACTACTTCATTCATTAAGGCTTTCATAACTTCCCTGGACTCAGGGATTTCTTTAAATACTCCATAGGGAGCTTCTAAAACAGCAGAGGACTGGTTTATACCTACGTTAAACATAAACTTGCACCACATGGCTTTCTCCATATTAATTGGAATGTTGTATGGAACACCTGATTTATCAAATAAATCCTTAACTAAAGCAGCCTGCTTAGAGAGAAATTCATTATTTTTGTCTCCAAAGGTTATGTTTCCTAAATTTTCATAGGTTATTCTAACCTTTTCCCTGACAATATCTGAACCTACCACAAAAGAATATAATACTTTGTTATTTGGATAATACTTATGAATTATGTCCTCGCTTTCTATTCCATTTAGCAGGGACATTATTATGGTATCATCCTTTACATGATTTTTAGATTCTTCAATTGCATCCTTTAAGCCCTGATATTTAGTTGCAATTATAAGCAGATCTGCCTTTTCTATATTGGTATCCGGGGTAAAATAATTAAAATCTACTCTTTCATTATTTATATAAATACCATTATTTTTATACTTTTCTATTCTTTTGCTGTCAGCTGCTATTCGTAACATACTGCTGTCAAACTTATGTATTTTAGCTCCAAAGGAGGCCCCGATTCCCCCCAGACCAATAAGTGAAACTTTTTTTATCTCTTTCATAATACCCTCCAATTTATTTAAATTATTAACATTATATAATAAAAAGCGGAGTAAGCCTAATGGTTTACTCCGCTTTCACTTGTTTTTATAAAATTTTCTAATGTAAATTTAGCGGCTGCTCCGATTAGTAATCCTGTAAATATGGACGATAATAGGACTATTGGCAGATAAAAAAGTATGCTTAGATTTTGATGTATAGCTATAGCAGCTGCTATTTGCCCAATATTATGAAAGGCTGCTCCAATTAAACTTACACCTATTATGCTGATGCTATCCTTAAAAATAATTTTAAACAAATTCATAAAATAGAGGCTTAGAAGTCCTCCTGCCAAGCTATATAAAAGCATTGATGGTGAGCCGCTGAAAAACATTGATAATATCAGCTTCAATAAAAGGACTATTAGAGCTTCTTTGTAGGAGTAGGTATAAAGTACTAAGAGTATGATAATATTTGAAAGACCTAATTTTACTCCTATGGCAGGCAAGGGTACAGGGATATAGGCTTCTATAATAAAAAGAAGTAAAGCCTGACTTGCCATAAGAGACAGATATACCATCTTTTTAATGTTCATTGAAACCTCCTTGGTTTATAGCATCTATAGCAAAATTACCGTCTTCCGCTATTTTTACAACCAGTCTATGAGGAAGACATACAATAGAATCGCCAACATTATCTATAAACCCCATATTAATACAGGATTTTTCATAGCAGTCTGAATCTAATATCTTAACTCTTCCAGATTTAATTTCTATCTTGTTCCATCCTAAATCTGAGGTTATCATAAAAGTTTTATCCGTATTCTTATCAAATTTAACCTCCTGATAGAAATTGTTATTTACATATATTTTGAGAATCTTATGCTCATAGCTTTTAAATGCAAATGTTCTGTATAAAATAATAGATAAAGAAGCAATGAGCATAGTGCCAATAATGTATTTATCAACTGTTTTCATAATTCAACCTGCCTTTTAAATCTCCATCTTGAGCATTTTTAATGATATACAGCTTAAGGAAAATAATTATAATTCAACATAAATAATCATATAATATAATTATGACAAATCAGTTACATTATTAAATTATAGAACACCTTTTGTTACTGTTCACACCCCAGCCAAACTAATAATAAAAAATAATCTATAAAGCGTAGTCAAATGGCTACGCTTTTCTCGTTACAAAAAGTGTTCTTTTGATGTACTTCCACCTTATAAA
>JBAXYJ010000082.1:0-11331 GCA_041670885.1 Clostridiaceae bacterium
AAGTTTTCCACCAAGAACCCCTAAATTCTCCCCAGTAGACAAAACTACCTTATTGTTTATTTCAATCTTCTTTATTGTAACTTTCAGTGTGTCATAAGGCTCTGCTCCTTCAATAAAGATAGGCCCGGATGCCGGGTTTACACGGTTCCAGTCCATGGTTTCCAGCCTATCCTCCTTAGTCTGAATCTGATTAGAAAAGCAGTCCATGGTTTCAATTAAAACTTCAACGCCGCTTTTAATGTTTAAAACAGGTTTGTTATCCTTGGAAAAACTATAAATACTGCTTGTACATGCTACTTTATACATAAATAGCTCCTTATTAAATAAATTTTTTTACTCTTTAAATTACGATTTTAATTAAGTTTTATTTCTTCTCCTGCCTTAACAATCAGCCTATTCTTTGCTGTAAATTTTACAGCTTTCCCTGCATCAAGAGCATACCCGGTGCCATATGTATAGGAATAGAATTGTTTGCTCCTATTACAATATTTTCATCTGTTGTAATGCGGAAACTTCCATGTCCCTGATATAATAATTTTGCCATTTCTTCCTGCTCCTTTATCTATTCTGTCTTAATTATATAACAATAAACAGTAAATCATATCTTTATTTAAATTTTTTTTGAACTTACAGCTTTTAAAAGCTATACTTATCTTGAGAATAACAGCGAGTAATATTTTTAAGAGTCAAGTGAGAAACAGGTAGGTGTAAATATGCAGAGAGTCATTTTCCTTGTAGATATGAATGCCTTTTTCATAAGCTGTGAAAAAACACGTCATCCTGAAATTATCGGCAAACCTGCTGCAGTGGCAGGGGATCCTAAAAACCGATCAGGAATTATATTAACTGCAAATTATGAAGCACGAAAGTTTGGAGTTAAAACTACTATGGTTCTTCATGAAGCGCTAAAGCTTTGCCCAAACCTGCTTCTTATTCCTCCTGATCATAAATTTTATGAAAGGATATCCGGAGAAGTCATGAATATATTTTCCAGGTTTACTCCTGTTATTGAGCAAAACAGCATTGATGAAGCCTGGCTGGACATGACGGGGTGTGAAGGAATCTTCGGTAAGCCTGAAAAGTCCGCAGAAAATATTCAGGAACGCATCAAAAACGAACTGGGCTTATGGTGTTCAATAGGTATATCTGAAAATAAATTCCTGTCAAAAATGGCTTCGGACATGAAAAAGCCTTTAGGCATTACGGAACTTTGGAAGAAGGATATTAAGGAGAAGTTATGGCCTCTGCCGGTTAAATCTATGTATGGTGTTGGTAAGCAGACTGCTCAAAAACTTCAAAGCATGAGAATTGAAACTATTGAAGATCTTGCACTTTCAAGCAGGGATAATATTATAAAAAAGCTGGGCAAAACAGGAGCTGATATTATTCAGCTTGCTAACGGCATTGATACCTCACCTGTTACGCCTCATTCACAAGGTGACATGAAATCAATAGGCCGGTCTACTACGCTGTCTAAGGACATTTCAGATATAGAACAGGCAAAGCTTGTTTTGATGCAGCTTTCAGATGAAATTGGGATGTCCGCGCGAAAATATGGAAAGAAAGGCCGCACCGTACAAATAAATATTAAATATTCTAATTTCCAGACCATCACCAGGCAAAAATCAGTACCTGCAACAAACCTGACCAGAGAAATTTATTCTGCAGGAATTGATCTCCTAAAGAAAAATTGGAATGAAGTTTTAAAGGTGAGGCTGCTTGGAATAAGCATCAGTGGATTTGATGAAGAGACAGGGGCTAAACAGATATCCATGTTTCAGCTTCCTGAGATCAAGGATGAAAAGAATGACATGGAAAAGATTTATAAACTAGAAAATACTGTAGATACCATACGGCAAAAGTATGGCACTTCAATAATTAACCGGGGTATATTGATGAAAAAGAAGAATAAAAAATGATAAAGCAAAGGAGCAGTTTTAATTTTATACTGCTCCTCTATAAATTATGCTGTTTGTGTTTCCATTTCCTTTAACTTTTCCTGAATCTTGTCTGCACGGCCTTTCATTAATATAGAAATTAATAAGAAAACTGCAAGTGCTGCTGCAAGTATTGTAACATCCTTAATTACTATCATATTATCTGATCCGGAAATAATTTCCCTTAAAGCAGATACACAGTAAGTAAACGGCAAATAAGGATTTATTACTTTAAAGAATTTTGGAACAACCTCCAGTGGGAATGTTCCGGCACAGGATGTAAGCTGTAATATTAAAAGCACTATTGATAACAGTTTTCCTGCCTGTCCCAGTAAAAATACAAGACTTTGTATAATTGCTATAAATACATAGGACATAAATATATTAAACAAGAAATAGGCTGCTATATTATGCGGCTTTAAGCCTAATAATAGAACTACTGTGCTTACAAGCACTGCCTGAAGAATTCCAATAAAACCATAGGATAAAAATTTACCTGCTGCTATGGAAGCGGATGATGCCTCTATATCACTGTCAACCTTATCGGTAATTACAAAGAACATCATTATTGCTCCAACCCATAAGGACAGCGGTATAAAATATGGAGTGAACCCGGTTCCATAGTTTTTAACTGCATTGATTGGCTTTTCATCCAATATAACCGGATCTGATACAAACTTACCCATAGTGCTGCTGTCATTAACAAGACTTTTGTTAATTTCACTACTGCCGCCTTGTAGTTTATCATAAAGCTCTTTTGAACCATCCTGAAGCTGAACCAATCCATCATATAAACTTCCAGAACCAGTGAAGAGTTCCTGTACCCCATCTGAAAGTGAAGGTATACTGTTTTTTAATGATGTTAGTCCATTTTTAAGGCTTAGTGATCCATTATATAGCGGAATCATTCCATCTTTAACTAATTTACCGGAACCTGTATACAGAATATTAATTCCGCTGCTTAAATCCGGCATCTTGCTGTATAAAGTACTGATTCCAATATTAAGATCAGATGCACCGCTGTTGATCCCTGTTAATCCATCATTTAGTACAGCTGAACCTGATGCTGCATCTGCTATGCCCTTGGAAAGCTGTCCCATTCCATCACCTACAGCAGCAACTCCGCTGGTCAGCTTTTCAGATGACGGCAGTAACTGGCTGCTGAAGACTGCACTAACCTGACTTGTTCCTGCTGCAAGCTTTGCGGATGAAGGTACCAGTGAAGAATTAACCTTTCCTGATAAAGCGGTTATCCCGGTACTTAAGCCTTGTGCTCCTGTACTTAAATTTTCAGCCCCTGTCTTAAGCGCTGATATTTGAGCTGCTGCTTCCGGTGTATTAGATGCTGTAAGTATTGCTGAAATCTTTTGTATATCGCTGTCACCTGCAGCCTCTGGATGATTCTTTATATAATCCTGAAGAGCTGCTGCAATTCCAGTCTGCGTACCTGTTACCCCGGTTATCATTTTATTAACGCCATCTGAAACTGATTTCGCTCCTGCAGCTAAACCTGCTGCTCCTGATTTTATTCCCAGGGGATTCCCGTTACTGTCAACTGCAGTTGTATTCAGCGCAGTGTTCAATGTATTTATTCCCTGGTCAAGGGCTTTAGCTCCTTCATTTAATCCTACCGGATTACCATTTGGATCATTTTCAGTAGTTGTTATGGCATTACCCAGGTTTTTTAATCCTGAATTAAATGCATTCATTCCTGCTTTTAATCCTAATGGATTACCGGAGCTGTCTTTAGTATCAGTTACTATCCCATTGTAAATAGAACTTGCTCCAGCACTTGCAGTTTTTAATCCATCTTTTAATGAGCTGCTGCCACTTTGGGCATCTTTTAAGGCACTTTTAAGTTTGTAAGAGCCATCATTTAATTTGCTGATTCCAGAAGTTAGCGCTGGAATCTGACTATTTAGTGATCCTATTCCCTTATTAAGCTGAGACGCACCAGTCTTAGCGTCTACAATTCCCTTACTTAAGCTATAAGATCCTGTAAAAAGCTTTGACACTCCATCTGACAACTCAGGCACTTTGTCATTCATCTGCTGAAGGCCATCTTTTAATTCTCCGCTTCCGTCTTTTGCTGAAGTTATTCCGGTATAAAGTTCATTGCTTCCGTCAGCAGCCTTATTAAGACCATCCTGTAAATCATACAGATTGTCAAAGGTTACTTTTGTATACTCATCAGTAATATTTTTAGAGATTTCATCTTTAAGCTCTAAGGCAATTTTAGCATCTACCTGAGACCCTATAAAGTTTTTCTTGTCATTTGATGAATAAATTATCTTTGGCTGCTCCGGTTTTCCAATTTTGGCACTTAAGGATTTTTGAGAGAAATCCTCCGGAATAATAAAGACTGCATAATAATCATTACCTTTAAGACCTTTTTCAGCCTGGCTTAAAGTTGTAAATTTCCAGCCTACTTTATTATTCCCCTTTAAGTTAACAATAATATCATTACCATAGTTTACAGTTTTGTCATTGTCGAGGGCTCCCTTATCCAAGTTTACAACTGCTATTGATACATTCTGAAGTTTGCTGTATGGATCCCAGAAAGCTGCCAGGTATAATAGGCTGTAAAGAAGAGGCACAATTATGATTGCTATAACAGATACTCTTATAAATCTGTTTTTAAAAATACTGGATATGTCTCTCCATGCTATCTTGAGAAAATTCATGTTATCACTCCTAGCAAATACATTTATATACTGACTGTTCAGTATAAACTGACTGGTCAGTATTATTTATACTCTCTTCCTGTAAAATTGTCAATGAACAAATTGTAAACAAAATATACTTAGGTAATTTTCTCTAAGGAATCTTAGGTTCTCCAAGGTAAAAAAAAGAAGGCTGAAATATTTTCAACCCACCCAGCTTATGCTTCAATGCCTTTTAATATGTAATTTGTAAGATTATCCACAACCTCAGCTACTTCTTTTTTATCTTTATTAATAAGCTCATATACCGCAGCTGAGCAAAGGGTCCCAAAAAAAGTATAGGCCATAAAAGATGCTTCTCCATTTTTAATTGCGCCTTCAGCCATTGCATTTTCAAGATATTTTTGAATAGTTACTATATAACTTTCAATATAATCTCTGAGCTGAATTTGTCTTATTTCTTTACCCCAAAGCTGACTCATGATAACTTTAAAAAAATCCCTGTTTTCATAGACTAAGTTAAGCTGTACTTTGCACATTATTTTAATCTTTGTAAGAGAATCCTCAGCTTTAGAGGCTTCTTCTTCCATTTCCTCTTTTATAAGAGTCATTCCCTCTGTTATTATATATTTAAAGATTTCTTCCTTACTTTTAAAATGATAATATAAGGTTCCCTTAGCAACCCCTGCATATGCTGCAATCTCATCCATTGTAGCACCATCATACCCACTATCTGAAAATACTTTTATAGCTGAGTTAAAAATGCTCATTTTAGTACTATTCACTATATCACTCCAAACATATTAGTATATGACCAGTCAGTATAATTTATTACAATTTTATTATACTATTACATATACATTAAACAATAGATGAATTAAAAATACAAACAATAAATTAGTTAATGAAAAAACTCAGCTATCTAAGGAAATTGACAATCAAAATAAATTATTAGATTTAAGAAATCTTTTAGATGTAAAGTTTTATTATCTGCTCTTTGATATGAGACATGGCAGTATAATGGAACCCTCAGGTTCCCTTTGATTTTAATTTTATATTTCCCTGGTTTCTTTCTCCAGCCAGCTTTTCTCTTCTTCATTTAAATAAGGGGAAAGTTTTGCATATACATCTTTATGGTAAGTATTCAGCCATTTCTTTTCATCTTCTGTCAGCATATCTTTATCAATTCCATCTAAATCGATAGGGCAATAGGTTATGGATTCAAACTTCATAAACTGTCCAAACTCTGTTTTTTCATCCTCCAGTGTCAGCATCATATTTTCAGTTCTTATACCGTGTTTTCCTTCTTTGTATATTCCAGGTTCATTAGTAATATTCATTCCCTTTTCAAAAACTATATTGTTGGGAATTGGGCTTATTTTCTGAGGTCCTTCATGGACACTTAAAAGATATCCTACTCCATGACCTGTTCCACACTTATAATCCAGACCATATTTCCAAATAGGCTGTCTTGCTATTATATCCAGGTTAGAACCTGTGGTACCATATAAAAATTTGGCTTCTGATAGTGCAATATTTGACTTAAGGACCAGAGTAAAATCTCTTTTCTCTACTTCAGTCAGCTTTCCTAATGCTATAGTCCTGGTAATATCAGTAGTTCCATTGAAATATTGTCCGCCTGAATCTACCAGAAAAAATCCTTCATTTTTAAGGGTATACTGTGTTTCCTTTTGTGCTTTATAATGCATCATAGCAGCGTGATCTTTATATGCTGCTATAGTGTCAAAGCTAAGACCAATGCATAAGTCATTCTGTCTTCTTAAAGCTTCTAATTTATCTGACGCAGAAATCTCTGTAATTTCTTCTTTTCCTATAGATGTTTTCAGCCATTTTATAAATTTAACCATGGCTACTCCATCGTTTATTTCGCAGCATCTTATGTTTTCTATCTCAATTTCATTTTTTACAGCTTTTAATTTAGTTGTTATATTAGGGCTTTCAATTTTTGCCGTATCCCTGTTTATGGCACTATAAAGCTTTGCATTTACCCTGCTGGTATCCAGCATAACCGTATCGTTCTTTAAAAGATGATTCAGGAATTGCTGAACATCCTCATAATCCTGGAGTTTCACGTCATCAGATTCCAGTATCCGTTTAACCTTCTCAGGAACCTTAGAATAATTGATAAACAGCCAGCACTTGCATTCTGATACTATTACATTTGATATTATAACCGGAGTATTTGATACATCATTTCCTCTTATATTTAGAAGCCATGCAATATCGTCTAAAGAAGTTAACAGAAAGTAATTTGCCCCGCTTCTTTTCATTTCAATTCTTACTTCATTCAATTTTTCTGTTCTTGATTTTCCTGCATATTTTACATCATGAATGAAAATAGGATATGTAGGGATTGATGGCCTGTCCTTCCAAAGCTCATTGATTAAATCTTTTTCCATTTTAATTGCTATAGATTTTGATTTAAATGCTTTTTCCATGTCTCTAACCATATCTGTCGAAAAAACGCTTCCATCAAAACCAACTGTACTTTTTTCTTTAAGATTACTTTTTAACCATTCAGTGTAGGAGGGTACCCCTGGTTCTGCCATTTTAAATAAACTTATTCCAGAACCCTGCAGCTGTTTTTGGGCTTGAATATAGTATCTGCCATCTGTCCATAGCCCTGCACCGTCTAAAGTTACAACTACAGTGCCCGCCGATCCTGTAAAGCCTGATATCCACTCTCTGCATTTCCAATGTTCTGATACATATTCACTCTGATGTGCATCAAAACTGGGAATTATGTAAGCATCCATATTATTTTGTTTCATAAGCTGTCTTAGGTTTTCTATCCTATCTTTGATTTTCATAGCTTAACCTCCGCATTCTATAAGTTGCAAAGCTTTTTTATAGCTTTAAATCATTATACACCTTTATGTCATTTTTTACATATTACTATAAATAGATTCATACATTGCTAAAATGAGACATAAAAATACGCCAGTAATATACTGACGCAATTAAAAATAAGATAGTTATATCTGAGAAGCAAAATATTAAAAATAAAACTTCCTTTAGTATAAAATTGTTGAAACATTTCAATACAAAATTATATTAAAAGTTTTTACCTACGCAGATTATATATTTGTTGGTATTTTTTTTGCCTTGCTTTTTAGATGCGGTTTTAATAACAATTTTTTTCATTATGCTTACCCCCCATAAAAGATTTTGAATCTTTTATAATTATGTACAAGCTACAAAAAAAATATTCAGTGGAAATAAACATATTTTTTTGTAAATTATTTAAAAACACTCTTTTTCACGATTATGGGAACACAAATAATGTTGCTTTATAATTTCCTACATTATAATAAAGGTTGGTAACTGAAAAAATTAAAGAAAATATAGAAAAAAATGAAAAATGTTTCAAAGCAGCAAAAGTCGGATTATCCTTTAAGCAAATAAATTCAAGATATGTATAAAGGTATACAGATATTAAGAAGGTAATCTAATAAAATAAGTATCTGCCAGCTGGTGGTTTTTTCTTTATTAATGATAAAAAAATGCAGCATCAGGCTAAATTAGTATATATTAAAAACTTAGTTATTTACTTCAAAAAACATGTTAACCCCATGTTTTTAAAAACATGGGGTTATTCATCACCTTAATTATAATATTAATAATTGCTGTTTTTTATTTTGAGCTCTAAATTTATTTGGCGTCATGCCTACGATTCTTAAAAAGACCTTGCCAAAATAACTCGAATCGGTATATCCTACACTCATTGATATTTCCGTAATATTTTCATTGGTATCTATGAGCATTTCCTTTGCTTTTTTAATTCTCAGAGAAGATAAATATTCAGTAAAGTTTACCCCGGTTTTGCTTTTAAAATATCTGCAGAAATACTGAGAATTAAGATGAACAAATGCCGCAGCTGCTTCAAGATTTATGTCCTGATCGAAATTATTTTCAATAAATCTCATAGCTTCCTGTATTAAAGTATTATTGCATTCTTTAACTGTTTCCTGATTTCTTTGCAGATTAATTCTTGATATTCCTCTTTTTATAGATTCAATCAGTTCACTAGGTTTTACAGGCTTTAATAGATAATCTATTACCTTTAACCTTATTGCGGTCTGAGTAAATGCAAAATCATCAAAAGATGCAGTAATAATTGTCAAAACATTGGGAAGAAACTTCAGTATCTCTCTTTGTACTTCAAGCCCATTAAGCTCAGGCATATCAATGTTCATTATTATAATATCAGGATTATTAGTTTTAGCCATTTCAATAGCTTCCAATCCATTTTTAGCTTCACCACATATATTTACATGATTTAACTTCCTGCTGATAATATGTTTTAATGCTCTTCTTTCTAAGCTTTCATCTTCTGCAATAAGTATATTATACAAATATATATTCACCTCACATTTTTATTTAAGAACAGGGAATTTTGATTTTAGTTTTAGTGCCATAAGCTTTATCCGTTTTTACTTCTATTCCATATTCTTTACCGAAAAAATGTATAATTCTTTTACGGGCATTTTCAATTCCATCGTCTTTAAGTCTTTTATTAGAGTTTGATAATTGTATAATGCTATTAGTACTTTCTTCAAAATCGTAAGCTGCATTATCAATAATCTCTATAATAATTTGGTTACTATCATTTTTCCTGCCGATAATTTTTATCGCAGCATTTTTATTAGTGTTTTTAAGTACATTTATTATTGAATTTTCTACAGCAGACTGAAGTGTCATTATAGGAATTTTATAGTTTAATATAGAAGGTTCTACATCTATTTCATAATCGAATATATCCTCATACTTCATTTTCTGAATGTAAAAATATTTCTTAATATTGCTTATTTCTGAATCGATAGTTACCATACTGTTTTCATTTTTCAAGCTGGATCTTAGGAGCTCCGTAAATGTATATATAAATTCCTCGGTATTTAGAGCATTTTCAAGCAAAGCCATTCTTGCAATTGCATTTAATGTATTAAAAAGAAACTGAGGATTAATCTGCAACTGAACTGCTTTTGCCCCTAATTCTGCAATATAATCAGAAAGCAAAAGGAGAAAACCTTCAGAAGACTTTATATTTTTGCAGTTAACCATAGGAACATCATTTAAAGCTCTATTCAAAACCTGTTCTTCAATACCTAGCTCCTTCGACAATCTGTCAAAGTTTACACCCGACTTAATTTTGCCCTCCTCACATCTTAACGGGCCACATATAACGCATCCAGCGAAATCATCCTTAATAATTATAGGAGCTGCAATATTTATAAGACCTGCATGACATTTATATATTTTACGTTTTCCAGATTTTATTACGAGTTTACTGCCATATACATCAGAACTGATACATCTCTTACATCCACCTCTTGAGCTTCTTATTAAACTGCAAAAGTTTGTTCTGCTACCTGAATTAGCCACAAGAGTACCGTCTTTATCCAAAATCACAGATGATAGTCCAGCTGCTTCCGAAAACTTGTCCAATATATTTTGAAGTAAAACTATGTCAATAATTTCTTTAAGCTTAAACTTTATGTTGGGAATCACAAATCCACCTCCTTATTAAATTATAGTAACACTTATATTACATAATAGATTAATTATTTTAAATTGTCAAAATATTTATATTTTTTAGAAGTCAAAATACTACTTAAAGTAATCAAAATAATAGCATTATATTTACTGAATATTTTGTATAATTATATCGCACGGAGGCATTTATTGTAATATAAACGTTTTCAAATTATTATTTAATTTATTGAGGAGGACTTATTATGGATTATTTAACTTCTGTCGCTATTACAATTGGAATACTTACAGGACTTTGGGCAGGTATAGGCCTTAATTACGGTCTAATTATTTGGATTGGTTTCATTTCTTGGGCATGCTACTTTGCTTCAGGCACAAAGGTTGAAGGCTTAACTAAAACTTTAGTTGCTAACTTAGTTGGCGCATTTTGGGCTTTCATCGCAATCCAAGGCTTTACTTTACTTAATAAGCAAGGATTATCACTTCCAGTAGCTGTAGGTATTACAGTTGGAATTGCTTGTCTAATAATGGTTTTAGAGGCTCGTATCAGCATTCTTTCCTTCATACCAGGTGCATTCGCAGGTGCTGCTGCATTCTTTGGCGGAAATGTATTTGAAAAAGCTTCTTGGACAGCAGTTGTTGTTGCTCTAGTTGCTGGTGCACTTCTTGGTTACATTTCAGACGTAGCTGCAAAGGCTATAATGAAAAAAGAAAAACCAGCTGCTTAATTAAAATTTAAATTTATTAAATAAGGAATACAATAGCATTCCTCCGAGTATTGAAAAACAGATTATGGAAATACCCACAAGATATTTGTGGGTATTTTTTATTCCAAAAAAATTTTGACAACTCAATCTGGAAATATGTAACTGCTTGGCTAATGATAAAAACAAATACAGCATCACATTGAATTATGAGAAACCCTAAAATTGTGCAGGTACTGCTTAGTTATAGTAATATATATAAATAACATTAAATACCGGGAAAAATAAACCTTGTGAAATGCTAATTTCACAAGGTTATTATGGTGCGTCAGAAGGGATTCGAACCCCCGGCCAACTGGTTCGTAGCCAGCTACTCTATCCAACTGAGCTACTGACGCATAACACAAAACTATATTATCACAATAGCATAAAAAAATCAAACAAAAAACCAGCTGCCATATGACAACTGGATTTGGCGGAGAGGAAGGGATTCGAACCCTTGCTAGAGAAAACCCC
>JBAXYJ010000083.1:0-11218 GCA_041670885.1 Clostridiaceae bacterium
CTATAATTCTTAGTATAATAGAGGATTTTATATAATTCAATGATTTCAAATTTATATTTCAAATTAGATCTTTAATTTAAAATGGTGAAGATTCATTATTTTCAGATGAAAACAGCCGTCGGTAATTATATAATTCTCTTTAACTGGAGAATTATATAATTTTAAATTAGATTTTTCAAATAAAAAAACGGAGAAGATTCGTTATTTTTATTTGAAAACCAGCCAAATGTAATTATATAATTCTCTTTAATTAAAGCAGATAAATTTTGAGCTGGATTTTATCTTGTTTGTTATTTCATTTCTAAATATCTCAGCCTCATTTGCTTTACTTTCTAATATATCTCTGGCATCCTTGTTTGCTTCTTTAAAAAGCTCCATATCTTCATAAGGGTCCGCTATTATGAAACTTGCGTTTCCGCTTTGCCTGAAGCCGAATATTTCCCCGGTGCCTCTTATTCTAAGATCTTCTTCTGCTATTTTAAATCCATCACTGTAATTTTTAAGTATTTCCAGTCTTTCTTTAATTTTATCATTTTTAATATCAGCTATCAGTATGCAGAAGGATTTCTCACTCCCTCTTCCAACTCTTCCTCTAAGCTGGTGCAGCTGAGACAATCCAAATCTCTCTGCCCCTTCTATTATCATTAAACTTGCATTTTTAACATTTATGCCAACCTCAATTACAGTAGTTGATACTAAAAGGTCTATCTCTCCTTTATTAAATTTAAGCATTATTTCATCTTTAGCCTTTGGATTCATACCTCCATAGAGTATCTGAATGTTTTTTATGGAATATTTGGTTTTAATTATTTTATACAGCTCCTCCACAGACATACTGCCATTTTCATTTTCTTCAACCAGGGGGCAGACTGCATATACCTGTCTTCCTTTAGCTATTTCCTTTTTAGCAAAGCTGTATACCCTGTCCCTTTCTTTACTATTTACATAAAAGGTATCTATTTTTATCCTGTTTGGAGGATTCTCATCAATAACAGATATATCTAAGTCTCCAAACATATATAGTGACATGGTTCTTGGAATAGGAGTTGCAGTCATTACAAGCACATCAATATTTTTGCCCTTATTAATGAATTTATTTCTTTCTTTTACACCAAATCTATGCTGCTCATCTGTAATTACCAGTCCTAAATTACTAAATAAAACATCCTCTGTAAATAAGGCGTGAGTCCCTATAATTAAGTCTATTTCTCCATTTTTCAGTTTTTCCTTTAATAATAATTTATTTTTTTGTGATGTACTTCCTGTAAGAAGCTGAATTTTTATATTAAATGGAGATAAAAGCTTTAGAGCCTCATTATAATGCTGATTTGCAAGAATCTCAGTTGGTGCCATTAAAGCTGCCTGATATCCATTCTTTACCACATTAAACAGCGCTATAAGAGCCACAACTGTTTTACCGGAGCCTACATCTCCCTGAATAAGCCTGTTCATGGGAGAAGATGAT
Source organism: Clostridiaceae bacterium (assembly GCA_041670885.1). Lineage (GTDB taxonomy): Bacteria > Bacillota > Clostridia > Clostridiales > Clostridiaceae > JAJBWD01. Next base: position 1,466 of record JBAXYJ010000083.1, read on the forward strand.
TTTTCGTCAATTAAAATTTCTCTTATTACCCTGTTTTGAGCATTTGTAAGCTTATAGGGAAGAGAATTTTTTATAGAGTTAAGCTCCTTTGAAGGATTAAATGCTATACCTTCTCTATTCTCCTTTATGTATTTTCTTGATATCAATATCTTTAAGCTGTAAGTTAATAATTCCTGATATTTAAGCCTTTTTCTTGCTGTTTCTAAATTATCATGACTTTCTGGAGCATGAATTTCCTTAATTGCATTATCTAAAGATAAAAGAGAATTTTTGCTGATTAAATATTCAGGAAGATTATCCTTTATTATTATTTTAGATAAAAGCTGCTTTTCAAGATTAATTATTAAATCATTAGATATACCTTTAGTAAGAGAATATATAGGTTTTATATTATTGTCTTCATTACATTTCCTGCTGGGATTAATTAAAATATTATTTCCCTTAAAGCTGGCTACCTTACCTGTTAAGCTGCATACCTCTCCTATTTTATAAGAGTTTACAATATAGGGCATATTAAAAAATTTAACATTAAAGCTTCCATTTAGATTTTTTAGATTAATATTTATTATAGCTTTCCCATTTATCCTGATTGGCTTTGAAATAGATAGAACTTCTCCGCTTATGCTTGCAGTATCTCCGCTGTCTAATTCTTTTAAAGAATCAGTTTTTATAATAGTTTCGTAGTCTCTTGGGAAAAAAAACAGTAAATCAAGAAGTGATACTATTCCCATATTATTCAGTTTTTCTTTTGTTTTTGGTCCTACTTTATTTAATGTATCTATACTTTGCTCCAGCAACATAAAACCTCCATAGTATAACAAAAAAAGCCCTAAGGCTTTCTTTATTCTACTGAAATAATGAAATAATACAAGGGCTGTTTTCCCTGATAGAAATGGACATCTATATCCTTATATTTATTTTCCATATCTTTCTTAAATTTATCTATTTTGTCTTCTTCTACATCTTCTCCATAGAATATGGTAATAAGCTCGCTGTCTTCATCTACCATGTTATCTAAGACTCCCTCACATACCTTATATATGTCCTCACCAACTTCAACGATGGATTTAGCTGACAAGCCTAAGATATTGCCTTCTTTTATTTCCTTGCCGTCTATCTCAGTGTCCCTTACTGCATAGGTTACCTGTCCGGACTTAACGCCCTCTATTCCCTCTTCCATAGTCTCCAAATTCTCTTCTGGCGATGAATCCTCGTTAAATAAAGTCATTGCTGTAATGCCTTGAGGTATAGTCTTTGTTGGAACAACTATAACATTCTTATCGGAAAGTTCAGCTGCTTGTGTGGCTGCCATTATTATGTTGCCATTATTAGGAAGAACTATAACATTGTCCGCAGCCAAAAGATTAATTTTATCTAAAATGTCATGAGTGCTTGGATTCATTGTCTGTCCGCCTTCAATTACGTAATCAACACCTAAATCCTCAAAAATGTTTTTAATTCCTTCACCCATGGCAACAGCTACTATGCCATATTTTTTCTTTTCAGCATTTGGTGCTTCCTGAAGTTTTATCTCGGCTTCATCAGTTAAAATATGTCTGTGCTGCTCTCTCATGTTGTCAATTTTTACTTTTGAAAGTTCTCCAATTGCCAGTGCTTTGCTTAAAACTTCACCCGGCTTATTTGTGTGGATATGAACCTTGATTACATCATCCAGACCTACAACTACCATTGAATCGCCATATTTTTCTAAAGTGTTTTTAAAGCTTTCTACATCAGGATTCGGAGTTTTTACAAAGAATTCTGTGCAGTAGCCAAATTTTATTTCCTGTTCTCCTAAATCTAAAATAGCATGCTTTTCTTTTTCAGCTTTTACTTCTTTAAACTTGGCATTTTGGATATTGTTTTCTAAAGCTTCCTGCATACCCCTTAATATTATAAGAAGTCCCATGCCGCCGGCATCAACTACATTTGCTTTTTTTAGCACAGGCAGCATCTCAGGAGTCTTGTCTAATACTTCTTTTGAGTAATCGCATATTTCCTTAAAAAGCTTTGTTATATCCTGCTCAGGAGAGGCCATGGCTTTATCTCCTGCTGCTCTTATTATGGTAAGTATTGTTCCTTCTGTAGGTCTCATAACTGCCTTATATGCTGAGTTTGCTCCCTCTTTAAAAGCAAGAGCCATTCCTTTTGCATCTATTTCGTTTTTGCCAATCAAAGCTTTTGATATTCCTCTGAAAATTTGAGATAGTATAACTCCGGAATTACCTCTGGCTCCCATAAGAGCTCCTCTGGCAACCTTTATTCCAATATCCCCAAGAGATTCATCAAAGGAGGCTGATATCTCGTCAACTGCTGACTTAAATGTCATTGACATATTTGTTCCAGTATCACCATCTGGTACTGGGAAAACATTAAGTGAGTTGACAAATTCCTTCTGCTCTTCTAATTTATTAGCAGCATTTACTATCATGTTATAAAAAACTAGCCCATCTATTTTTGTAAATTCCATTTATGTTACCCTCCTAGACTCTTACTCCTTGAACATTTACTGTTATTATTGATACCTTGAGTCCTGTCATATTTTCTAAATTATACTTTATCTTTTGAATAATATTGTTTGCAATCTCAGAAATCTTAGTCCCGTACTCAACTATAATGTAAAGTTCAATGGACATTTCGTTGTCTTTAAACTTAATCTTTACTCCCTTGCTGAAGTTTTCACCCTTCATTAGCTCCCAGAGTCCATCAGTAGCATTTTTTTTTGCCATACCTACAACGCCATAGCATTCCATAGTGGAAAGCCCAACAATATTGGCTAAAAAATCATCTGAATAATTTATATATCCTAAATCTATATTTACTAATCCTGCCATATATACCCTCCCTATTAATTGTGTATATTCTGTTAATGAAGTTATTATACACTAATTCTATATTAAATAAACCATTTATTCAAGTTTTTTTATAATTAACTTGCAAGAAAGGTGTTAATTATGATAAACTAATTATGTTTGAATTGAGAAGATTTTATCTTCGCAATTAAGGAGGTGTTTTTGTGTCAAGAGTTTGCGAAATATGTAACAAGGGTGTTATTTCCGGAGTACAGTACAGTCACTCCCATCGTCAGTCAATGAGAAAATGGGCACCTAATCTAAAAAAAGTTAAGGCAGTAGTTGATGGGACACCAAAGACTATTCATGTTTGTACAAGATGCTTACGTTCAGGAAAAGTACAGCGTGCTGTATAAAATAAAAAATGCAGTTGATTAATCAATTGCATTTTTTATTTTTTTAACATTTTTCAATTAGATACCATCCTGCATATACTAAGGCGCCCCCAACTACAAGAAGCCAGCCCCAGATGGGAATAACTATGCAGAGTATTATTACTGCACCTGCAATAATTAGTGAAGTTCCTAATTTCTTCTTATATTTGCTCTTCATAAAAACGCCTATAAAATTGCTATATTCTATTATATGATAGAATATGAATTCTGTTACAAAATTAATCCCTGCTTTTAATAAATATTAATGGTCCTCCGGTAAATTTAATTTTTAAAGCGTCGCCATTAAATTCATTTGATAAAATAAGAGAATCTCTCGGAAATAAATGATATTTATTAAGAGGATATTTACAGTTTTCCAGCGTTATTTCTTTTACATCTTCCCCCATGGAAAATATAGAAAAATAATCTCCATCAAATCCTTTTATTTCAGCTGGAGATTTAATTAAAAATATTTCATTATTGTCATCTGCTATTCTGCCTGAAATCCCTTTTTCATTTAATAAATAGAGAATATTTAAATTTGCCAGAAGATGATCAATCCTTCCCCCTGTGGCACCAAGAATTGTAATTTCTTCAGCGCCTCTTCGTGCAGCTTCAAAGGCGGAAAGCTCAGTATCTGAATAGTCCTTATGCTTTGGAAATTTTGTAAGTTCAACATTCCTTTTTAAATATTCATCTAATATTTCTTTTTCTATGGAGTCTAAGTCTCCCATTATTAAATCCGGCTTTATATTATACTTAAATAAAATATTGCATCCTGAGTCTGCAGCTATTATATAATATCCTTTTGAATATTTTTTCAGTAAATTATAAGAAGGAGGGCTGCCTCCTGATATTATAAGCGCCCTCATTATATACCTGCTCTCAGCTTTTTAATATTATTTTCTATTTCTCCATTTTTAAATACAGAGGAGCCTGCAACTATTACTTCAGCTCCTGAGGATACTGCTCTTTTTATAGTATCTTCCGTTATGCCTCCATCTACTTCAATTAAAAGGTCCTTATTATATTTTTCTTTATATTCTTTAACCTGTTTAATTTTATCATCTGCGTAGTCTATGTATTTTTGTCCTCCAAAACCGGGATTAACTGTCATAATTAAAACCAGGTCTGTCTTTTTTATAAGATTTTTTATAAAATCTACATTTGTTCCGGGGTTTAGTGCTATTCCTGCTTTTATGCCAAAGCTTTTTATAAGCTCTATTGTTCTGTCTAAATGTCTGCAGGCTTCATAATGTACTGTTATAATATCAGCCCCGGCTTTTACAAATTCTTCAATGAATCTGTCCGGATCCTCTATCATCAGATGAACATCAAACAAAAGCCTGGTATCCTTTCTTATACTTTTAATAACCGGTAAGCCTAAAGAAATATTAGGTACAAACATGCCATCCATAACATCTATATGAACCAGGTCTGCTCCATATTTTTCTAAATCCTTAAGCTGCTGCCCAAGCACTCCAAAATCTGCAGATAAAATTGACGGTGCGATTTTAATCATTTATATTCCCTCCTGCTGTTTATCTCATCTAATTCTTTAATGTAAAAGTCATATCTTAATTTATTTATTTTTCCATCTTCTACTGCTTTTTTAACCAGGCAGCCTATTTCTTTATTATGACTGCAGCTGGTAAACCTGCATCGGCCGTTATATTCTCTAAACTCCGGGAAAAGGTCCTTAATATTTTCTTTTGTAATAAAATCAGTATTTATTGATGAAAACCCGGGAGTATCTGCCATAAGTCCACCGTTTATGTGGATCAGCTCACAGTGCCTGGTAGTATTTTTGCCTCTTTTAATTTTTTTACTTATCTCACCGGTTTCCATCTTTTCTCTGCCTAAAAGCTTGTTTAAAAGAGTTGACTTCCCCACACCGGATGGCCCTGCAAGCATTGTAATATTATCCTTTAATCTTTCCTTTATATGTGGCAGGTTATCTTCTCCCTTAGCATCAATTGAAGCGTATTCATATCCTGCAGATTTTACCATATCCGTAATTTTTGTATTAATATCACTTACTAAATCAGATTTATTGAATATAATAAGAGTATTTACCTGCTTTTCCTCACAGAGAAGCAAATACTTGTTTAGAAGGTCTTCATTTATATCCGGGCTTCTGTAGGAAAAAACAAGAAACACCTGGGATATATTAGAAACTGCAGGTCTTACAAATTCATTTTTTCTCTTTAAAATTGAATTTATAACCCCTTTCCCATTATCAATTTCTATATCTGCCATGTCCCCTACAAGAGGTGATATTTTTTTATTTCTAAATACACCTCTTGCCTTACATTCAGTAACTTTTCCCTCTATATCTACATAATAAAACCCAGCAATTGCTTTTACTATTCTGCCAATCATTTACCCTCCTATTTTGTTTTTAATGTTAGTGTAATAAGAGTATCAGGTGCTGCCTGAGTGTTTGCAGGTGGAGTCTGATCTGTTACTGTGGCAGTATCTGGAATCTCATTTTTATCTGGGTCTAGCTGATTTCCATTTTCATCTATAAATTTAAAACTTAACCCCTGGTCCAGCATAGTCTGCATCTGATCATCTTTAATGATTCCATAGGTTTTTTTAACAAAATTAAGCACTTTAACTGTTGTAACCTTATAGGTATAGTAGGTAATGTTTATTGTCTGTCCTTTTGCCACTTCAGTATTTTCCGGTATATCCTGACTATAAACAATTTTATCTAAACTTTTGTCGCTAGTATTAAGAGATTCTGCTTTTCCTAAGGTCAAGCCTATAGTTTCAATACTTGCTTTAGCATCATCTAGTGTCTTGCTAATGAGTTTTGGAACCTTAATAACTGTTATGTCTTCACCTTTACTTACTACAAGATCAACAGTTGATCCCTTAGGAGCCTGACTTTTAGCATCTATACTCTGACTAATTACGTTATTTGCAGCTATTGTATCTGAATATTGATAGGTTATCTCACCTGCAGCAAACCCATAATTTTTTAATATTTCCTTAGCTGAGTCAATATATAAATTTTTCACATCAGGTACTGTGGCCTCTGCTTTTCCATCGCTTAAATTGACTTTCACTTCTGAGCCCTTATTTAAGCTGGCTCCGGCATCCGGTGAAGTTTTTGCAACTTTATCAGTCTCATAATCACTGCTTATCTTTGAATCAAGAACAAAAACAAGCCCCGCCTTCTCTATTTCAGCCTGAGCAGTATCTTTATCCATGCCCAATACATTGGGAACCTGAACCATATTTTTATTGCTGTTTCCGTAAAAAACAAATTTTATAGTAAGAAAAACTCCCAGAAGAACTATTAAAAGAGAAAGTATTATTATAGTTATCTTTTTCCTATTCTTATTCTTATTTGGTTTTTTTATTTCATCCTCAATACTTATTGGCTCCATAACTCTTGTTTGGTCTAAGCTGTCATTATTAAACCGGATTAATGTATCCGGGTCCAAGTCCAGTTTTTTAAGATCTGAAATCATTTCTTTAACATTTGTATATCTATAAGCAGGATCTTTTTGTATTGATTTTAATATTAAATTATTTAGTCCATCGCTTAATTCTTCCTTTAAGAATTTAGGTTCTATTACTTTTTCCTGAAGGTGCTTAAGTGCTATTGATACAGGGCTGTCTCCGTCATAAGGAAGGCTTCCTGTTACCATTTCATACATAACTATGCCTAAAGAGTATATATCTGTTCTAAAATCAACAAAACTTCCTCTTGCCTGCTCAGGTGAAAAATAATGAGCTGAACCTATTACTTCTTTTGTATTGGTTAAGGTATAGCTAGATGCTGCTTTTGCAATTCCAAAATCCGTAACCTTAACTAAACCATTTTCATTTATCATTATATTATGGGGCTTGATATCTCTGTGAATTATGCCATGGCTGTGAGCACAATCCAGTGCCTTAGCTATCTGAATTGCAATCTTTATTGCCTTATCCTGTGGAATTAGTCCATTTTCTTTAATTATCTGTTTTAAAGTTTTACCCTTTATATATTCCATTACAATATAATTCACATCTTTATCTGAGCCAATATCATATATATTTACTATATTTATATCAGATAAACTGGCAGCGGCTGTTGCTTCTCTTTTGAATTTTCCAAGGAATTCTTTATTGATTGCAAACTCATCTTTTAAAATTTTTATTGCTACATATCTGTTAAGAAGGCTGTCCTTTGCTTTATAAACAATTGCCATTCCACCTTCGCCTATTTTTTCAATAATTTCATATCTATTATTAAGAATTTCAAAAGCCATCCTTATTCATCTCCTTCAACTAATATAAGGGATATATTATCCCTTCCGCCATTTGCTTTAGCTTTATCTACTAAAAGGTGGCAGGCTTCTTTTGTATTATTGTTATTAATAATTTCATACATTTCAAAAGGGTCTATTTCGTTTGACAATCCGTCAGTACAAAGAAGAATATATTTTATTTCATCAGCTGATAATTTATATATGTCAACTTGGATTGATGATGCTGTTCCTAATGCTCTTGTAATGAGGTTTTTATTAGGATGGTTTTTTGCTTCTTTCAGTGTTATTTTTCCTTTATCTAAAAGCTCCTGTACATATGAATTATCTTTAGTTACTTTTTTAATTATATTATTTTTTATAATGTACAAGCTGCTATCCCCTACATTACCAATGGTTATTTCATTTTCTTTTACAATGCAGGCTGTTACCGTAGTACCCATACCGTTATAATCTTCTTTGATGTGAGAAAGATTATATATTTCTTCATTAGCAGCTACTATAAGGCTTCTGATTGTGTCCTCTTCATCAATAAAGTCATTCTTAAATCCATTAATCAATGTATCAACGGCTAATTTACTGGCTACTTCACCGGCATTATGACCACCCATTCCATCAGCAATAACATACAGTTTTTCATCATTATGCTGAGTGAAACCCAGATAGTCTTCATTGATATCCCTAAAGTTTCCTATATCACTTATTGTTTCAACCATTATTTCACTCCTTATCATCTAAATAACCCCGTCTCAGCTGTCCGCAGGCAGCATTAATATCCTCTCCCATTTCTCTTCTTATTGTATGATTTATATTATTCATTTTAAGAACTTCACAGAATTTAATTATACTATCTTTATTAGATTTTGAAAGATTTTTTTCTAAAACATAGTTAACAGGAATAAGATTTACATGACAAAGCATCCCGGAAAGCAGATTTGATAAACCCTCTGCATCAGAAATGGAATCATTTTTATTATTAACTAAAGCATATTCGAAGGTTATTCTCTTATTTGTCTTATCAATGTAGTATCTGCAGGCTTCAATTATTTCTTTAACTGAATATTTATTTGCAATAGGCATTAATTCTCTTCGCTTATCATCGCTGCAGGCATGAAGGGATATGGCCAGTGTAAGCTGCAGCTTTTTATCAGCAAGTTTTATAATGTTTGGCACCAACCCACAGGTAGATAGTGTTATATGTCTGGCACCAATATTAAAAGTTTCTTTTTTTGATACATTTTCAATAAACTTAAGTACATTTTCATAATTATCCAGGGGCTCTCCGCTGCCCATAAGAACTATATTGGATACTCTTTCCCCAAGAACTTTATTTCCCGCAATAACCTGAGATATAATCTCACCGGAAGTCAGGTTCCTGACAAGTCCATCAAGTCCTGAGGCACAAAAACTGCATCCCATAGAGCAGCCTATTTGAGTAGATACACATATGGAATAGCCATATTCATATTTCATAAGTACGGTTTCAATAATATTATTATCTTTATAAGATAGTAACAGTTTTTTAGTGCTTTTATTCTTTGACTCATATATCTTAACTATATTTGGAATATCTGCATAAAAATTTTCCGAAAGTTTATTTATTAATCCCTTCGGGATATTATTATATAGATTAAAATCAGATATGCCGCTGTATAAAAACTTAAATATCTGTTTTCCTCTGTATTCTTCTATATTATTTTCTTTAAGCCACTGTTTTAATTCTGGCAGGGAATAATCAAGTATATTATCCATGCTATACCTACTTTATCCAAATTTTAAGTTGCCCACTTATATAAGCGGGTGATTTTTTAATTCTGCTTCAGCGTAAGCTAGTTCGCTTTTTTAATTTTGCCATGAAAAAGCCATCCATAAATTCATCCGGAAATATTGTCAGATATCCTTCGGAAGTTTTATTAAAATTATGGAAAGATGGCAAATCTATTTTAACTGCTTCATAATCATTATTTTTCTCCAAAAACCAATTAATATTATCTTCATTTTCCTTTTTATTTAAAGTACAGGTGGAATATACTAATATGCCTCCCGGTTTTAAATATTTGCTTCCATTTGACAGTATCTTTCTTTGAATATTAATCAGGCTGCTTATTTCGTTAATATTTTTATTCCATTTTATCTCCGGCTTTTTTCTGATAATGCCAAGTCCTGAGCAGGGAACATCAAGGAGAACTCTGTCAGCTTTATTAATAAATTCATTATTTATAAGTGTGGCATCCCATTTACTTATTTCCACGTTTTTTAAGCCAA
>JBAXYJ010000084.1:0-11209 GCA_041670885.1 Clostridiaceae bacterium
ATCTTTTAAAGCCAAGCAGTGTGAATAAAGAAAACGGATATCGCTTTTATAGCATCAAGCAGTGTGCCCGGCTTGATATGATCCAGCATATGAAATCTATGGGTATGACTTTAAATAATATTAAGAAGCTTTTAGATAAGAAAGATGTATCACTTATCAAAAGTATACTGCAGCAGAAAAGCGAAGGTATAGATAATGAAATAAAAGAGCTGAAATTTCAAAAGATAGCTTTAAAGAGAACTATAGAAAGCTATGACAGATATGAAACATCACCTCCTGATGGTATAATTTGCATTGAATACATCGGTAAAAGGCTTATGTATTTAATAGATTCAGGAATAAACTTTTACGATTATGATCTTTCAGTTTATGAAGAAATATTAAGAAAGCTGAAATTAAGTTTAATTTCTGACAACCTTCCGAAAGTTTATTTTTGCAATGCAGGAACCATTCTAAGAAAAAATGAATTGATAAAGCGAGAATTTGTTTCCAGTGAGGTTTTCGTGTTTGTAGACAAGGACTATGCAAAAGAAGAGCTTATATCGGCTGTTCCATCAGGGATGTATCTCTGCATTTACTGTAATAAATTTGATAAGGAAAAGGAATATATAAACAGATTATTAGATTTTGCTGAGGAAAAAGGATATGCCATTTCAGGAGATTATATTTGTGAGGTTCTTGCAGACCTACCTATTTTTGAGCAGCACGAGAGAGGTATGTTTTTGCGTCTGCAAGTACCTATTATAATTAAATAATTTTTTAACAATATCTCTTTACCTTATAGTAACTATAACCTATACAATATAATTGTAGGTATATCCTATAATTTTTCAGGAAAGAGGTATTCATATGTTTAAAGAAAAAATTCGTGTTGTTCAATATGGCTGTGGAAAGATGTCTAAGTACACCCTCCGCTATTTGTATGAAAATGGCGCTGAAATCGTAGGTGCAATAGATGTAAACCCTGCTGTAGTTGGCATGGATGTAGGCGACTTTGCAGGACTTGGCGTAAAACTGGGAGTTTATATCAGAAGCGATGCTGATGCTGTTTTAGATGAATGTGATGCAGATATAGCTGTAGTTACATTATTCAGTTTTGTGAAGGATGTATATCCTCATTTTGAGAAAATTCTAAGCAGAGGAATTAATGTAATTACCACCTGTGAAGAAGCAATTTACCCTTGGACAACTTCCGCTGCTCTTACAAACAAGCTGGATGCTCTTGCAAAAGAAAATAACTGCACTATAGCAGGCTCCGGCATGCAGGATATTTACTGGGTAAATATGATTGGCTGCGTAGCCGGCGGCGTTCATAAAATAGACAGAATTGAAGGTGCCACCAGCTATAACGTAGAAGATTATGGCCTGGCTTTAGCTAAAGCTCATGGTGTTGGATTAACTCCGGAAGAATTTGAAGAGCAAATAGCTCACCCAAGCACCTTAGAGCCTTCTTATGTCTGGAATTCCAATGAAGCAATCTGCTCTAAGATGGGGTGGACAATAAAATCACAAAGCCAAAAATGCGTCCCATATTTCTATGATACAGATTTATACTCTTCCACCATGGGGAAAACTATACCAAAAGGAAAATGTATAGGTATGAGTGCTGTAGTTACTACAGTGACATTTCAGGGGCCTGTAATTGAAACTCAGTGCATAGGCAAAGTTTATGGCCCTGAGGAAGGAGATATGTGCGATTGGAGGATAGTTGGTGAGCCTAATACAGAATTTAGTGTTAAGAAGCCTGCCACTGTTGAACACACCTGTGCAACTATAGTTAACCGTATTCCTACAGTACTAAATGCTCCGGCAGGATACTATACAGTTGAAAAGATGGATGACGTAGAATATATGTCCTACCCCATGCAGTTTTATGTTGAATAAATAATGATAAACTAAGGAAGCTGATTTTCTTGCAGCTTCCTTTTCTAATCTTTAAAGGACAAGGTTTTAATTAGTCTGTCAAAGCCAACTATAGTATTTTTAAAAATCCTGTCTGCATTAATTTTATATGCTTCAGGCTGCAGCATTGAGGGACTGAAATGAGTCAGCAAAAGCTCTTGTACCTGGCCATCTGATGCAAGCTGTGCCGCCTCAGAAAAAGTCATATGTTTGTAGTTTATTGCCTTTTTCTTGTCGTCTTCATCACCATAGGTGCCTTCACACACCAGTAAGTCACTTCCATTAATAAATGGCGGGATTTCAGTGCTTGGTCTTGTATCGGTTATAAAGCTTAGTTTAATGCCTTTTCTTTTTTCTCCCAGTACCATACTAGGCAAATAAGTTTTTTTTTCATTTACTATAGTTTCATTATTTTGAAGAGAGCTCCAATATATCTTAGGTATTTCTTTTGCTGCAGCTTTTTCTGCATCAAACTTAGGCTTTCTGTTAAAATAAAAGCTATAACCCAGACAGCTGGCTGAGTGGTCAAGCTTTAATGCTGAAATTATCAAATCGCTGTATTCTGCTTCGGAAAATTTAATACCATCATTAATCTTCATTCTCAATGGTTTCCGGGGTGCTTCTATAATATTGATTTCATAAGGAAGGTAAGGTGCAGCAGTCCTTAAACCGCGTATAATATCTGGGATGCCTTCAGGTCCAATTATTGTAATAGGTTCAGTTCTGCCGCTGTTCCCAATTGTTGCAAGAAGACCGGGAAGTCCTACGATATGATCACCATGTCCATGAGTTATGCAAATTACATCTATTGACTTAAATCCCCAGCCAAGTAATCTCATAGATACCTGGGTTCCTTCGCCGCAGTCAATCAGTATCTTCCTGCCCTTGAAATTAATAAGAAGAGAAGACAGATATCTTTCAGGAATAGGCATTCCCCCGCCGCAGCCTAAAAGAGCTAAATCAACCAATTATATCACCTCGGTATATTACAGCATAATAAGATTTACCTGAACAGGAAATTCCTATTTATTCATATATAGTATCTCCTTTTGCTGTAAATATAACTCTATTATAAAATAAAGATAAAGAGCTGTGAACATTTGAAATAAATGTCCTAAATAAAAACACCCTAATGGGTGCGTGATGCTGCAAGAATATTATCTTTTTTAAAATGCCTATACTTTTACTTAAATTAAGTAAGCAAAAGCAAATCTTCTTCCTTAATTCTTATTTTTATATTTTTTTTATTTATATAATCATAAGAATCTTTCTTTTTAATCTCTAACCTAAGCTTCCCAGAATTTTTGATGCTTTCTTTACCATTAATTTCAAGTACAAAAATATTAGAAAAAAGCGACTCAATTATTCTGCACACATTACATCTTATTAATATTCCATTATCATCTGAACCCGGAATTATTTCAATATCATTAGCACGAATACCAACATATGCTGTATTCTCCGGGATTTCTCTTGTCATTTTAAAAGATACACCCCAGTCTATAGCCTCAATATTATTATCAGAGAGTCTTCTTACCTTTGAAATGTTTTTGCATCCTGTAAGAAGTGCTGCAGATAAGGTCTTCGGATCTGCAAAAAGACTTTTCTTATCCCTTGTTTCTTCCATATAACCATTTTCAATTACACCAATTTTATTACAAATATGATATACCTCATCTCTGTTATGAGATACAAACAGCACTGTTTTTCCAAAGCTCTCTACTGTTTCAATGATTTCCTGTTCTAACTGCCATTTTAAAAAGCTGTCCAAAGCAGAAAAAGGTTCATCCAGCAAAATAATATCAGGGTTAGTTACAAGAATTCTTGCCAGCGCAACACGCTGCTGCTGACCGCCTGATAACTGGCATGGATATTTTTTTTCTAATCCTTCCAGATAAAATGCTTTAATTTTATCCTTTATAATATTTTTATCATTTCTTTTTTTTAGAGAAACAGCTATATTTTCTTCCACTGTCATATTAGGAAATAATGCATAGTTTTGAAATAAAAACCCTATTTTCCTCTTTTGAGGGATAAGATTTATTTTATTTTCAGAATCAAATAATGTGCGTCCATCTAAAATAATCTTTCCGCAATCTGGAGTTTCTATGCCTGCAATGCATTTTAGAGTCATGCTTTTACCGCAGCCAGAGCTTCCTAAAACTCCAAACACTTCATTTCCAGCTTCAAATTTTACATCTAAATTAAAATTTTTTATTTTCTTTTTTATATCAATATAAAGAGACATTATATTCCTCCTTTGTTTGTTACAATCCTGCTTTGCTTTGTATTCCATAAGTTCATAGCTGCAATGGAAACAAAGGAGATTATGACAATTACAATTACCCATTTGTAGGCCAGGTCATAATTCCCAGCCTGTACTGCTGTATATACTGCGATAGATATAGTCTGGGTCTTATTTGGAATATTTCCTGCAATCATGATTGTTGCCCCAAATTCACCTAAGGATCTGGCAAATGCTAATATGGTTCCGGCAATAATTCCCGGCCAGCAATTTGGCAGTATAACCTTATAAAATATATGGTGCTCAGTAAGTCCAAGTGTCCTTGCAGCATAAATAATATTATGATCCATCTGATCAAAAGCTCCCCTTGCGGTACGATACATTAAAGGGAATGCAACCACTGTGGATGCAATAACAGTACCTTCCCAAGAAAAAACAATGGATCTGTCAAATGTTTTTAAAAATTGTCCAATTAAACTTTTATTGCCAAAAATAAGCAGCAGAAAAAAACCGGTAACGGTTGGAGGCAAAACCATAGGAAGGGTAAATATGGCATCCAGCAGGCCTTTCCCTCTTTTTAAATTTACTACAAATTTTGCAGCATATATACCTAAAAAGAATGTAAAAAAAGTTGATACCAAAGCAGTTTTTAGTGATATTATTAGCGGTGCTGTATCCATATTTTCCCCTCTCTTATAAGATAATCAATTACTATTTAATCATTTCAAATCCATATTTTTCAAATTTTTGTGCAGCTGCATCTGTCTGCAGGAATTTAAGGAAAGCCTGGCTGGCGTCAATATTTTTACTTGCTTTTATAATTCCTGCAGGATAAATTATATCTTTGCAGCTTCCTTCCGGTGCTTCACAAATAACTTTAACCTTTGTTGTAGTTGCCGCATCTGTTGCATATACAACGCCGCAGTCAGCTTCACCGTTTTCAATCCAGGTAAGTACTGTTCTTACATTTTCACCATATACTGCTTTTGCTTTTACTTTGTCTAAAATTTTTAAGGATGTAAACACATTTTCTGCATATTGTCCTGCAGGAACACTCTTTGGTTCTCCAAGAGCAACCTTTTTTGCCTTATCTGTAGCTACATCTTCAAAACTTGTAACTTTTGATTCCCCACTTGCAGGAACAATAAGTACTACTTTGTTTTTTAATAACTTTATTATAGAATCATCTGTCATAAGTTTTTTATCCTTAAGAGCTGTCATTTGTTTGGTTGCTGCTGAGATAAATATATCTGCAGGAGCTCCCTGCTCAATTTGTGTCTGAAGAGCACCAGAACTTGCAAATGAAAATGTTAATTTTACATTAGTATTTGCAGCTTCATAATCTTTTTGCAGATCTTTCAGTACATCTGTCATACTGGCAGCTGCCAATATGGTTAAATTAACCTGCTCTGTTTTCTTTGTATCTACTGCCTTTTTGCTGCATCCTGAAAATAATGACATTGCAATAAATAAAGTAAGCAGCATTGATGTGATCTTTTTCATAATAAAATCTCTCCTTTTTTCTTTTAATATTTATTTAAGGAAATAAATAATTTCCCTATAAACTTTAATATAACTATACCCCTTTGCCAAATCCGCAGTTTGGATAGTGACATGGGCTGCAGCCTAAACACAGACCGCCATTTCCCATTTTAGCTAAATCCTTCTTTGTTACTTTAACACCTGCAATAATTCGCGGCAAAACCAAGTCAAATATGGTTGCTTTAGCATACATTACACAGCCGGGAAGTCCCATAATGGTCGTTCCATCTTCATAATAAGCAAGCAGGAACATAGCTCCAGGCAAAACCGGTGCACCATAAGATATAATATTTGCTCCTGTATTACGTATTGCACCTGGAGTTAAATCATCCGGATCCACGCTCATTCCGCCAGTACAGACAATCATATCTGCGCCCTCATTTTTCAATTGCTGTATAGCTGAAGTTATTTTTTGGAGATCATCATTTACGGTAATGTGCCCGCAGACTTCACCGCCATAAGCTTTTATTTTTCCTTCTATTACAGGAGTAAATGTGTCTTTTATTCTTCCATAAAATACTTCACTTCCTGTAGTTACAATACCTGTTTTCATTTTTTTATAGGGCAAAAGCTCCATTAATGGCTTATCTCCGGCTGCCTCTTTAACTTTTTTCATTTTATCTTTTTCAATTACCAATGGAATAATACGGGTTCCTGCCAGCTTGTCTCCCTTTTTTACAGGATAATTATTATGGCGGGTGGCAATCATTATATCTTCTATTTCATTAATATCATCTAAACGTTTAACATCTACACGGAAAAGTCCGTCTGTCTCTGCAATCAGTTCAATTTTTCCTTCCTTTACAGGTGTACCAGACATATTATCATTTCTGCATATATTGAATAATATTTCTGCTGCTTCGTTTTCATGAAGCATGTTTTCATTTTTTTCCCAGACATAAAGATGATCCTTTCCAATGGATAATAGAACAGGAATATCCTCTTTTGTTACAACATGACCCTTGTGGAAAGCTGTATCCTTAACAACATCCTTAATGATTCTTGTAATATCATGGCAAATAACATGACCTACAGCATCAACTGTAGCTATTTTTTTCATAATTCATCCTCCTCTTACGTTCTGTTCGTTGTATTTATAAGAACAATTCGGTAGCATAATAAACTGTGGAATTTATAATAATTACTGAATTTATTTTTATGATAAAAACAAATTCATTTACGTTATTTTTTTTAAAATAGTTCGGTGGGGAAATTAACATTCCCAATAAAATCCAAGTAATTATATAAAATCCCTGATTAAACAAAATATTCATAAAATAACTGCTGTACTATAAGTTTGCTTTCCTCAACAAATTTCAGATATTTGTTTACGAACATTTTACCATCTTCAGTAAGTTCAGAGTTTCCACCATTAATTCCCCCTGCTTGACGTACTAAAATTGGATACCCTAACTGCTGTTCTGCCAGGTTAATCATCTTCCAGCCCTTACTGTAAGACATATGCATCAGCTCACAGGCACTTGAAATAGAACCCGTTGAATCAACCAGTTTAAGAAGCTGTGATACGCCAGGGCCAAAAAAACCAGTCTCTTTTGAAAGTTTCATTTGAATCTCCACATGCAGCATCTGCTCATTATGTTTCTTTAAGAGTGTATTACAATCCTCTTGAGTGCCGACATCATAAAGGATGCCTTCATCATCCACCTGCACATTACTTACTGGGACTTTGCAGTGTGATATTGCTCCACTCATACCGTCTATTCCTTCATAGTCTATAATTTCAGTTATAAGCCTTGTGGAAATGAGTAAAGGATGTCCCTGTGTTTTTTTAAATACTGGGCATAAAATTGAGTCAGAACATTCCATCAGCTTCTGCAGGGTTTTAACAGTAAATAATGAAACATCCACTGGGGTGAAGAAAAATCGGTCACACTGGTCTTTCAAATGAAGAATACCAATCTTTGCAGAATCAAACATTTGAGTTTTCTCATACCGTTCATTTTTTACAGAAATAACGCCCATATGAGAAATGTGTTTTTCCAAAACTTCGGCTCTGTTTCCAGTAACTACAACAATGGGATCCACATCTGCCTGCTGCATTGTAGTAATAATTCTTTTTATAATAGTGGAATTTCCCATATTCAGCATAGGATCAGATGACATTCCAGCTGCGGCAATTACTGCTCCGGTCTTCATTCAAACACTCCTTTAGTATATATAAGTTCATCCTATAAAAGCAATTATAATACCTTTATAAAAATATAGCCAGTTATTTCTTTGAAGCCATGTATTTTTTTGTAAATATATTAAATAAAATTTATAAGTGAACTTACTTAATCTTCTTAGATTTTATTCTTACATTGCATGGAGCATATAAAACCTTATCTGAAAATCCTTCAGCTTAAACTTGTATATTTTATAAGTTCATGCTGTTTAGCAAGTCTCTAAGCTTTTTCAGTTCTTCCTTTGTAAGTGTTACTCCCTTTCCCATCTTCTCATGTTCAAAGGACCAATCTCGTAAATCAAATTTTGCTTCCTTATCGTTCCAGGATATAAGGTTTAATTCTTTCTTCCACCCCTTTGGTGATTCTGAAAGAGAACCTATTGTCTCCTTTATTTCATATTTTATATCTGGCATATATATGCCCCCTTTCAATTATTTTTTTATCTTTATTTAATACTAATAAAATCATATAAAAACGTGTATCGCAGCATAATTAATTCTCTATTTAATTATACGACATTTTTAACTTATGCTCACACTTTATTTAACCTGAGAAATTACTTAATTTAAATGAAAATTTTGTGCAAATGAAGTATAATTTTAAAAACAGCCTAATTAGGGTAACCTGCATAACTGTATCTTATAAATAAGGAGGATTTTAATGGAAAGCGGAAATAAAGATGAAACACCTGTTAAGTCTTATAAAAAATGGCAGCAAATAAAAATGAAGGATCAAATAATAGCATCTTCCATGTTAAGAGACCGATATATAAAATTTGTTTTTGAAAATAACAGAAAACCTAACAATGATGAAAAGAAATTTATTACAGCTGATGTATTTACTGAATTAGGGGAGAAAGGAATATTTATAAAAGATAATGAAATAATTAAATATTTTAAAAAGAAAATTTCTGATTTTGATAAATCTATAGAAAAATTAAAGGGTTAAGGAACTTATTTTAAGCTGAAAATTAACCTATAGGAAATTTGTAATTTCTTAATGTATAAACTAAATAGTCAAGGGGCATTATATTATTGAATCAGGAAATTAATCACTTTGAGGTATTTATGAATTTAAAATTTATATTTTTAGGAGGTAAGCATGAAAAAGAAAGAATGGAATAAAGAAAATTATCTGCAAAATGGTACAAAAAAGCAAAATCAACATCCTAAAAATGAATTAAATACCACAATTAAAGAACCAGGCATAAACGAAAGCGGCCTGGAAGCAAAGAAAAACGGATGGTAAGAGCAAATGGGGATATCCTGCATATCCCTATTTTTTAATATCTAATTTTCATTACCATATTTATAGTCTCCGGTCTTTACATTAAAGGTTATATTCTTTCCATCTGATAAAGCAACTATAGTTCCACATTCATCAGTCCTGTATACTGCTACTTTGCTGCTTTTCAGTCTATCCATAGTACCCTTCTGAGGATGTCCATAGCTATTATCTTTTCCCACACTAATTACTGCATATTTCGGCTGTACCTTAGCTAAAAATTTAGCACAGGTAGAGGAGCTGCTTCCATGATGCCCCACTTTTAACACATCTGCCTTTAGGTCATAACCTTTCTTTACCATCTCCATCTCAGATAAAGCCTCTGCATCCCCTTCAAATAAGAAAGAATTATCCCCAAACTTAACCTTAACTACTACTGAGTAATTATTTAAATCCTTATAAGATGCACTGCTGGGAGCAAGTATAGTGCAGGCAGCCTCTCCTAGTTTAAAGCTGGTATTAGGAATAGGATTTATCGCCTTTAAACCTTTATTAGATATGGCTTTAAGCACATCAGCATAGGTCTTTGTAGCAGATTTTGCATTTTTAGGGAGTATTACTTTCCCTATATTAAAATTCTTAATAATGTAATCAAGTCCCCCTATATGATCCTCATGAGGGTGGGTTCCTACAACGTATTCCAGGTTTTTTATTCCCTGCTTATTTAAATATTTATATATAAGCTCATAATCATCATTATTTCCGGCATCTATCAGCATAGCGTGAGTACCCTGCAGGATGAGAATAGAATCAGCCTGCCCTACATCTATATAATGAACTTGAAGAGTTCCAGATGTTTTTGTATTGTCAGGGGTACCTTCTTCTGCAGTTATATTACCTCCTAAAACCGGTTTGGAAGACTCAGTAGTACAAGAAACTAAAAATATTGAAAAAATTATAATTAATAAAAGGATCGCTCTTGTAATTTTTTTATTATTCATTCATTATCACTCCAAAATTAATCATATTTTTCTTAAATTATCATATATTATTATATTCTGCATTTTTATTTCATTTCCTTTATAACTTAAAAATAAAATACCCATATAATGAGTATTTTAAATATATCCTTAGCCGCAAATAAGTAAAAGATTATATATTATCATAATTTATGGTAATATCATTGTATAAAATTAATACTTAGGAGGAAATAGTATGGAGTTTAAATTTAAAGAGTTCAGTGAACTAAGTAATAATGAACTATATAACATATTAAGACTAAGAAACCATGTTTTTATTGTAGAGCAAAAATGTCCCTATGATGATATTGACGGTAAGGATATTAAGTCTCAGCATCTGCTTCTAGAGGATAACGGTAATCTTGCAGGTTATCTTAGGATACTTCCAAAGGGTCTTTCCTTTCCTCAGCCTTCCATTGGCAGAGTTCTCGTTAAAAAGGAATACCGGGGAGGTGGTTTTGCCCGGGAAATGATGCAAAATGCCATACAGTTTATTCAGATTAAATGGGATGAAAAAGAAATAAAAATCAGTGCTCAGGTTTATCTTAAATCATTTTATAAAAGCTTAGGATTCAAAGAGGTATCAGAGCCTTACTTAGAGGATGATATCCCTCATGTTGATATGTTTTATAAGGGTTAACATAAAACAACAGACAGCCGGTTTTTTAACCGGCATTCTTTATTTTACTGTATTAACAGGCTTTCCTTCTAAAAATGATTTCAGGTTATCAACTGCAATATTCATAAGCCTTGCCCTGGATTCTCTTGGAGCCCAGGCTATATGGGGAGTTATTATGCAGTTTTTAGCCTTAAGAAGAGGATTATCCATTTTTATAGGCTCTATTGAAACCACATCCAGTGCAGCTCCTGCTACCTTTCCCGAATTTAAAGCATCTGCCAGGTCCTGCTCACAAATCAAAGGTCCTCTCGATGTGTTTACTATAAGTACTCCATCCTTCATTTTACTGATTGTATCTTTGTTTATCATCCCTCTTGTGCTGTCAAATAAAGGGCAGTGCAGCGATATAACATCAGATTTTTTTAACAGCTCATCTAAATCTACAAATTTTATTATTTCGCTGTCCTCTGTG
>JBAXYJ010000085.1:0-11135 GCA_041670885.1 Clostridiaceae bacterium
ATGTGTATACTGTACTTTTAGACAGACCTAACTCTTTACAAATTTCCTCTGTGCTTTCATTTGGGTAATGCTCTCTTAAAAAAAATAGTACTTCCTTCTTGTCATACATAACTACCATCACCTCCGCGAACATAAGTTCCCTCTTTATTATTATTCCCGAGAATGGCAGTTTGATGATATCGCCCCAGGGGTGAATTCTGGAAGAGTTGGGAATAATCAAAGGTAGGACAAAATTATTTGAAAACAAAGGGGAGATTTTGATTATGCCAACGTCAAAAAGAAAATGGTATCCAGGGGCCAGCTATCATGTAACTGCAAGAGGTAATCACAGAGAAGTTATATTCAGAGATAATGAGGATTTTGCATATTATTTAACATTGATTAAAGAAACGCTAAAGTATTATTTTAATGAAAAATATGAAATAATAAGTTTTTGTCTAATGGATAATCATGTGCATCTGTTAATTAAAACTGGAGAAAAGCCATTAGGAGAATTTATAGGCAGAATAAATAGTAAATACGCAAAGTACTATAATGAAAAATATGACTGCGTGGGACATTTGTTTCAGGACAGATACTTTTCTGAGCTTATAGAATCAGATGCTCAAATGATTGAAACCAGCAGATATATTCATTTGAACCCGGTGAGAGCGAAAATGACAGAAAAACCTGAAAGCTATAAATGGAGCAGCTATTCCATGTATATCGGTAATCAAAGGGAATATTTAATCTGCAGCGGACTGGTGTTATCATTTTTCAGTGACAGAGATTCATATCGAAAATATGTGGAGGCTGGTATCGCCCCAGGGGTGTAATTTTTTCCAGTTGATATCATATATTTAAAATGATAAAATGAATGTACTTAGTAAGATAGGTGGTGATGATATGGATAAAGAGTTAATCGAAATGATAAGTAATTTATTAGATAAAAAGTTAGATCCTATAAAGAAAGATATATCCGGTATAAAGGAAGACGTATCTGTATTAAAGGAAGATGTGTCTGGATTAAAGGAAGACGTATCCGGATTAAAAAAAGATGTTAAATATATAAAGGTTCAGCAGGAAGAACAGGGCAGGATTTTAAGAATATTAGTGGATAAAGCTGAAACTAATAGAGCTGACCATGACGCAATGTCTAATTCCATCATTCAGCTTTCAGGTAAAGTCGAAAATATGAGAAAAGACATGGCAGCCTTAGAGATAGTATCTGCAAGAAATATGGAATATATTGCAGCACTTAAATTGTTGAAATAATGAAACAAAAAATTAATTGAGCATTAGTGGTTTTGAAATTACCACTGATGCTCATTTTTTTTACCACATTTTCCCGCCCCTGGGGTGAAAACTTGCCCCAGGGGCGATTGGGACGATTTTTTTTCAAAAAATGCTAAAGTTTCTCAGAAACTCTACGATAATGAAATTAGGATTTTATTTTTGTGAAAATTCAGAGGTGTTAAATGAGACTTGAATTAGTTAAAAACATAAGAGGAAATGAAATAATCAGCAAAAGTATATATAATCAATTCGGTGTACTAATCCTGGCAAAGGGGCAAAAACTCGAAGCTCGCATGAAAAAAAGACTTATAGAAAATGGAGTATTTTTTGTATTCATAAAAGATGGAAAACCAGAAAATGCTGAAAAAGATTGTAAAAATGAAGAAAGCCATGATAATGAAACATTAATTCATGCTGAAGAAAAAATTGAAAAACTAAAGCAGGATACTTTATCTAAGCTTCCAAATATTTTTGACGAGCTTTTAGATAAAAATTCTAAAGTCCTCGGGGATCTTATGGATGTAGTTGATAATATGGTAGGCGACATTATGGAATCTGACATTATAAATACAAATCTATATGAAATTAATTGTTATGATGATTATACATATGTGCATTGCTTAGATACTGCTATTATGTCTATTTTTTTGGGCAAAGCTATCAATTTAGGGCCAAAGGTAATGAGAACCATAGGACTCTCAGCTATTCTTCATGATATAGGAAAGACAAAAATATCAAGCAGTATAATAAATAAAAAAGGGAAGCTTACACCGGAGGAATACAATATAGTAAAACAACATCCAAAGCTGGGATTCGATGCACTTATAGAATCTGGACTTAAAGACCCCGGAATACTCTATGGTGTACTGCACCATCATGAAAGATATGATGGTAAGGGATATCCAACGGGACTAAAAGGTAAGGACATAAACTATATAGCAAAAATTATAAGCGTATGTGATGTGTATACTGCAATTGCTGCGAATAGAAGCTATAGAAGCCGATTTAGCCCAAATGAAGCATATGAGTATATTTTAGGGGGGGCCGGAACTATTTTTGATCCTGTAATCATTACTAAATTTAGAGAGACCTTCTCAATATACCCTATTGGCTGCCAGGTTAAACTATCAAATGGTATAACGGGCAATATATTAAGGCAAAATAGAAATTTTCCTGACAGACCGGTTATTAGAGCTGAGAAAGAGGATGCATACAATAATAAGTTTAACTATGAAATAGATTTACTGGCGGAAACAAAGCTGTCAATAGTTGGATCCAGTTAATTTTAGGATATTGCATAATTTGTAAATTAACAGCCAAAATGTTATTATATAATTTCTTTAATATGAAAATAAGCGGTGAATTTTAACATAATATTCAGCTTATAAAATTTTATTTAAGGGGGGATATCAATGAAGTCATTAAAATTATGGGAGTCATTGAAGTCATTGAAATCATTGAAGTTATGGAATTCATTTAAGTTATCAAAATCATCACCTAATCAATTTTTAGAATTTTTAAATAAATCCTTTAAAAATCTAAAAATAAAATATAAGCTGGGGGCAGGGTTTATAATCATAATAGCCTTATCTCTTATCGTTACAGTAATATCTATATCTGATATGAAGAAAATCCAAAATAACAGCCAGAATATATATGATAATAAGCTGGCACCTATACAGCTTTTATCAAAACTTCAGTCAAATATTGAGTATGAAAGAGCTGAATATCTTAGTGTAATTGCAGATAAGGAGTATGCCTCAGATCATTTGGAATATATTAAGGGTAAAGCGGCTCAGGATAAAACTCTTTTATCTGATTACAGCAAAATCAGTAAGTCTGAGAATACTAAAATAGCTTTTGGAAATTTCAGTGGAAGCTTTAATTCCTATAATAAGTCTCTTGAGGGAATTGAAACACTTATTAATCAAAAGAATTTTAATGAATTAAGTAAAATGATAGGTAATATTGATATGAACAGAAAGGCAGCTGTAGAGAATCTGGATGTACTTATTAATATATACAAAGATGAGGCCAATACTGAAAATAGTTTAAATAATTCAATATATAAATCTTCCTATTCAATAATAATCTTTATATTTATTTTAGTGATAATATCATCAGTTCTAATAGGGCTTTGTCTGATAATGCTGATTAATAAAAGCTTGTCTAAGCTGAAAAAATCAGCTGATGCTATGTCCCAGGGTGATATAAATATTGATCTTATCAGAACTGAAAGAAAAGATGAAATAGGGCAGCTTTTCATATCTTTTAGTATGATGATAGAAAATATTAAGCAGCATACAGCTGTTGCTAAGAGCATAGCAGCTGGAGATTTCAATGTAAATGTAGATGTTAAATCAGAAAAGGACGTTTTGGGAGTAGAACTAGTATCCATGATTACAACTATTAAGGCCATTATTGAGGAAATTAATGATGTTGTTGAAAATGTTGAAAATGGAGAACTAGACGCAAGGCTGGATATAGATAAATACAAAGGCGGATGGAGTGCACTTACAGACGGAATAAACAAGCTGATAGAAACATTTACTAAACCTCTTAACATGACAGCATCATATATAGAGAAGATAAGCAGCGGTGATATTCCGGAAAAAATAACAGAGGTCTATTATGGTGATTTTAATAACATAAAAAATAATCTGAACAATTGTATTGACGTTATGAATGGACTTATCGGAGAAACTAATCTGCTGGTTGATGCAGTAGAAAACGGTAATCTTGAAGCTAAAGGAAATGAGGATCATTACAGCGGAGACTGGAGAGAATTATTAGCCGGCATAAATAAATTAATTGAAGCATTTGTATCTCCCATTAAATATGCATCAGAATACTTATCATTACTTGGACAGGGGACAGACCCTGGAGAGGCTGAAGATTCTTACAAAGGAGACTTTAAGTTAATCACTAATAACTTAGGATTGGTGAGAAATTCCTTTGATGAATTATACTCCCAAACTATTAAACTTACTGAAGAAGCTAAGATTGGAAACTTATCTTACAGAGCTGATTCCGGCAGTTTACATGGAGCATTTATAAAAATAGTTGATGGAATAAATGAGACACTGGACCAGGTGATAAAACCTATTGAAGAAGCGTCATATGTCCTTGGAGAAATAGGGAAGGGAAACCTGAAAGCTGAGGTTTTGGGTGAATATAACGGCGAATTTGCGGCAATAAAGGATTCAGTAAATAATACAGCAGCATCACTTCGAGAAATAGTAGAGGATGAAGAGGCTAAATTAGATGAAATATCAAGGGGAAACCTTAAGATAACAATCGATAAAACCTATCAGGGAGATTTTGGAGCTGTATCTGATTCACTTAATTCAATAATAGAATCTTTAAATGATACATTAAGAAAAATAGAAACAGCATCAGAGCAGGTAGCAGCAGGCTCAAGACAGGTATCTGATTCATCTGTTACCTTATCCCAGGGCGCTTCACTTCAAGCCAGCTCCATAGAAGAGATAACGGCAGCGATAACAGAAATAGCGGCTCAGACAAAAGAAAATGCAGCTAATGCAAATAAAGCAAATAGGGCAACACAGGCTGCTAAGAAAAATGCTGAAGAAGGAAAGAAAGAAATGTCTGATATGCTTGAAGCGATGGATGAGATAAGCAGTTCTTCAGATAACATAAGCAAGATAATAAAGGTAATAGACGATATTGCCTTCCAGACAAATATGCTGTCATTAAATGCAGCAATTGAGGCTGCAAGAGCAGGACAATATGGAAAGGGCTTTGCAGTAGTTGCAGAAGAGGTAAGAAACCTGGCAGCAAGAAGTGCTCAGGCAGCAAAGGAAACAACAATTCTGATTAATGAATCCATTGAAAAATCAGAAAACGGAAAGAAACTGGCAGCAAGTTCTTCAAATGCATTATTTAAAATAGCAAAACAGGTAGAGGCAGCTACAAATCTTGTAGCAGGAATAGCAGCTTCTTCTAATGAACAGGCTACAGGCATAGCCCAGGTGGACCAGGCAATTGAAGAAGTATCAAAGGTTACTCAGACAAATACAGCTACTTCAGAAGAAAGTGCAGCAGCATCAGAGGAATTGTCTAAACTGGCGCAGCTTCTTAAAGATAATGTAAGTATATTTAAACTAAAGGAAGAGGAAATAAAAAGTAAGGAAATAGAACTGAACATAGATACTATAGAAAAGATAAAGCAGCTTATAGAAAACGGAGAGATTGAGACAGACTTGGCTCTCCAGCTTTTAAAGTAAAAATTATATGAAGGATAAATGGCAGAATGCGTTTCTTTAAGTTCTGCCATTAAAAAGAAATAAATTATTAGTAAAATATGGGAATGTTTCCTGAATAAGAAGGTGGGTAAATGAGCGAAAAAGCTGGAGATCCTATTCTCCAAATGTACATTGAAGAGAGTAAAACACTTCTGGAAGAGCTGGAAGACATTATTTTATCTTCTGAAAAAGACGGAAATCTAAAAGGCAGAATAGATGAGATATTTAGGATAATGCATACCATAAAAGGCAACTCGGCTATGATGAAATTTGATAACATAGCATTTGTTGCCCATAAGATGGAAGATATGTTTGATCTCCTTAGAAAAAACAGCAGCTTGAATATTGATTTTTCGGAAATTACTGATCTATCCCTTGCCAGTATGGATTTTATCAGAGGAGAAGTAGAGAAGGTAGAAAATGGAGAAGAAACTTTAACGGAGGGCAGGGATCTTATAAGTAAAATTGAGGAGCTTATTAAATCATTAAGCAGCAGAGATAAACAAAGTGATATTAAAGAAATAAAATATGAAGCAGTTGTTCGTTTTGAAAAAGACTGCCTAATGGAAAATATAAGAGCCTTTACACTGCTTAGAAATATGGAGCCCTTCATAAAAGATACTGAGTACTGCCCAAAAGATATTGCTGAAAATGATTTAAGCTCTGAAGAAATTCAGAAAAATGGCTTTAAATTAATATTTACTACTGATAAAAAACAGGAAGAAATTCTAGATATCATTGAAAAAACTTCATTCATAGAATCTGTTGATATAAAAGAATATAAAGAAGATATTGACGTAAAAAAGGAAGTTAAGACAGATAAACCGGGTGAAAAAAGTAAGCCATCCGGGAAGAGCGGCTTAAATGTAAATACAGAGAATGTAGATAAGCTTATGGATCTTGTTGGAGAGCTGGTAATAGCAGAATCCATGGTAACCAAAAATCCGGCTATAGCTAATATTAAGTCTGAGAATTTTGATAAATCAGCCAGACTTCTGAAAAAAATAATAAATGATATACAGGATGTAGTTATGACAATGAGGCTTGTACCAATAAGTCCTGTATTTAAAAAGATGAACAGAATAGTCAGGGATATGAGTAAAAATCTTAAAAAAGATGCAGAGCTTACGCTAATCGGGGAGGATACTGAAATTGATAAAAACCTGATAGATCCGCTTTCTGATGCCCTGATGCACCTGACAAGAAATTCAATGGATCATGGTATAGAAGAAAATAAAGATAGAATTGATAAAGGCAAAAGTGAAAAAGGACATCTTAAATTAGAAGCTAAAAGCGAAGGAGGAGACGTTTATCTGGTACTTACAGATGACGGAGGCGGATTAAATAAAGAGAAGATATATAATAAGGCAATAAAGCAGGGGCTGACTCAAAAATCAATTGATGAATTAACAGATAAAGATGTATACTCCTTTATTTTAAAGCCTGGATTTTCCACTAATGAAAAGGTTACTGAGTATTCCGGCAGAGGAGTTGGAATGGACGTAGTTGCTAAAAATATTGAAGCAATGAGAGGCCAGGTTTATATAGACAGCAAAAAAGATCAGGGGACAAAAATAACCATAAAAGTACCTCTTACCCTGGCTATTATAGATGGACTTTTAATAAAAATAGGAACCTCAGTATATGCAATTCCGGTAAAATCAGTTGCTATGTCCTTTAAACCGGATAAGAAGGATATTATACGGGACTTAGAAGGCAATTTGATGGTGATGTCAAAAGGACAATGCTATAAGATTATTAAATTATATGAGCTGTTTGAAAATGAAACTTCCACAGTTGATATTAATGATGGGATAATAATAATGATAAATTACGAAGGAAATAAGATATGCCTTTTTGCTGATTCTATAATTGGTCAGCAGCAGATTGTAATGAAGCCTCTGCCTAAATACTTTAAAAAGTTAAAGGGCATATCAGGATGTACTCTTTTAGGTGATGGAAACATCAGTCTGATAATCGATGCGGCAGGCTTAATTTAATATAAAGGAGCAATTTTATGAGTAATGAAGAAATGGATATAATCCAAGAAGAAGATACCCAAAAGGGAAAGTTCTTAATATTTACCATAGACAAGGAAGATTATGGCATAGAGATAAAAAACGTATTGGAAATAGTTGGCATTCAGCCCATAACAGCTGTACCTCAGCTGCCTGAATATATTAAAGGTATGATAAACCTGAGAGGAAAGATAATCCCGGTAATGGATGTAAGACTTAGGTTTAAAAAGAAAGAAATTAAGTACGATGACAGAACCTGCATTATTATAGTCCAATTAGATGAAATATATGTGGGACTTATAGTAGACAGAGTTTCAGAAGTAATGAATATTTCTGATGATGAATTTACTGAAGTTCCGGAGATTGGCAGCAATTCAAATAACAGATACATAAGCTCCATAGGAAATACAAAAAGCGGTGTGAAGATAATACTTGATTGCAATAAAATAATCAGCGATGACGAAATAGATGCTATCAGCGATTTAGCTTAAGTTGGAGGATATATTATGAATGTACTTAGAAATAGAAAAATAGGAAGTAAAATAAATATAGGCATTACAGCGATATGTGTTTTAATTTTTATAATCGGAGGGACAGCTCTTATTGGTCTTAATAAGCTAAGTACTAATTACGATAATTTATATAATAATAACCTGCTTAATATTGAACTTATTAACCAGATAGAGGGAAACTTAAAAGAATCCAGCAGAGAATATTTAGCTTCGTTTTTAGAAGAGGATACTGCAGCCATTTTAGTACATATAAATAATATTGACAGTGCTGCAAAAGAAAATGATAAACTTATAGCTTCTTATGAAAAAAAAATTAAAACACCCAAAGAAAAATCAATTTTTGATACTTTTAAAGCTAATTTAATTGTATATGGAGATATAAGGACAAAGGCTTTAAACTTATTAAAAGAAAATAAAAAAGATGATGCCTTAGCCCTTAATTCACAATTTGAAAGCCAAAGAAAATCAGCAGAAGCAAGTCTTACTATGTTAATAAAGGAAAATGCATCTGATGCAGAAAACAGTAATAAAGCTCAGCAGGCTGCTAACAAACTGATACAGATAATTACAGTTACAGGACTTCTGGCACTTATAATTATTTCCTTGGTAATAGGATGTTTATTTTCAATGAGCTTAGGAAAAAGGCTGAGAAAGCTTACTCTAAATGCTAAGAAATTAGCCCTGGGAGATGTAGATTTACAGCTGGGTCAGGTTAAGGATAAAGACGAGATTGGAGAGCTGACTGAGGCCTTTGCAGAAATGGCTTTAAATATTAAAGAGGAAGCTGATATAGTTGATAAAATATCTAAGGGTGACTTTAATCAAAAGTATGAGCCTAAATCTGATAAAGATATATTAGGTTATGGTGTAAATAATCTTACAGAAACATTAGATAAGATAAATGGGGAAACCAAGGTGCTTATAGATGCAGTAATAAATGGAGATTTAGAAAGAAGAGGGGATGCTGATTCTTTTAAAGATGGATGGGCAGAACTAATTTCGGGAATGAATGAGATAGTTGATGGATTTGTTCAAAAAATAAAAGTAATGACTAAGTATATGAATAATATAAGCAGCGGCAGCATTCCGGATAAAATATCAGATGATTATTATGGTGATTACGCAGATGTAAAAAACAGTATAAATGTATGTATTGATACTATTAATGGATTAATAAGTGAAGTCTCGGTGCTGACTTACTCAGTAGAAGAGGGAAATCTTGAAGTAAAAGCAAATGAGGACAGTTACGGCGGAGATTGGGGGAAACTACTTTCAGAAATTAATAATTTAACTGCAGCCTTTGCAGCTCCTATTAAATACTCATCAGACTACCTGGCTTTACTGGGGCGGGGGGAAGACCCGGGAGAGGTTTCTATCTCGTATAAGGGAGATTTTAAAATAATAATCAATAACCTGGCACTTGTCAGAAATTCATTTACAGAGCTATTTACTCAAACTAAGAAGCTAATAAATGAGGCAAATTCAGGGAACCTGTCATGCAGAGCAGAAACTGCAAATTTACAAGGTGATTACCTGAAAATTATAAATGGAATAAACCAAACCATAGATGAGTTAACAAGACCTATAGAGGAAACCACAATTGTACTTGGAGAGTTAGCAGGCGGAAACTTAAATGCTGAGCTGGAAGGCAGTTATAATGGAGACTATGCAGTAATAAAAGACGAAATGAGCAGGATGGTTACAGGCTTAAGAGGTATAATCACAGAGGTAAGTCAGGTGCTTCAAGAGATATCAGTTGGTAATCTTAAGGTTTCAATAGATAAAAGATATGCAGGTGATTTTGGAGCCATATCTGATTCAATTAACAATATAATAAAATCTCTAAATGATGCATTTGGGGATATATATACAGTATCAGAGCAGGTAGCAGCAGGATCTAAACAGGTATCTGATTCATCTGTGAACTTATCCCAGGGTGCATCTATGCAGGCCAGCTCAGTAGAAGAAATAACAGCAGCAATAACACAGATCGCAGCTCAGACCAATGAAAATGCAGAGAGCGCAAATAAAGCAAACAATGTGTCTTTAATTGCTAAGGGAAATGCAGAGGATGGAAAGAAGAAAATGGCAGGTATGCTGGAGGCTATGGATGAGATAAGCAGCTCTTCAGATGACATTGGCAAGATAATAAAGGTAATAGATGACATAGCCTTCCAGACAAATATGCTGGCATTAAATGCAGCAGTTGAGGCTGCAAGAGCAGGTGAGTATGGAAAAGGCTTTGCAGTAGTAGCAGAAGAGGTAAGAAATTTAGCAGGAAGAAGTGCTCAGGCAGCTAAAGAAACAGCAATCCTCATTGATAAATCCATAAATAAATCCTTAAAGGGAAAGAAACTGGCGGGGGAAACCTCAAAATCATTATTTACCATAGCAGAGCAGGTAGGCGAGGTTTCAAATTTATTAGCCGGTATAGCAGCTTCCTCAAATGAACAGGCAACAGGCATAGCCCAGATAAATCAGGCAATAGAAGAAGTATCAAAGGTAACACAGACAAATACAGCCACTTCAGAAGAAAGTGCTGCAGCATCTGAGGAATTATCAAACCAGGCTCAGCTTTTAAAGAATAAAGTAAATGAGTTTAAGCTAAAAGAAGAAGAAGTAAAGGATAAAAATACAAAGCTGGACTCTGATACTGTTAATAAATTAAAAGAGCTTTTAAAGAGCCGGAATATAGAAACGAAAATTACAGCAGAAAATATTCCCGGTGAGAAAATTATTTCACTTGAGGAAGATTTTGGAAAGTACTAACCGTTAAATATCGATTCCATATTATTTAAAACCCTGTGATTTTTAAAAATTATAGGGTTTTTATTTTATCAAAATTTATTTATTTAAAATATTTTATAATTCTTTTAAATAAATATTGAAAAAAAGATAAAGAAAATAGAAAATATTCCGATAATAGATATGAAAACGAATAAATTTGTCATAATTTTTAATTGGCTGGGGGTGGCGTTTATAATTAATAAAAAAATAAGGGTTTTAGTAGTAGATGATTCTATGCTTTTTAGAGAAGTAATTAAAAATGGTTTAAATAAAGATTC
>JBAXYJ010000086.1:0-11096 GCA_041670885.1 Clostridiaceae bacterium
AAAATTGAATAATTTTAAAAGGAGCCTTGATTTTTCACCAAGGCTCCTATAATTTTTAAGCATCATATATTCTTTTATCATACCTAAATAATCGATAATTTTTATCCCATATATCCGATTCTTGTAATTATATTATTTTTTAATTCTTCTAATGCAATAATATATTTCCCCTGTATATTCACGCAAATTTCTTTTGCACTATTTTCACTATATAAATGAGATGTGGCATTTCTGTCCAGCAGCATATTTATCCAGAGTTTTTCATCCTTAATTATTCCTGCTGAGAATGCTTCTTTTAATACTGTTTTGGGTGAATTAAGTCCAATTAACCCTTCTTCTTCAAACACTTCTTTTAAAGTTTTCCACGCTAGTTCAAAGGTAAACTCAAATCTTTGAATTATGCCATCCCTTAACAGTTCATTCTTTTCATTGTATTGAAGCAGTCCTTCTTTTAATTTGTCCAGTGCTTTTATAAAATTTTGTAATTTACTGCTATTTTCTTTCATATATAATAACACCTTTTCTTTCAATATTAGAAAGTACAATCAAATTATACATCTAATAAAGATAATTTTCTATATCATTTCCCATTTTTATGGAAGACAGCAGTTGCCTGTTATATTTTTCTGATATATCAAAACTATATTTATAAATACTGTTGACTTATGTAAAAATAAATAGTAACATACTCACAATACTTAAATTTATTAATAAACTTAAAAGCTTTGATAGGACTAAGTAAACAATGTACGTTTTAAAGAGAGCGGAGGCAGCTGAAAATCCGCAGACTAAAATTGTTGAAACTCACCCTGGAGCTGCTCTTCTGAAATAGCAGTAAGAAGTGCCGGCATAGCCGTTATGTAATGAAGTTATAAATATGGGTGGTACCGCGACAGTCTTTCTCGCCCCAGAGATGGACTGTCTTTTTTATTTTAATTTTAAGACGCCCACTTCTATAGACTCTCCATGTGAACGAGTTCACTTTAAAATTTAATAATAAAAACTATGATAGGGATTAGTAAATAGAAATCATTTCACAGAGAATGGGAGCAGCTGAAAACCCATAAATGAAATTTATTGAATCTCACCCTGGAGTTGCTTTTCTGAAACTAGTAATAAATTTGGTCTAGGAAAATGCCGGCACAGCCGTTACAAAATGAAGCTATAAATATGGGTGGTACCGCGATAGTCTTTCTCGCCCCAGAGACAGGCTATTTTTTTTATTTTTTTTTATATATAGAAGATTTCAAGTGCAGAGTTTTTACATTCTTCTCAATGTAATTTTTTTAAAATCATGTAATATAAAGGAGTGTTGATTATGGCAGCAAAAGTTAGAAATAATGATTCCAAGGATCAGGTAAAAGAAAATATAGCAGATAAGGATTATTTTGATTACCTTATCAGTCTGAAAAATGGCGAAGCTAACGATACAGTAGATTACATCCCCAGCTTTATATACCTTTAAATAAAGAAACTCTGCATTTTGATTTTTTTAATATTTAAACAGCATTTTTAAAATAGATATTATAAATCGAGAGGATTGATTTGATGACTAAAAAGATATACATATTTGATACAACGTTAAGGGATGGAGAGCAGACACCGGGAGTCAGCCTTAATGTAAATGAAAAGCTTGAAATTGCCAGGCAGCTTGAGAAACTTGGAGTTGATGTTATCGAAGCTGGTTTTCCAATATCATCAAATGG
Source organism: Clostridiaceae bacterium (assembly GCA_041670885.1). Taxonomy (GTDB): domain Bacteria; phylum Bacillota; class Clostridia; order Clostridiales; family Clostridiaceae; genus JAJBWD01. The sequence continues at coordinate 1,707 of JBAXYJ010000086.1, forward strand.
AGATTTTGAAGCAGTTAAGGCAATAGCTGAAAATATTAGAAAGCCCTGCATAACTGCTTTAGCCAGAGCTGTTAAGGGTGATATAGACAGAGCCTATGAAGCTGTCAAGGAAGCTCAAAAACCCAGGATTCATACCTTTATAGCTACATCTGATATTCACATGAAGTTTAAATTGAAGATGACAGAGGATGAAGTATATGAAAAAGCTGTGGAAATGACAGCCTATGCAAATTCACTCTGCGGCAGTGTTGAATTTTCTCCTGAGGATGCTTCAAGGACAAGACCTGAATTTTTATACAGAATATTAGAAGGAGTAATAGAGGCTGGGGCTCAGGTTTTAAACATTCCGGATACTGTTGGCTACTCAACCCCTGTAGAATTTGGAAATTTAATTTCAGGAATTAAGAAAAATGTTAAAAATATAGACAAGGCAATAATCAGTGTTCACTGTCATAATGATTTAGGCTTAGCTGCGGCAAATTCACTGTCTGCCATGGAAAATGGTGCAGAGCAGATTGAATGTACTATAAACGGACTTGGTGAAAGAGCAGGAAATGCAGCTTTAGAAGAACTGGTTATGGCAATAAATACAAGAAGAGATTATTACAAGGATATAGAACTTTCTATAAATACAGAAGAAATAGCTAGGACAAGCTTTCTTGTAAGTCATATGACAGGAATTAATATTCAGCCAAACAAGGCAATAGTCGGCGCAAATGCCTTTGCTCATGAATCCGGTATTCACCAGCATGGAGTTTTAAATAACAAAGAAACCTATGAGATTATGACTCCGGAATCTATAGGCTTAAAAAACAATCAGATGATTCTGGGGAAACATTCCGGAAGGCATGCATTTGAAGAAAGGCTGAAGGAATTTGGTTATACGAATATAAGCCAAGAAAAATTAAATGAGGCCTTTACAAAATTTAAGGAATTAGCTGATAAGAAAAAGAAGGTTTCAGACAGAGATATTGAAGTTATTGTAATGCATGAGGCCTTCAGGCGGGAAGAAAAATATAAACTGATATCTCTTCATACACTTAGCGGAAATAATACCACACCAACTGCCTCTGTAAAAATAAAAACAGATAATGCAATGGTGGAAGAGGCTGCCATTGGAGATGGTCCTGTAAATGCAGCCTTCAATGCTATAGAAAAGGCACTTAATCTTGATATCATTCTAAATGATTTCTACATAAAAGCCGTGGGCAGCGGGAAGGATGCTTTAGGTGAAGTATCAGTGAAAATAAATTATAAGGGCAATATATACTCAGGTATCGGAATATCTACAGACATAATAGAGTCCAGTGCCAATGCTTACATGAATGCAATAAATAAGATTAATTTTGATGAAAATTAAGGAGGAGATAAGGCTATGGCTATGACAATGACGCAGAAAATTCTGGCAAATGCTTCAAATAAAGCTTTTGTCAAAAGCGGAGATTTAATTGATGTAAATCTTGATTTAGTCCTTGGGAATGATATAACATCCCCGGTAGCTATAAATGAATTTAATAAAATAGGCATAAACCAGGTTTTTGATAAAAATAAAATTGCTATTGTTCCTGATCACTTTACCCCAAATAAAGACATAAAATCAGCAGAGCAGTGTAAAATCTGCCGGGAATTTGCCCGCTCCATGGAAATAGTAAACTATTTTGAAATTGGGCAGGTAGGTATTGAGCATGCACTAATACCGGAAAAAGGTTTAGTAGTTCCCGGTGGCGTTGTAATAGGTGCAGACTCCCATACCTGTACCTATGGAGCCCTGGGTGCTTTTTCCACAGGAATTGGAAGTACTGATATGGCCGCTGGCATGGCCACCGGGAAAGCCTGGTTTAAGGTGCCGGAAGCAATTAAATTTAATCTTACAGGAAGGCTTAGTAAATATGTATCCGGCAAAGATGTTATCCTTCATATAATAGGAATGATTGGTGTAGACGGAGCCTTATATAAATCCATGGAATTTACCGGAACCGGAATAAGTAACCTTTCCATGGATGACAGATTTACTATGGCAAATATGGCAATTGAAGCTGGAGCAAAAAACGGGATCTTCCCTGTAGATGAAAAAACATTGGAATATGTTAAAGACCATTCATCTAAACCTTACAAAATATTTGAGGCAGACAGTGATGCTAAGTACTGTGAAATCTATAATATTGATCTAAGTTCAATAAGACCCACCGTTGCCTTTCCTCATCTTCCGGACAACACAAGGACTATTGATCAGGTAGGATACATTCCTATAGACCAGGTAGTTATAGGTTCCTGTACCAATGGCAGAATTGAGGACCTCAGGGCTGCAGCTTCCATATTCAAAGGGAATAAGGTCCATAAAAATGTAAGGACAATAATATTTCCCGCAACTCAGAGAATTTATCTGGAGGCTATAAAAGAAGGACTTATCGAAATATTTATTGAAGCCGGAGCTGCAGTCTCCACACCTACCTGCGGTCCCTGCCTTGGAGGTCACATGGGAGTTCTGGCAAAGGGGGAAAGATGCGTATCAACTACTAACAGAAATTTTGTAGGAAGAATGGGACACGCAGAAAGCGAAGTTTATCTTGCCAGTCCTGTAGTTGCAGCAGCATCAGCAATTCTTGGTAAAATATCATCACCTGAGGAGGTAATAAAGTAATGGTTGGTAAGGTTATAAAATACGGAGATAACATAGATACAGACGTTATTATTCCGGCAAGATATTTAAATACCAGTGACCCTTATGAATTATCCCTTCACTGCATGGAAGATATTGATAAGGACTTTATAAAAAAAGTGAATAAGGGGGATATTATTGTAGGCGGAAAAAACTTTGGCTGCGGCTCTTCCAGGGAGCATGCACCAATCGCCATAAAAGCATCCGGCATTAGCCTGGTAATTGCAGAAACATTCGCCAGAATATTTTTCAGAAATTCTATAAACATCGGTCTTCCAATAATCGAATGTGCTGAAGCTGCAAAAGATATTAATGAAGGTGATGAATTAGAAATAGATACTACAAAAGGTGAAATCATAAACAAAACTCAGGAAAAATCATATCAGACTTCCCCTTTTCCTCCTTTTATGCAGGATATTATAAATGCAGGAGGTCTGATTAATAAAATAGAAAGGGAGGCAAACAAATGAATATCGCAGTGCTTAAAGGAGATGGAATAGGTCCTGAGGTAGTAAATGAAGCCATCAAAGTGCTTAATAAGATAGGTGAAAAATATAGTCTTGAGATTGATACTAAGGAAGCATTGATAGGAGGCTCAGCCATAGATGCTGTGGGGATCCCCCTGCCTGATGAAACAATAGATTTATGTTTAAAAAGTGATGCAGTTCTCTTAGGTGCAGTAGGCGGTCCTAAATGGGACAGCATGAAAGGCAGCTTAAGACCTGAGGCTGGGCTTCTGGGGCTTAGAAAAGCACTTCAGGTTTATGCAAACCTAAGACCTGCAATCCTCTTTAAAGAGTTAGTTTCTTCTTCTAATCTTAAAGAAGAAGTTTTAGGAATCGGCCTTAATTTACTTATAGTAAGAGAACTGATAGGCGGAGCTTACTTCGGAGAAAAAGGAAGAGAAAAAATAGAAGGAGGCTATAGAGCCTACGATACAATTGAGTATAAATCCTCTGAAATCACAAGAATATTGAAGACCGGCTTTGAAGCTGCAGGAAAAAGAAATAAAAAGCTTACCTTAGTAGATAAAGCCAATGTACTGGAAAGTTCAAAGCTTTGGAGAGAAACAGCAAAAGAAATGTCCAAATCTTACCCAGATATTCAGCTAAACTTCATGTATGTGGACAATGCCGCTATGCAGTTAATTAATAATCCTCATCAATTTGATGTTATAGTAACTGAAAACATGTTTGGAGATATATTAAGTGATGAAGCTTCAATGCTGACCGGCTCTCTTGGGAATCTTCCCTCTGCCTCATTAGGAGATGAGAAAGCTGCTTTATATGAGCCAATTCACGGCTCTGCTCCTGATATTGCAGGGAGAAGCATGGCAAATCCGATTGGAACCATAATGAGCATAGGAATGATGCTGAAATATAGCTTTAATATGGATAAAGCAGCAGAAGATATAGAAAATGCTGTATCCAGAGTTTTAGAAAAAGGTTATAGAACTAAGGACATAATTAGTGAAGGAAAAGTACTGGTAACTACAAAAAAGATGGGAGATCTAATAGTTAATGAGATATAAAAGCTATTTGCATATTTTCCCATGTAATAGTGAGGAGATTTATTATTCCATGTTTACAATTTGTGTAAACTGCTGTCACTTGTTAACAAATGGATATACATACTGATTGTCCGGTTTACTGATTTTTTTTATTGAATCCACTTTTATGCAGGCAGAGACTTGTCCCTGATAATCTGATTTTTCTAATTTTCCGGTTATTTCGACCCAGGTATCGTTATTAAGGGCTTTTGTATTTTGAAAATTGCACATTAGCCCCACTACCTGCATATCGGCAGTGCAGCAAGTCATCATAAATCTTGCAGCAACAAATTCATTCTCCTTAAAGCTTTTATCCTTGTACACAAAACCAGTTATCTTAATTTTCATTTTTTCATATTTTTTGATATTTTCATTTAATTCATCAAGTGAAAAAACAAAATTCTCATCATTTACTATTATTGTATTTCCTTCTATATTCAGTTTTTTGCCCTCTGATGGGCTTATGCTGGAATAGTCTATATTTTGAGTCTTAGAGGCAGATGCCATGCTGTTGGTATTTTGGTTTATGGTTATGCTTTTATTTCTTATCATAGAAGAATCAATTGCCTTAGCTTTAATTGAAAATGCCATAATAAGTGGAATTATGTATATAAGATATTTTGAAAATCTGACCTTACGTTTGTATGCTGAGCAAAGATCCTTAACCGAAATCATACCAATTATAATCATGACTATAATTCCAAATATTATAAATGGAACAATCCTTGGATGAACATATAATTTAATTTTTCCTGTTCTTATTGAGTTAATAGAAAAAATCGAATAGCCAAATAGTATGATTATTTTAATTAGTGCCTCAGCATTTAACTTCTTCATAATTCTCTCCCATCTACAAGGATATATTAATAAGCAAAGTAAAAGTAACAAGAAATACGATAAATATCAGCTTTAATGCAAAAGACTTTTTAAAACTCCCCATAAGTAATATGGTATTTTTCATATCTATCATCGGTCCCAACACTAAAAATCCCATAATAGAGCCTAAAGGAAACTGGTTTAAAAATCCTTTTGCAATAAATGCATCTGAAGTTGAGCATACTGAAATAAGAAAAGCAAAACACATCATGATTATAAGTGAACTTATTCTGCTTTTGGGTATATAGTTTATATAGCTATGTAATATTAAGGTTTGAATAACACTTGATAATAATGCACCTATTACCATAAACTTCCCTACACTAAAAAATTCTTCTCCAGCATGAATAAATACGTCTCCAATTTTTAAAATAATACTTCTATCCGAATCATAGCTGTTATTACAAAATCCACACTGACATTCAACTATATCATCATTAATTTCAATAATATCTTTGGCAGAATAAAACCTCATAATAAGACCAACTGCTACCGAAATTATTATTCCTGCTGCTGCTCTATACACCGCTGCAATAGGCATTCCAGAAAACGCATACAAAGTTGACATAATGGATATGGGATTGAGTATGGGGGCTGCCAGCATAAACGTAATGGCTGCTGAAATTGGTACTCCCTTTTTTATAAGTCCTTTGGCGAGAGGTATGCTGCCGCAGTCACAAACAGGAAAGAAAAATCCTGATAAAGAAGCCGTAAGACATGCTAAAAAATTATTTTTTGGGAACAATTTGATAATAGTATCTGTTGAAATAAATATCTGGATTATAGATGATAAAATCGTTCCTACCAGTAAAAATGGAAACCCCTGAATCAGCATACTTATGAATATGGTATTAAACATGGAAAAGCCTGAAAAATCAATGCTTTTAAAGCGTATACCTGCCGAAATAAGTACCTCTGTCGTCAGATAAGATATTATAAACAGTAAAAACAGTAAAAAAATAATATTTTTCCTTTTAAAAATTAATCTTTGCTTCTCTACAGATATGTTTTCTTCCTCTAAATCCTTCATTAGGTTATCTAATGATTTGCATTTAAAAATTCTGGCAGTTTCATTTATCAGTCTAATTTTTCTTATGATATATGATATGTCATTTTTATTCATATGCTGAGTTTTATTTAATATTATAATATTGCTGCTGTAAATATGTTCTGCTGTGATATTTCCCAGATTAAGCATGTACATCTTCTGCTTTTCAGAATCAATTGTATTAATCACCTTATTTATCCTGCATTTTTTTCTCATGTCTGTATCATCAAATATTTTTATAAGCTTATCTCTTTGTAACATGCCATTTTGTTCTATAATGATTCTGTCTGGGGAATATTTACTTACAGCCTCTTCTATCATCAGCTTTGATGCTTCTCCGTTTACAACTATTATCTTGTTTTCATCTGAAGAATTATCTATGCCTGTCCTTCCATTTTCAGACTGAATTATAACAATGGTCTCATCTTCAATCTGACCGCTTTTAAGTAAATAATTTATAAATGTAGTTTTTCCGGAGCAAATAAGCCCTAAAACTATGTCAATCTTCACTTTCATAGCTAATCCTCTAAAATAACTTTTCTAATTTTGATTTATTTAATTCTCTGCCTATAAAGCACAGCAGGCTGCATTTTTGAGGATTTGTAATTTTCTTACGGAATTCACCTGGGGTATAATTTATCTCCAGCCACTTGCCTTCTTCTACTTTCAGTAAACCTTTTGCTCTTAAAATTAAGCCATATTCATCAGCATTGTTAACATTCTCAAAAAAGTCATCTATTTTTACCTGACTAAATATCTTGTCTGACTCCAGTCCCCAAGTATCAAATACCTGATCAGCTTTATGATGATGGTGCTCTTCCTTAATTATTTCACTTTCAAACTCTGTATAGGATTCTTTTCCTGGATTTTTAATAATTTCTTCAAATGAAGTTTTCTCCCAGGGAGATGATATAATTTCAGAATTACTATTTATTTTTCTTATCAAGCTTAATATTTTATCATCAATATGCTGCTGTGCTTTGCTTATAATAATAGTATTTGCATGCTCTATTTGATCCTTATAAAACTCTCCAAAATTATTTAAATACATTTCTGCATTTAAAGCATCAACAATTGTAATAACAGCATTAATTTTTATATCATATTCCTTTTCTAAATTTCTGCAGGACTTGATGACATCAGAAAGCTTGGCAACTCCTGATGGTTCGATTATTATTCTGTCTGGACTATAAGTATTTAGTATATCTATTATGGCTTTTTTAAAATCACCCACAAGAGAACAGCAAATACAGCCTGATTTTATCTCTTTTATATTCATGCTTGTCTCTCTTAAGATACTTCCGTCTATAGCAATTTCACCAAATTCATTCTCTATTATCGCTGCTTTTTCACCTTTTAGATTTTCAGTAATTAACTTCTTAATTAATGTAGTCTTCCCGGAACCCAAAAATCCTGATATAATATCTATTTTTGTACTCATGCGGTCTCCTTTATGATAATATTTTTTTGAAAAATGTTGCTGCAAAGAATAGTGATGATATCAGAACAATAGTTGCCCCTGATGCTGTACCTAAAAAATATGACAGTAAAAGTCCTGATACTCCTGAAAAAACTGCAATTAAAACTGAATATACATGATACTGCCTGATATTACCTGCAATATTTCTGGCTGACGCTGCCGGCAGAAGCAGCATTGAATTTATAATTAAAACCCCTACCCATTGTATTGATACCGTAACAATTACTGCCACGATAATTGTAAACATATATTCGTAAAAATTAATTTTAATTCCCCTGCTGCTTGCTAATGAATGGTTTACACTGACTAAAAGAAGCTTATTAAATAAAAATATCCAAATAAAAATAACAACAATTAAAGTTACACCCAGCAGCAGCATGTCATCTGATTTTATGCTCAACAAATCACCAATAAGGTACGTGGAATATTTTGTAAATCCCCCCCGAAAAGACAATATAGCAATTCCAAGTGCCACTGCAATTGATGAAAACACTCCAATAATAGTATCAGTTGATGCTGTATTTACATTTTTAACCTTAACTATTACTACTGCCAATATTACGGAAAAGCCCAACATAGACCAAAGAGGATTTTTTATCCCAAGTATCACTCCAATTGCAATGCCTGTAAGGGCAGAATGTCCAAGCGCATCTGAAAAAAATCCCATTTTATTGTTTACTACCAATGTGCCAAGTAATCCAAACATAGGGGTTACCAGCAGTACTCCAAGCAGCGCATTTTTCATAAAATCGAACTCAGCCCACTGAAATGGAAGAAGAAAATCTACAATCTTATACCATACTGTCATATTTTTCACCCTCTTCATTTTGCCTTTTCAGCGCCTCATTCCAGTCGATTCCAAATATCTCAATTACCTTGCTGCTGCTGAATACTTCCTGGGAAGTACCAAAGCATTCAATAGTTCCATTATTTAAAAATGCAATATAGTCAGCATATTTGTATACTAAATGCAGGTCGTGAGAAACTAAAATAATAGAAAGGTTATACTTTTCTCTAAGCTTAGATACTATACTGTAAAATAGCTTTAAGCCATTTTGATCTATTCCGGAAACCGGTTCATCCAAAAGCAGAATATCCGGTACCGGCTGAAGTGCTAATGCTAAAAGAACTCTTTGAAGTTCACCGCCTGATAATACTCCCAGCCTTTTATCAATAAGCTGTTCCCCATTAACTCTGGACAGACTTTCAATGGTTTTTTTTCTTACATCCTTTGATATATGAAACCAAACAGGCTTCCTTGAAAAAGAAGCTGCAAAAATATCCAACACACTCAGCGGAGAACTATAATCAAAGTCCAGCTTCTGAGGTACGTATCCTATTTTAGGTTTCCTGATAAGCTTCTTAGCTTTGTCAACAAATGTAATACTGCCTGTGTGAGCTATCTGCCCCAATATAGCCTTTAAAAGTGTGCTTTTACCGGCTCCATTTGGTCCTATAAGAGCAGTTAAATCTCCACTATGAAAGTGAAGATTAACATCTCTTAATATTTTTGTATTACCAATTTTTACACCAAAGTCATTTATTTTAATACAGCTAAATAATGTATTGTCATGCTTTTCACTAATAATCATTTTAATGCTTCTTCCAATACTTTTAGATTACTATCCATAATGTTAATGTAAGCATCTGCTTCCATAGGTCCTGTTACTGCCGGATCAAGAGTATAAACCTTTGAGCCTGTTTCATTTGCAATGGTTTCAGCTGCCTTTGCAGAATACTGAGGTTCTGCAAACAAAGCCTTTACTTTAAGCTTATTA
>JBAXYJ010000087.1:0-11050 GCA_041670885.1 Clostridiaceae bacterium
AGGTAAGACCTGACTGAGGTCTGGCAGCCTTAAGATTTTCTATAATAACAAAATATGGAGTATTTTTTGAATCTTCTTCTGAAACTTCTTCTCCTGTAAACATAGCATAATATTTAGGTGCTTCTTCTGCCGGTTCATTAGTTGCTTTATTATCGGAAGTCGGGTTATCAGTTTGTACTGATTTATTTTTCCAGCATCCAAAAACTATTAAGGATAACATTAAAGCTACTATAATTGAAATAAATTTTTTTATAATAATCATCCCCCTGCTTAACTTTTAATAATATTAAATATACCACATAGCACAAAAATTAACAATTCAAATTTCGTAAATTAAGAATATTCAAAAAAATTGACAAAAAAATTTCCTTAATATATAATATTGTAAGGTAAAATGCTATGATAAGGAAAAGTAGCTTAAGAGAAGCTTATAGAGAGCAGGGACTGGTGAAAGCCTGCAAGCAGAACTTATGTGAAAATCACCTTTGAGCAGTCTGCTGAAATAATAGTAAGCAAAATCGTATTCCTGCGTTAAAGGAAAGAGTATGTTGGTACTTTAAAGGTGGTATTTTAGCTTTGTCCTTTTTGGACGGAGCTTTTTATTTTAGAAATTGCAGAATTTAGAAAAAAGTAAAGGGGACACAGCTATGTACAAAAAAATTGATTCCTCTAAAAGCTTTGTAGATATGGAAAAAGATGTCTATAAGCTATGGGAAGAAAAAGATATCATTAAGGAGAGCTTAGATTGTAACAAAGATGGAGAATATTTTACATTTTATGACGGACCTCCTACAGCAAACGGAAAGCCTCATGTAGGTCATATAATTACCAGAGTTATGAAGGATCTTATCCCTAGATATAAGGTAATGAAGGGCTACAGAGTACTCCGAAAGGCAGGATGGGATACTCATGGTCTTCCTGTAGAACTGGAGGTTGAGAAATCTCTTGGCATATCAGGAAAGCCTCAGATAGAAGAATACGGTGTAGAGGATTTCGTTAAAAAGTGTAAAGAAAGCGTATTTACCTATGCAAGCCAGTGGAAAGAGATGTCTGAAAAAGTTGGCTTCTGGGTTGACATGGATAATCCTTACGTAACATATCATAATGATTATATAGAGTCTGTTTGGTGGGCTCTAAAACAGATGTGGGATAAGAAGCTTTTATATAAAGGCCACAAAATAGTTCCATATTGTCCAAGATGCGGAACTTCGCTTTCTTCTCACGAGGTAGCTCAGGGGTATAAAAATGTTAAGGAAACCTCAGTTTATGTTAAGTTTAAGCTGAAAAATGAAAATAAATATATATTAGTATGGACCACAACCCCATGGACTCTTCCAAGCAACGCAGCCTTAGCAGTTAACAAAAAGTATGACTATGTGGAAGTAGTACAAAATGGAGAACATTATATACTGGCAAAAACGTTATTAAATAAACTGGTAGGGGAATATGAGTTAGTATCAGAATTTAAAGGAGAAGCTCTTTTAGGTAAAGAATATGAGCAGATGTTTAAATTCTTTACTCCTAAGGAAAAAGCTTTCTTTGTAATCCATGGTGATTTTGTTACATTAACTGATGGTACCGGAATAGTTCATATAGCACCTGCTTATGGTGAAGATGATAATATTGTAGGAAAGAAAAATAACCTTCCTCTCATAAATCTGGTAGATACTCAGGGTAATTTCATTGACTGCGTAACTCCATGGAAGGGAGAGTTTGTTAAAAAGGCTGATCCTAAAATTGTTAAGTACCTTTCTGATAACAATATATTATATAAGGATGAAAAGTTTGCCCATGACTATCCTCACTGCTGGAGATGCGATACACCACTTTTATACTACCCAAGAGAGAGCTGGTTTGTTGCTATGTCCACTCTGAGAGATGATCTTCTGACAAATAATAATACAATTAACTGGTATCCGGACAATATAAGAACAGGAAGATTCGGAAACTTCCTGGAAAATGTTATTGACTGGGGTATATCAAGAGAAAGATACTGGGGTACACCTCTTCCTATCTGGGAATGCGAATGCGGTCACAGAGAATGCATAGGAAGCATAGATGAACTTAAGAAAAAGGGAATAAATGTAAAAGATGATATAGAACTTCATAAGCCATATATAGATGAAGTAAAGCTTAGATGTCCAAAATGCGGAAAGGAAATGAAGAGAGCATCAGAAGTTATCGACTGCTGGTTTGACTCAGGCTCCATGCCATTTGCTCAGCATCATTATCCATTTGAAAACAAAGAATTATTTGAGAAAAACTTCCCGGCACAGTTTATATCAGAGGCAGTTGACCAGACAAGGGGATGGTTCTATACCCTTCTTGCAATATCAACAGCAATATTTGGAAAGTCCTCCTATCAGAACTGTGTAGTTTTAGGCCACGTACTTGATAAAAATGGTCTTAAAATGAGTAAGCATAAGGGAAATGTAGTTGACCCATTTGAAGTATTAGATAATGTAGGAGCAGATGCTACCAGATGGTACTTCTATACATCCTCAGCACCATGGCTACCATCCAGATTCTATGAGGATGCAGTAAAGGAAACTCAGAGAAAGTTCTTAGGTACACTTTGGAATGTATATTCCTTCTACGTTTTATATGCAGAGCTGGATAAGTTTAATCCACTTAAATACAAGGATTTCGAAAGCAAAAATGTAATGGATAAATGGATACTTTCAAAATTAAATTCATTAATCAAAGAAGTATCTGAGGATTTAGATACTTACAAAATAACACAGTCTGCAATAGCTATAGAAAACTTTACAGATGAATTATCTAATTGGTATGTAAGAAGAAACAGAAACAGGTTCTGGACAGAAAATCTGACAGAGGATAAGATAGGTGCCTATACAACGCTGTACAAGGTATTAACAACACTTGTTAAAGTAGCAGCTCCATATGTTCCGTTTATGACTGAGGAAATATATCAAAACCTAGTGGTAATACTTGATAAAGATGCTGTTAAGAGTGTTCACCTGTGCAAGTGGCCGGAATATAAGAATGACATTATCTATAAGGAACTGGAAACAGAAATGGAATTAGCTTATGACATAGTTAAGCTGGGAAGAAGCGCAAGAAATGGAGCAAACATTAAAAACAGGCAGCCACTATCTGAACTTCTTCTTTCAACAAGAACTCTTCCTGAATATTATGGAGACATAATAAAGGATGAACTGAATATTAAAGAAGCAGTGTTTGGAGCCGATTTATCAAAATATGTTCTCTTTGACATAAAGCCAAACCTTCCCGTTCTAGGAAAGACATATGGCAGGCTAATCCCTCAGATAAGAAAGGGAATATCCTCAATGAATCAGATGGAACTGGCTCAGAAGGTAAAAAGAGGAGAAGATGTCATCTTGGAAATAGGAGATGCGAAGATAACACTAAATCAGGAAAATGTTTTAGTAACAATGCAGGGATTAGAAGGCTTTGCATTTGCAGGTGAAGGAACTTTAGGAGTAGTTTTGGATACAACTCTTACACCTGAGCTTATTGAAGAAGGAGACCTGAGAGAGATATTATCTAAGATTCAGAACATGAGAAAGGAATCAGGCTTTGAGGTTGCAGATAAGATAAATCTTTATGTCAGCGGCTCAGAGGAGCTGATAACAGTTATAAATAAGTATCAGGATAAAATAAAGAAAGAAACTCTAAGCATAGATATTGCATTCGGAGAAGATAAAGTTTATACTGGTTGTAATATAAATGGTAAGAACTTAATGATTTCAGTTAAAAGAGTATAAAAAAATCGCTGAGTAATACTCAGCGATTTTTACATTTCATTTTATTTTTTAGATAATAATAAGTAAAAATTGCAAAAAATATAAAAGATATTATAATATAGTAAAGTATAATAAATTTATATCCTTTAATAAAAAATTTGCTTTCTATAAATTGGCTTATTATTAATGGAATTAAAATGTATATAATAAGGATTAGACTAAGTAAATCTTTGTTTTTCATATAACCACCTTGGCAAATTCTAAATTCTATTTATTCTTAGGATAAATTATACTACAAATAAATATTAAAAAGAAGGGGGCATATCAATGGCAGCTTCAATAAAAGATGTTGCAAGAGAAGCAGGAGTTTCAATAGCAACTGTTTCCAGGGTACTAAATGATGTAGACGTAGTAAATGATGATACAAAGCAAAAGGTATTAGATGCTATAAAGAAGTTGGATTATAGACCAAACATTGTAGCAAGAAGTTTAAAAACACAGAAAACAAAAACGATTGGGATAGTAATACCGGACATTTCCAGCCCATTTTATCCGGAGGTTGTAAGAGGAGCAGAGGATGTAGCAAATATTTATGATTACAATATTATTCTTTGCAATGCTGACCTGGACACAGAAAAGGAACTTGATTACATAAGAGTTTTAAGAGAAAAAATGTGTGATGGAATAGTTCTTATGAGCAGCTCCCTGAATCAAGAGGCTTTAGATTTAGCTAAAAATCTATCATTAAAAACCGTTCTTGTTGAAACGAAAGACGAAAAAGGAGAATTCCCAAGTGTTACTATAGATGATGAAAGGGCAGCCTTTGATATAGTATGCAGATTAATTAAAAATGGAAATAAAAAAATAGCATTCATTGGAGTATCTTTAGAGGAAAACAATGCAAAGTCCTTAAGATATGAAGGATATAAAAGAGCTCTTTTGCAGAATGATATAGAATTTAAAGAAGAGCTGGTAAGCTTTGGCGGACTTAAAGGAAAAGACGGCTTTAGGGCAATGGAAAAGATAATCAGAAATACTGATGTAGATGCTGTATTCTGTGTATCTGATGAGCTGGCAATGGGAGCTATTAACTCGCTTAGAGAAAATAATATTAGAGTGCCTGAGGATATTGATGTAGCAGGTTTTGATGATATATATAGTGCTTCGCAGTTCTATCCTAAGCTTACAACAGTGGCTGTTCCAATGTACGATATGGGCTCAGTTGGTATGAGAATGCTGATAAAGAGCATAAATAAGCAGGAGCTGGACCCTATGCACTATGTACTTCCACATCAGATAATAGAGAGAGATTCGTGTAAATAAAAGCTGCCTGAGGGCAGTTTTTTTGTTATGTAGTTTTGTTAAAAATTATGTTGAAAGCTCAAGCTAAAAACCCCAGGCTCCATCTGCAGCCTGACTGTTTCTAAGGTTTTCCCATTTCCTGAGTGAAGACAGTATTATGCCTTCCATATTATCAAATACGTTTTTAGTTTTAAAGAATGCTGCATATTTTACTAAGTTTTTAGAGGATACTCCTCTGAACATTTTAAGCCATATAATAAAATTACCTAAATATTTTCTTGATTTCTCTGTGTTAAAATAATTAACTCTCTTATAATTATTCTTATCAGCAACTTTTATGTTTTTATATTTAAGGGGGTACCTGAAAGGATAGTTGGATTTTAGACAAACTATACTTCTTTCATCAATATTATCAGATAATTCATATATAAAGGCTTTCGCTTTTTCTTTTTCTTTATAAATATAGCTATCAAGCCTGTCCTCACGCTGATATAAAAATGCAAATATCACATTCTGGGATGTACCCATATCCTCGTCCATTTCTATATTACGATACTTATCTATATATTTAAGCTTAGTATGAATAAGTTCCAGAACTCCATGAAGTTTCCCATCATTTTCTTCATTTAACACAGTCAATACCTTATGTCTCCAATAGAATAAGGAAGCATAACTGACACCAACCTTATCTTCTGCTTTTCTTAACGACAAATCCTGTTTCATGGTTTCAATAAATCTATCCCACTTATCTTTATAATGGGACCAGCTGAGCAGTGTTTTCGTATAAAGATTAAAGGTTTTTCTGCATTCCTTGCACCTATATCTCTGTTTCCCATTAAAGAATCCGAATTTGTTGACTTCACTGCTTCCGCAGTGTGGGCAGACAGCACCATTTCTGAATTTTAATTTTATTTGCTGCTGAATTGTTATATCCATGTTTGCCTCCTTGTAAAACTTTTTTATCTTTTTATTTTTACCTGAGAAGGCTTATCTTATACATCGTTAAACATATTTTTTAACAAAAATACTTACTAAGAAAATTTAATTTACAACCTTTTTTAGAGTATAATTATATTAAGAAATTCAATGGGGGTATAAGCATGAAAAAAGCAATTAAAATAATTCTATGGATTATAGGTATTTTAGTTTTATTAGCAGGTCTTTATTTTCTTGTTATGACTATTTCAGATTATAAGCCTAAAGATGTAGTTCTTTTAAAATCAGAAAATCAAAGAACAAATATATTAAGCAATAATGAATTTACCATAGCTACATTTAATATCGGTTATTGCGGATTAGATGATAAACAGGATTTCTTTATGGATGGTGGAACCATGTCAAGATCCAGCTCAAAAGAAAAGACAGAGGAAAATCTTCAGGGAATAGGCAAGACACTTATAAATTTAGATGCAGATTTTATATTTGTTCAGGAAATAGATAAAAATGCTACCAGATCCAACTATGTTAATGAATATGACTATCTAAAAACATTATTAGATGGTTACAGCAGCACCTATGCCACAAATTATAAGGTATTATGGGTTCCTGTTCCTCTAAGCAAACCTATGGGATATGTAAATGGAGGCTTAGTTACATTTTCAAAATATAAAATAACTGATGCAGAGAGGTACCAGTATCCCGGAACTGAGAAATGGCCCAGACAGCTGGCTGAACTTGACAGATGTTTTATTCAGACAAAAATACCACTGAATAATGGAAAAACTTTAATACTTCTAAATTCCCATATGTCAGCCTACGATAAAGGAGGTTTTGTAAGAAAACAGCAGCTTGCCTTCCTCAAGACCTTTATAGAAACAGAGTACAATAAGGGAAACTATGTTATAGTAGGAGGAGATTTTAATCATCAGATACCGGGAACAGATGCAAAAAACTTTAAATCAGAAGAGAGCTGGCCTGACTGGCTGCAGACTATCCCGAATGACTTTACACCGGAGGGTTTTACCTGGGGAGCAGATAAAAATACCCCATCTAACAGAGCTGTTGCCAGCACTTACAAAGAAGGAGTTAACTTCCTGTCAATAATAGATGGATTTTTAGTATCTCCAAATGTAGAGATAAAGCAGGTTAAGGGCTATGACCTGAAGTTTAAAAATTCAGACCATAATCCGGTAAAGATATGGCTTAAATTGAAATAAGATAAAGCAGCAGGGAATCCATAATAGAATTTCCTGCTGATTTTTTTTATAATACGTCTTTAATTACTCTTAAAGCATTTTTATAATATATCTTTTCAATATCATCTTCTGAAAGCTCCCCCTTTAATGCTGAGTGCAGCTTATCCATCTCTGATGCATTTTTTATTTCTACCTGATTTGATATTCCGTCAAAATCAGAACCCAAGGCTAGAACATCTATTCCTCCTACATTCTTTATATGGTTAATATGTTTTTTCATATCTTCAATTTTCGTTACTTCATTTTCTCCCATAAAGCCGGAACAGAAATTAAGTCCCATTACTCCGCCGGAGCCAGCCAGCTTTCGTATCATATCATCTCCTAAATTTCTGCTGTGACCTTTTACAGCTCTGGAATTTGAATGAGATGCTAAAACGGGATATTTTGATAAATTAAGTACATCATTAAAGCCGCTGTCATTTAAATGAGATACATCAATTAACATCTTATAGTGATTCATAGCCTGTACTAATTCTTTCCCAAAATTTTTTAAACCAGAGCAGGCTTTTTCTTTCATTATATGAGGATAGCCTATGCTGTTTTCGTAGTTCCAGGTAAGTGTAATCAGCCTGATCCCTTTATCATAGAAAAATTTAAGATTATCAATATTTCCTTCTAATGCTTCTCCTTCTTCAATGGTTAAAAATGCAGACATCTTGTTTGAGCCTTTGTTCTCTATCAGTGTTTTATAATCTAAAGCTAATTCTATATAGTCTTTATTTTTAGTAAGCTCTTTATGAAAATTATCTATCATATCTGAAGCTATCATAAATGGGCTTTCTAAATCCTTATTATTAATAAACATGGCAAAAAATTGAGCCAGACATTTACCTTTGATCATTTTCCCAATATCTACAGAAAAATCATTTCTGAATAATTCCTTATCCTTATAAAACAGCCTGCTGGCAGTATCACAGTGGAAATCAATATAATTCATAATTCCTCCGAAAGTTTTTTATAATAATTTTACTCTCTTTTGAGATAATATCAATAGGAGGTGATAATATGCCAAAGGATAGTCAGGTTGATAAAAAGGGAATAAGAGAAGCTAAGGCTAATTTTGATACCCCAAGTACAAGGGAGACCGGCAAAAATAAAAATAGGACAGCCAAAAAACAATCTACTTAACATACAAATTTTATAGGAAATTGCATAAATGTGATATGACAGCTGATTATGTGTTGATTATGCAATTTCCTTATTTTACTTGACATTGGATTATTTAATATTTATAGTATTTTTATGAGTTTAATTTGATGTTAGTATTGGAGAGATAAAATGAACATAATAAAAACTATGCTGCTTGCTGCTGTTCCTCTTATGGAGCAAAAAGGAGCCATTCCTCTTGGTATATATAAATATGGACTCAGTCCTATGACTGCCTTTATAGTTACACTTATAGGAAGCTTCCTTCCGGTTCCCTTTGTTCTTATTCTGTTTAACAGTATATTTGCATTTATGAAAAAACATGAAGTTTTTGACCCATTAAATAAATTTATAGAAAGAAAGATTGAAAAGGGCTCTAAAAATATGGAAAAGTATAAGGAGCTGGGGCTTATTATTTTTATTGGTATACCTCTTCCAACCACAGGACTTTGGACAGGTTCTGCTATTGCATCCTTTCTAAAGCTTGATTTTAAAAAGTCTATAGTCTGTGCTCTAATTGGAGGAACTATATCCGGAACTATTATTACTTTTATATCTGTTTATTTTCCGCATATGTTAGGCTATTAAGGGAATTGTGTAATAACCTTTTGGCTGATTTTCAGATTAAAAATAACAAATTATCAATGCTTTTTAATCAGAAAAAACTAATTATTGAATTGTGAAATTTCTTCTTTTAAGAAAATTTAGAATAGGTTATTCTATAAGATCTATTCTTTCTTTTATGATTTTAAAGAGTTCATTACAGGCTTCGTTTATTTCATATATGGTGTCATTTGTCTTTCTAATTTTTCTTTTTTTAGGTTTTGTAATGAAGCTTTGGGAAAGGTAATTTGCACTTTCGGCTAATGATGAAGCTGCGGAACTGAGTTTATATAAAAGATCAGCTATAGGTGAAATACTGCTATCTATGTAGGACTTTTCCCTGGGATCTGAAGGGAGCTCGGACAAATCTTTTTTTACAGCGTTTATATTATTTATATTCTCCATTAAATTTGCCATATAAACTCCTTAAAATTATAAAACATAGTGTATAATTAATTATATGAAGCTGGAGGTAATATTATGGATTTAAATCAGTATCAAGATAAAATGTTAAGGACAGCAGGCAATATAAGCTTAAATAATGAAAACCTGACACTGGGTGCTCTTGGAATATCAGGAGAAGCAGGAGAGGTTACGGATTACATAAAAAAGGTTATTTTTCATGGACATGATTTAGATAAAGAAAAAATATCTCTGGAACTGGGAGATGTGCTCTGGTATCTATCATATATATCAAAAGTAATTGATGTTCCCCTGGAAAAAATAGCAGATATGAACATAGAAAAGCTTAAAAAGCGCTATCCTGATGGCTTTAGCCAAGAGAAAAGTATAAATAGACAGGTGAAATGATGATAAATAATATTAACGAAGAAAAATATAATGTAATAGAAAAATCTGAGAATTCTTATGTTTTATCAAAATGGTATAAAATATCTTAAAAAAATAATTTCAAAATATTTTTGACGGATACAAAAGCGGAAAAATCATATTTTCAATATGATTATAAGGGAAGGGTTGCCTTGGCTGCGGTTAGCGAAAAGGATGGAATTTCAAGGAACGGGTATAAGAGCAGATTAATTTGATTTCTATTCCTATGTTTGGAGACTGCAATTCCCTAAATGCTGCTATTGCCACAACCATATTTTTATATGAGGTCAGCTTGAAGCAAAAAAAAATTGTTTGGATAAACTTGACAATTATTTAATAAGGTATTATCATTTATACAATTAACCAATGTTTAAAAAATGAATTAAATGGATTATGCTGCTGCATAATCTGATTTTTTATAATAGGGGGCAAAGAAATGAAAGAATCATATGTAATTTACAATGGAGAAATAGTAAAGGAAGAAGATGTTAGCATAAGCATAAGGTCTAAGGCCTTTAATTATGGCTTAGGCTGTTTTGAGGGAATCAGAGCTTACTGGGATGAGGAAAAGGAAGAAATGTATGCATTCAGGCTTAAGGACCATTATGACAGGTTAAAGGCATCCTGTAAGACTTTATGGATTAACATACCCTATACTTCTGAGGAGCTTTGCAAAATGACTTTAGAGCTTTTAAAGAAAAATGATTATAAGACAACCACCTATATAAGACCTGTTGCCTATAAGGGCTCAGATAAATTAGCACCAAGTCTTTATGACGATGATGATGACAGGCTTGTTATTTACTGTCAGCCTCTCGGAAAATATGCAGGGAAGGAAGAGCTAAGCGTTGCTGTATCCTCCTGGACAAGAATATCAGATAATATGCTTCCTCCAAGGACAAAGGCAACGGCGGCTTATTTAAATTCTGCATTAGCATCACTTGAGGTATTATCAAACGGTTTTGATGAAGCCGTATTCTTAACTAAAAACGGGTATGTATGTGAGGGACCTGGAGAAAACCTGTTTATAGTAAAAAAAGGGAAACTTATTACTCCTCCTGTATCCGATGATATATTAGAAGGAATTACAAGAGATACAGTAATCAGACTTGCTAAGGAAGAGTTAAACATGGAAGTAGTGGAGAGAAGTGTCCCAAGGTGCGAGCTGTATGCAGCAGATGAGATGTTTTTCAGCGGAACCGCTATGGAGGTAACAGCAGTTGTAAATGTGGACAGAAGGCAGATAGG
>JBAXYJ010000088.1:0-11022 GCA_041670885.1 Clostridiaceae bacterium
TATACCTTCCACTCACCCTTTTCATTTTTTCCTGCATCTATTGAAAGAACTACGCACTGCCTTCCAAATTTCAAAGCTGCCTCTTTTATTATTTCAGGATTATTAACAGCAGCTGAGTTTACAGATACCTTATCAGCTCCGGCTCTTAAAACCAGGTTAAAGTCATCAACGGATCTTATGCCGCCGCCAATGGTAAAAGGAATATTAACTGCCTCTGCAGTCTTTTCCACCATATCAAGGAATATATTTCTTTCTTCATTAGATGCAGTTATATCATAAAAAACCAGCTCATCAGCTCCGCACTTACTGTAATATTCAGCTAATTTTACAGGATCCTCTACATCCACAAGATTTTTAAATTTCTGTCCCTTAACTACCCTGCCTTTATTTACATCAAGACAGGGAATTATTCGTTTTGCTAACATAAGATTTCCTCCAAAATAATGTCACCTGTATATAGAGCCTTTCCTATTATGGCTCCATAAAGTTCAGCTTCTTTAAGTTTTAGTATGTCCTCTGTATCTTTTATTCCTCCGGAGGCTATTATATCAAGATTTGTTTTTTCATTTAATTCCATAAGGGTTTTAAAATCCGGTCCCATCATCATGCCGTCTCTTGATATGTCAGTATATACCAAGGTTTTAAGACCATATTCTTCAAATTCTTTTGAAAGATCAAGTACCTTGAAAGGAGTTACCTCAGTCCAGCCCTTAACAGCTGCGTATCCATCCTTTGCATCTATAGATACCACTATTTTTTCATTGTATTTATTTATTGCTTCTTTTAAAAATTCTCTGTCATTTATGGCGGCAGTTCCAAGAATAACCCTATTTATACCCAATCTTAGCGCATCTGTAATATCTGACATGGATCTAATGCCTCCTCCCAGCTGTACAGGAACTGAAACATTATCTATTATTTTTTTAATAGCTGCCATATTATCCCCACTAAGTCCAAATGCTCCGTCTAGATTAACTATATGTATAAATTCAGCACCTTTAGCTGCCCAAAGTTTAGCTGCCATAAAGGGTTCATCGTTATATATAGTTGCACTGTCCCAGGCTCCCTTTTGCAGCCGTACACATTTTCCATTTTTTATATCAACAGCAGGAAATATTATCATTTAAGTATTCCTCCTATATCTACCAATAATTTTCGCCCTAGGTCTCCGCTTTTTTCAGGATGAAACTGCATTCCAATAATATTATCATGCCTTACCATCGCAGGAACCCTTACTCCATAATCTGTATATAAAAGAACATCTTTCAGATCTTCAGGCTTTGCGTAATAGGAGTGTACAAAATACAGGCAGTCTCCATCTTTTATGCTTTTAACTGAATTATCTTCTCTTGTTTTATATACACTGTTCCAGCCCATATGGGGAACCTTTAAATTTCCTTCTGGAAACTTAACTACACTTCCCTTTAATAGTCCAAGCCCCTTCCATAAGCCATCCTCATAGCTTTCATCGTAAAACAGCTGCAGTCCAAGACATATGCCTATTATGTTCTTTCCTGTATAAGAAAATTCTTTTATAGCTTCAGAAAGGCCTGTTTTATTCAGCTTTTCCATAGCCTGATTAAATGCTCCTACTCCGGGAATTATTATACTGCCGGCATTTTTTATTTCTTCCTTATTATTAATAACTTTGCAGTGGAAGCCCAGAGACGTAAATGCTCTGTATACATTTTTCAAATTACCTGCTCCGTAGTCTACAATACCTATCATATACCTACCTATAGCATTCCCTTCGTTGAAGGTAAACTTCCTTCCTTATCTATTTTTGAAGCTTCTTTAAGTGCTCTTCCCAACCCTTTAAATATTGATTCTGCAATATGATGATCATTAGATCCATAAATCAGGTTAAGATGAAGAGTAATCTCAGCATTATAGGAAAAGGCTCTGAAAAACTCCTCTAAAAGTTCTGTTTCAAAATCCCCTATTTTTTCTCTTTTTAAGGGAACATTAAAATGAAGGAAGCTTCTGCCGCTTATGTCTATAGAAACCATAGATAAAGCTTCATCCATTGGTGTATATATATTTGAATACCTGTTTATGCCAATTTTATCTCCCAGGGCTTCTTTAAAGGCTTTTCCAAAAACTATTCCTGTATCTTCTACCATGTGATGACCATCAACATATAAATCTCCGCTGCATTTTAAGTCCATATCAAAGGTGCCGTGAAATGCCATCAGATTTAACATATGGTCAAAAAAACCAATACCTGTATTTATGTCTATATTTCTTTCTCCGTCTAAATTAAGAATTAAGGTTACATCTGTTTCTTTTGTTTTCCTTTTTATTTCAGATTTCCTGGTCAAAATATCCCTCCTTAATCAGTTTTATCAGCAGATTGTTTGTTTCTTCACTTCCAATGGTTATTCTTAGAAAGTTTTTAAGCTGCCCGCTGCCGTATTTTCTGACTCTTAAATCTTTTTTTAGCAGCTTATTAAATATCTTCTCTGAGTCTTTTAATTCTATTAACAGGAAATTTGCGCCGCTTTTATATGCTTTTATCCCTTTAGCATTTTTAAATTCACTATACAGCTTTTCCCGTCTTTTAATTATTTCTGAAACATCCTTTAAAATCTCATCCCTGTGCCTTAAGAAAACAAGTCCATAGGCCGTACTTAATGAGTTCATATTATAGGGAGGCTTTACGCTGAATAAAATATCAATTATATCGATAGAGGAAGCTCCGTAGCCAACCCTGGCTCCGGCAAGACCAAAGGCTTTTGAAAGGGTTCTAAGCACTATAAGATTTTTATATTCATTTACTTTGTCAATTACAGTTTTCCCAAAATATTCATAGTAAGCTTCATCAATTACTACTAAAGATGATACATTCTCTATTATTTTAATTAATTCTTCTTCCTTAAATACTGTTCCTGTAGGATTATTAGGATTACATATAAAAACTATTTTTGCATTGTTTTCATTGGCTGATTTTATAATATCTTCTGGATTTACATTGAAATTTTCATCTGAATCTATGTATATTGTTTTTCCTCCGGCAATTTTTCCGTATATTTCATACATGGAGAATGTAGGTGAAGCAGTTACTATAATATCCCCATTATCTATAAAGGAATTCACTATTATGGAAATCAGCTCGTCTGAGCCATTTCCTATTATTATATTTGAAGGCTTCAAACCGGCATAGCATGCCAGATCAAGCCTTAGTCTTCCTCCGTCGAACTCCGGGTATCTGTTTATATTGAGTTTCTCCAGCTCTTCCATAATTTCATCTTTGTAAATTTTAAAATAATCCTTAAAATTTTCATTAGCATCTAGAACTGTTCCCGTCAAATCTCTTTTAGCATCATAAGAAGAAAAATCCATTATGCTTTTCTTAATTAATTTTTTCATAAATTTAACCTTACCTTTAATGAATTTGCATGAGCATCTAAGCCTTCTTTTTCAGCAAAATACTGAATATCTTTATTAACCTTATCAAGTTCTTCCCTGCTGTAATAAATTATGCTGGATTTTTTAATAAAATCATCTACTCCCAGCGGCGAGGAATATTTTGCGCTTCCTCCTGTGGGAAGTGTATGGTTAGGTCCTGCAAAATAATCTCCTAACGGCTCTGGCGAATAGCTTCCAAGAAATACTGCCCCTGCATTTTTTATTTTTGATATGTATGAAAATGGGTCACTTAGCATGATTTCCAGATGCTCCGGTGCTAAACTATTACATATATTAAAGGCTGTTTCCAGATTATCTGCCAGGTATATGTTCCCATGATCCTTCAAAGACTTAGATATAATTGATTTTCTGCTGAGATTTTCAATATCAGAATGCAGAAATTTAATAACTTCCTCTGATAAATGCTTTGATGTGGTTATAAGAGAAACAGCTGCCATTTCATCATGCTCTGCCTGAGAAAAAAGATCAGCTGCTATATATTTTGGATTTGAGTTTTCATCTGCTATTATGCATATTTCGCTGGGACCTGCAATCATGTCAATATCCACAGCTCCAAATACCATTTTTTTAGCCCTGGCCACATAAATATTGCCAGGTCCTGTTATTTTATCAACCTTTTTTATGGTTTCTGTCCCATAAGCTAATGCAGCTATTGCCTGGGCTCCACCCAATTTATATATTTGGCTGACTCCTGCAATTTTCGCAGCTGCAAGGATATAAGGATTAATGTTCCCATTTTTATCAGGCGGAGTTACCATAACTATAGAAGAAACTCCAGCCACCTTGGCGGGTACAGCATTCATAAGAACTGTGGAAGGATATGCTGCTTTCCCGCCAGGCACATATATGCCAACTCTTTCTATTGGATTTATCATCTGCCCTAAGATAATTCCATTATTTGAATTTGTAAACCAGGACTTTGTAAGCTGATTTTTGTGAAATTCTTCTATATTTTCCTTAGCCTGCTTTATTACTTTAATGTATTTCTCTTCAACCTTAGAATAAGCGCTATCTATTTCCTGCTGAGATACTTTAAAATTCTCTATATCTGCTCCGTCAAATAAAAGTGTGTACTTTTTTAAAGCTGCATCGCCTTTTTCAATTACTTCATTTATTATAATTTCAACTTTTTCATCTATTTCCTTATAAGAGCTTTCCCTATTTTCTAATTTTGAAATTACAGCATCTATATTTTTACTGTCTACACTAACTATTTTCAATATTTACTTCACTCTCCTCTCCCATAATGGACTGGATTGACTTAACTATTTTTTCTATAGTCTCTGTTTTTGTTTTAAAGCTTACCTTATTTACTACAAGTCTGGCACTTAAATCACATATGGTATCAACTATATGAAGGCCGTTTTCCTTAAGAGTTTTACCTGTTTCAACAATATCAACAATAATATCTGAAAGACCCATAACAGGGGCTAATTCCACTGAACCATTAAGCTTAATTATGTCTATCATTTCACCTTTATTGTTAAAGTAATCCTTTGCCATGTTTGGATATTTTGTGGCAACTCTTAATTTTTTCCCTCTGTTTAAGGAAATGTCCCTGGTGGCTGCAGTTATCATTTTGCATTTGCCAAAACCCAAGTCTAAAATTTCATATAGGTTTGCTCTGCTTTCAACAAGAACGTCTTTTCCAACTATCCCAATGTCGCAGGTACCCCGTTCCACATATACGGGAACATCTCCAGGTTTAACCATAACCATCTTAATATTTTCGTCTTCACTTAAAAATACCAGTTTTCTGCTCTTCTTTGAATAGTCTGGAAATCTTATGCCAGATAATTCAAGAAGCCTTATTCCTTCCTCTGCCAGCCTTCCCTTTGCTGCTGCTATTACAATATTATCCATCTTTCCTCCTTAGTGAATCGAAAATACTTCCTTACTATTAAATACTTTATTAAGGAACTGGGCAACAGTACATTTATATTCAGTGCCGCTATTTTTATCAAAAACTGAAAGCAGCTCATCTTTTACACTTACTATTTCCGTTATGTCTGAGGCATTAGTGTATTTTTTCGTATTTTCAATTTTATCAGTTTCAACTATTTTTCCCCAGTCTCTTAATTTTCTTGAAAGTATAACTGCTTCTTTTCTATAATTTTCAGTATATATAAGAACGAAATCTGTTTTACTGCTTTTCTCATCGATTAAATCCATGGATTCCATAGCTTCTATCAGCTCATCCACATTAATCCCCATACCTGTGGCAGGAATTTCATGACCGTATTCTGATACTAAATCATCATACCTGCCGCCGGACATTACTTCTTTACCATAATTATTAAGGTAGCCCTTAAATATTACTCCTGTATAATAATCTATATGATTAATAAGCCCTAAATCTACTGACACAAAGTTACCAAATCCATAATCACAAATCACTTTATATACATTCTGAAGGTTAATAAGAGAATCTTCCATCTCTTTATTAAGTACCAGGGTTTTAGCCATTTGGAGCACCTTATCTGCATCTCCGTAAAGGTAAGGCATTTTATCTATTACGTCCTTCACCTTTTCTGAAACATTAAGTTTTCTTGATATTTCTTTAACCTCTGCAAAATTTTTATGCTCAATCAGGTCCTTCAGCTTCTTTATCTCTTCATTATCAATATCTATTTCTTTTACCAAGCCCCTAAAAAATGCAGCCTGACCTAAATCAATTTTAAAATCCGCAATATTACATTTTAGGAAGCACTCAATGGCAGCTGCACAAATCTCTCCATCAGCATCTTCTGAATTATTTCCTATGTATTCAATTCCTGCCTGAGTAAATTCTTTCCTGCTGCAATTATTTTCCCTGTTTATTCTAAAAATATTAGTACTGTAAAAAAATTTTAGCCTGTTATCCTTCTGGTTACTGTAAGAAGCTGCCACTCTGGCTATGGGAGTTGTAATATCAGGTCTTAAAACAAGGATTTCTCCCTTCTCATCTATAAGCTTAAACATTTCATCTTTTCTAATTGTTCTCTTAGCCCTTAGGAATAGATCATAGTACTCAAAGGTAGGCGTTAATATCTGCCTGTAGCCGAAGGTTTTAAAAACCTGTTTTATATTTGATATTATTCTTTCCTTCACCTCATAAACATTGCTGTGAGTGTCCTGAACACCCTGGGGTATAAGATTTTCAAGTCTTACCAAATTCCTATCACCTCTTCTAATATATTAAGAGCTGAATCTATATCTTCATAAGATACATTTAGCGGGGGCAAAAGTCTTATGGTATTTTTGCCGGCAGACACAACCAATAATCCTTTTTCAAAGCATTTTTTAGAGAATTCCTTAGTATCTTTATTTATTTCTATGCCTATAAGAAGACCTGCTCCTCTTATATCCACAATTACATTACATTTTTCTTTTAATTTGCCTAACTTTTCGTTAATATATTCTGATTTTGCTGAAATATTTTCAATGATTTTTTCGTTTTCCAGTTCCTTAAGAACTGCAATAGCTACAGAGCAGGCTAAAGGATTTCCTCCAAAGGTACTTCCATGATCTCCGGGAGTAAGTACATCCTTTGCCTTCCCCCGGGCCGCTATCGCACCTATGGGGAATCCTCCCCCTAAAGCCTTTGCCATACAAACTACATCAGGCATAACTCCATATCCTTGGTAAGCAAAAAAGCTTCCGGTTCTTCCTATTCCACACTGAACTTCATCTAATATCATTATAGCATCATATTTATCACAAAGCTCCCTTGCTTTTTTCATAAACTCATAATCTGCCTTTATTATTCCTCCCTCTCCCTGTATAGGCTCAAATATAAGGCCGCATACATCATCACCAAAAGCATTTTCCAGCTCTTCCATATTATTAAAAGCAACAGGTACCGTATTGGGTATCAGAGGCTGAAAGCTTTTCTGATATTTTTCTTGGCCTGTAACAGACAAAGCTCCCATGGTTCTTCCATGAAAGGAATTTTCCATATATATTATTTTATTTTTTCCATCTTGTTTGCTTCCATATTTTCGTGATAGCTTAAGAGCAGCCTCTATAGCTTCTGTTCCGCTGTTTACGAAAAATACAGACTCCATGGCTGACTTTTTGCATACTAATTCTGAAAGCTCTATCTGAGGCTTATTCCAGAAATAATTTGAAATATGAATAAGTTTTTCTGACTGGTCTTCCAGCGCTTTTTTTATGGCCGGATGAGCATGTCCAAGGCAGTTTACCGCAACTCCTGATACAAAATCTATATATTCCTTTCCGGCCTCATCCCATATTTTAGAGCCTTTTCCCTTTACAAAAACCGGTTCATATTTTCCATAAGTATTCATTAAATAACCTTTTGACATTCTCTTACCCCTTTTCTTATTATAGTTTTTAATCCACCTTCTGACAATGCATCTAAAAGCAGCCCATGCTCCCTTTTCCCGTCTATCATAACCACATCTTTAACCCCTGATCTTACCACATCTCTGCAGCAGGTTACCTTTGGAATCATTCCTCCGCTTATAATTCCTGAGGATATATAATTTTCTACTTCATCTTCGTATATTTCATTAATTATTGTTTTATCTTCAAAGGAGCTGTATACTCCTGGTACATCAGTTAAAAGAATTAATTTATCTGCCTTGAGATGGGAGCTTATTGAAGCTGCTGCAAAATCTGCATTTACATTATAGGAATTTCCGTCTTCATCACAGGATACCGGAGATATTACCGGAATGTACCCCATTTTTATAATATCTTCTATTACTTTAGTGTTTACAGATACAATTTCCCCAACAAAGCCTAAATCTATATACTCATCATCAACTTTTGTAAGAGTTTTCTTTGCCTTTAAAAGCCCGGCATCCTTTCCGCTTATTCCCAGTGCACTTGCACCAATAAGTGAAAGAGCATTTGATATTTCCTTATTAACCTGCCCTGATAAAACCAGCTCTACAATTTCCATGGTTTTTGAATCAGTTATCCTAAGTCCTCTGTTAAACTCTACCGGACATCCAATTTCTTTAAGCATGGCTGATATTCTCTTTCCGCCTCCGTGAACAATAACAGGATTAACTCCTGATTTTTTCAAAAATGCTATGTCTTGAAAAAAATATTTTTTTGCAGTCTCATCTTCCATAATACTTCCGCCATATTTTATTACAAAGGTTTTTCCTTTATATTTTTTTATATATGAGAGCAAATGAGTAAAATTTTCTTTAGTATTATTTTTCACTGTCAACACATCCTTAATAAAATTATTATAATTATACATAATTAAGCATTAATATTCAATAAATTTTTAAAAAAATATTGTATATTTATAAAATTAATTGTATAATTTCTTATAATTAATTTTTCAGAGGTGGTTTTATGATAAAAGTTGGCATTATTGGTTCCACTGGGTATGCCGGTCAACAGCTTCTCTGGCTGCTGTCTAATCATCCGGAAGCTGAAGTAGTGTTTCTGTCTTCTCATAGTTATTCAGATAAAATGTATAATAGTGTATACGAAAGTTATCTTGGAATAAGAAGTGATGTATGTGTGGATAATAAATATGCAGGTGATTTGCTGCCTAAAATAGATGTTCTTTTTCTGGCAATGCCTGCAGGAGAATCTTTTGAAATAGTCAGAAAAGCTCTTTCACTTGGAGTCAAGGTAATAGATATAGGATCAGACTACAGGCTAGATAGTGCCGATGAATATGAAAGCTGGTACGGGAAAAAGCATGAGTATAGTGAAATTTTATCTGAGGCAGTATATGGAATGCCGGAGCTAAACAGAGAAAAAATCATAAAAGCTTCAATCATTGCAAATCCGGGCTGCTTTCCTACAGCTGCCATACTGGGCTTAGCACCGCTGGTTAAAAACGGAATAATAAATACTTCATCAATAATTGTTGATGCAAAATCAGGAGTATCCGGAGCCGGAAGGTCTGCATCAATAGGAAATATATTTACAGAGGTAAATGAAAATTTTAAAGCATATAAAGTAGGAAATCACAGACATACCCCGGAAATAGAGCAGGAGCTTTCTAAGCTGGCTGGTTTCAGCTTTAATTTAACCTTCACTCCTCATCTTGTTCCAATGAACAGAGGAATATTATCTACTATGTATGCAAGTCTTCAAAATCAGGTAAGTGAAGATGATATATTTGAAGTTTATAGAGAATTCTATAAGGGTGAACAATTTATCAGAATAAAAAAAGATATGCCGGAAACCAGATGGGTTAAAGGCTCAAACTTCTGCGATATATCCTTTAAAATTGATAAAAGGACTAACAGAATTATAGTAATATCTGCTATAGATAATTTAATTAAGGGTGCTGCAGGAACAGCAGTTCATAATATGAATTTAATGTTTGGTTTTGATGAAAAAACCGGAATTGACAAAATACCAATATTCCCATAACGAAAGGATGTTAATAATGAAAATATTAGAAGGCAAAATATTTACAGATATTAAAGGCTATAAAGCCTGCGGAATATCTGCAGGGCTTAAGAAAAGCAAAAAGAAGGATTTTTGTATCATGATCAGCGAGGTTCCCGCAGTATCTGCTGCTACCTTTACTACAAATAAAGTAAAAGCTGCTCCGGTACTTTTAAATATGGAGCATATTAAAAATAGTAATACTCAGGCTATTGTTGTAAACAGTGGAAATGCTAATGCCTGTACAGGAGAAACCGGGCTTAAAAATGCTTATAAAATGGCAGAGCTAACCGCATCTTCGCTTAATCTTGTTTCCCAGGAGGTTCTTGTAGGCTCAACAGGAGTAATAGGAGTTCCCCTTCCTATGGATAAAATAACATATGGTATAATAGAATCCTGCAAGAATCTTTCATATAATGGCGGTTTTGATGCTGCTAAAGCTATAATGACTACAGATACTTTTCAAAAAACAGTAATGGTGGAGACTGAAATAAACGGAAAAAATATTCTAATCGGAGGAATTGCCAAAGGCTCCGGAATGATTCATCCAAATATGGCTACCATGTTCAGTTTTATATTTACAGATGCCAAAATATCAAAGGAGATGCTTCAAAAAGCTTTAAGTGAAAGCGTTGACTTATCATATAATATGGTTTCAGTAGATGGCGATACAAGTACAAATGATATGGTAATTGCTCTGGCAAATGGTATGGCAGATAATGATGAGATAAATAAAGATGGGCAGGCCTTCCATTCATTTAAAGAGGCCCTTCACTTAGCTAATACTACTCTTTCCAAGTACATAGCAAAAGACGGGGAAGGTGCTACCAAGCTTCTGGAGGTTAACCTTAAAGGAGCCAGAACTGAAAAGGATGCTAAGCTTTGTGCTAAATCAATTATCACCTCCAGCCTTGTTAAATCAGCTTTCTTTGGCAGTGATGCCAACTGGGGAAGAATAATGTGTGCTCTTGGCTATTCAAAAGGAGATTTTGATCCTGATAAAGTAGATGTTACCTTCATAAATAAAATCGGTGAACTTCAGCTGGTTAAAAACGGCTGCGGTGCTGATTTTGATGAAGCCTTAGCTAAAGAAATACTTGACCAGGACACAATAAATATATATATAGATTTAAAGGACGGAGAATACAGTGCAAAAGCCTGGGGCTGCGACCTGACCTATGATTATGTAAAAATTAATGGAATGTACCGAACGTAAAAAAA